>JAWKJK010000001.1:0-300000 GCA_041393815.1 Candidatus Nanopelagicales bacterium | reverse complement strand
TGGGCACAGGGGTGGGGGTGGTCAGGGCTGTCTCCTCGTCGTGTCCGTCCCCCAGTGGCCGTCGTCCCGAGGCTAGGCGACCGAGGGTTAGGGCAGTGCTAAGGCGAGCCCGCGACACCTAGCCTGCACCTGTGGACGAACACGCGGGACCGGACGTGGACCAACGGCGGCAGTCGTTCGGCGGCTGGGCCCGCGAGTACGACCGGTTCCGCCCGGGCTACCCGGACGCCGTCGTCGCCTGGATGCTGGCGCCGGTCGCGGGGGCCGACGGGGGCGCCCGCGCGCCGGTCCTGGACCTGGGCTCCGGGACGGGACTGCTGGCCCGGTCCGTGCTGCGCCTGGGCCACCGGGTGCTGGTGGTGGAGCCGGACGACCGGATGCGTGCGGTCGCCGCGGAGCTCGTGGGGAAGGGGTCCTCGTACGCCGGCAGCGCGGAGGGGATCCCGCTGCCGGACGCGTCGGTGGATGCCGTCCTCGTCGGGCAGGCGTGGCACTGGGTGGACCCCGTGCGGGCCGTCCCCGAGGTGGCCCGGGTCCTGCGACCGGGCGGGGTGCTCGGCATCGTGTGGAACCTGCGCGACGACCGCGAGCCGTGGGTCGCGGCGCTCGGGGACCTGCTGGCGCTGGAGGACGGCTACCTGGGGTTCCGGTCGGTGGACGTCCCGCAGCTGGACGACGCGCTGTTCTCCCCGGTGACCCGGCACGACGTCGAGCACCGGGTGGACGTCGACGAGGAGCGGCTGGTGGCGCTGGTCGGCACCTTCTCCGCGATCGCCCTGCGCCCGGACTCCGCGCAGGTGCTGCAGCGGGTCCGCGACCTGGTGCGCGGGCGTCCCGAGCTCGACCCGGAGGGCTTCGTGCTGCCGTACGTGGCCCTGGCCTACCGCGCCGTCCGCCACTGACGCGGCTGCCCGCCGGCCCCGGCTGCCCCGCCGGCGCCATCAAGATCGCCGCGAGATACCAGAAGGGGCCCGTTCGCCTGCGGATCCCGGCCCCTTCAGGTGTCTCGCGAGGATCAGTCCCGTCCCGGGGCGGGTCAGTCGGGGAGGGCGGCGCGCAGGCGGGTGAGCGGGACCGTCCCCGCCGGTGCTGCCCCGCCGTAGGACTGCCAGTCGAACGCCACGACCCGCTCCACCAGGGTCCGCTCGCCGAGGGCGTGCTCCACCAGCAGGTGGGCCGCGCGCATCCGGTCGGCGACGTTGCGGTCGAGGTCGCGCACCCAGGCGGTGAGGACCACGGCGTCCCCGCCGCCGGACACCGCCACTACGACGTCGTCGGCGGCGACGGTCTCGTCGCCCACGCGGACAGCCGTCCCGGCGACGTCGCGGGCCGGCCGCAGCGCGGTCACCCGCCAGCCGGGGATGTCCGGCGCCGCGGCGACGAGCGCCTCGACCCGGGGCACCTCCGACGACCGGCCGTCCGCGCTGACCACCAGCTCGAGCTCGTCGGTCGCCGGGCGCAGCCCGATCTCGTGGTCCAGTCGCCGTCCGTACGTCCGCAGCCGCGACCGCAGGTCGGCCAGGAACGCCGCGTCGAGGTCCTCCGGGCCGCGCCGGCGGGCCGCCTCCGGACCGAACCAGGCCCAGAACGCGGTCGGGTCGGTACGCCCTCCCAGCAGTCCCACGGTCCGGACCGTACCGCCCCCTCCGTAGGCTCGGGCCATGTCGAGCCCGGCGCCGGCCCCCCGCCGCGACGCCGACGTCCCCGACCGGCGCTACTTCCGGACCCCCGCGACCGCCCCCGGGCCCGCCGGTCCGCAGATGCTCTCGGCGTTCTGGCAGATCCGCCGCAACCCGTTGGCCTACCTGGAGCGGGTGTGGCGCGAGTACGGCGACGTCGTGCAGTTCCCGATCCCTTCACCGCCGTCGTACCTCGTCGTCGACCCCGACGGCGTCCGCCGCGTCCTGCAGGCCAACGCCCGCAACTACGGCAAGCGCACCATCCAGTACCGCTCGCTCAGCCTGGTCACCGGGGAGGGGCTGCTCACCGCGGACACCGACGCCTGGAAGCGGCAGCGCCGGCTGGTCCAGCCGGCCTTCCACCACGAGTCGGTGAACCGCGTCGGCGACCACGTCGCCATCGCGGGGGAGCGGCTGCTCGACCAATGGGACTCGCTGCCCGACGGCAGCGTCGTGGACGTGGACGAGGCCATGATGCACGCGGCTCTGGAGGTCGTGGGCCGGGCGCTGTTCGGCACCGACCTGTCCGGTGACGCCGGCCGGCTGGCGACCGCCACCCTGGCCGCGCTCGACGTCGTGATTGCGCGCGCCCGCACCCCGGTGTCCCCGCCGTCCTGGCTGCCTACCCCCGACAACCGCCGGCTGGCTGCCGCGCTGCGGGAGCTCGACGGCGCCGTGACCGCGATGCTGGCCGAGCGGGGTCGCCGTACGGCCGACCCGAGCGAGCCGGACATGCTGGACCTGCTGCTCTCGGCGCGCGACGACACCGGTGCCGGCCTGTCCCGCTCCGAGGTGCGCGACCAGGTGGTCACCTTCCTCGTCGCGGGCCACGAGACGGTGGCCAGCGCGCTGACCTGGTCGTGGGCGCTGCTGGCGGAGCACCCCGAGCAGCAGGAGCGGCTGGCCGCCGAGGCTCACGAGGCCCTGGGAGGTCGCTTCCCCGGCGTCGCGGACCTGCCGGCACTGCCCTACGCCCGGGCCGTGTTCGACGAGGCGCTGCGGCTGTACCCGCCCGCCTGGCTGATCACCCGGCGGTCGCACGAGGCCGACGAGGTCGGCGGCCGCTCGCTGCCCGCCGGGTCGCTGGTGATCCTCAGCCCCTGGCTGCTGCACCGGCACCCGGACCTGTGGGACCGGCCGGAGCAGTTCGCGCCGGAACGGTTCCTCGGCGACGGGGTGGACCGGCGCGGCTTCATCCCTTTCGGTGCCGGCCCGCGGCTGTGCATCGGCCGGGACTTCGCGTACGTCGAGGGGGTGCTGCTGCTGGCCGCCGTGGCGGCCCGCTACCGGGTCGACCGGGTGCCGGGGACCCCGCGGCCCGTGGCGGAGCCGCTGGTCACGGTCCGGCCGGTCGCCGGCCTCCCGCTGCGGCTCACCCGCCGCGGGTGACGTTCGGCGACTCAGTGGCCGCGGGTCACATAGTCCATCAGTGCCTCGCGCTCGCCCTCGAGCTCGCCGAGGCGGTTCTTCACGACGTCGCCGATGCTCACGATGCCGACCAGCGAGCCGTCGGCGTCCACGACGGGGACGTGCCGGACCCGCTGCTCGGTCATCACGCCCATGATGTCCGCCACGTCGGCGTCCGGGGGCGCGCACTGCACCTGCCGGGTCATGATCTCGGCGACCGACCGCGCCAGGACCTCCTGCCCGTCACGCGCGAGGGTGCGCACCACGTCCCGCTCGGACACGATCCCGTCGATCGCGCGGCCGTCCGCGGACACCACCAGCGCGCCGACGCCGTGCTGCGCGAGCGCGGCGAGCAGGTCCGCCACCGTCGCGTCCGGGGGCACGGTCGCGACGAAGTCGCCCTTGGAGCTGATGATGTGCGAGATCTTCACAGGGGGTCTCCTCCCGGCGGCGTCCTGACATCGTGCCGGGGGACCGGTCAGTCGTCCAGCGATTCCAGCAGGACGGGCGGGGCGATCGCGTAGCCCTGCAGCAGGTCGATCCCGGCAGCCACCGCGTCCGCGCGCTGCTGCTCGTCGGACACCCGTTCGGCGACGGTACGGGCGCCTAGCGCCGACGCCAGCGACGTCATGGACGACAGCACCCTGCTGCGCAGGGCCGCATCCGTCTCCAGCGCCAGCGCCGTGCTGTCCAGCTTCAGGAAGTGCAACGGCAGCCCGAGCAGCGCCGTCAGGCTCGAGGTGCCCTGCCCGACGTCGTCGAGGGCCACCCGCACGCCCAGCGCGTCGAGGTCGCGGACGACGCCCCGGCCGATGTCGGGGCTCTCCAGCAGTGCTCCCTCGGTGATCTCCAGCACCAGCCGTGCGGGCTCGATCCCGTGCCGGTCGAGGGCGGCCGAGACCCGGCTGACCAGCCGCGGGTCGAGCAGCTCGGGGTGCGACAGGTTCAGGCTGACGAAGGCGTCCGCGGGGAGGCCCGGGCGCCGCCGGATCTCGCGGCAGGCCCGTTCGAGCAGCGTGTCGGTCAGGTCGCGCAGCAGGCCGCCGCGCTCGGCTGCGCGAAGCACCTGGAGGACGTCGAGCCCATGCCGCGCATCCAGCCGCAGGAGCAGTTCGACGCCGGCCACGCCACCGTCGGCGCGCTGCACCGGCTGACCCGCCACGGCCAGGGTGCGCAGGCGCAACAGGTCCCGCAGCACCCGCTCGATCTCGTCGCCGCCACCACCGTCGCGCGACACCGTCGGGCCCGCCCACCGGATCTGGGCCCGCCCCGCCGCCTTGGCGTCGTACATCGCGTCGTCGGCGACGGACACCAGGTCCTCGCCGGACCGGAACTCCGCCAGGTCGTCCGCGCGTTGGAAGGTGACGCCGATGCTGGCCGACACGGCCACGGTGCTCCCGTCGCTGGGAATGGGCTGGGCCAGCCGCGCCAGCAACAGCTCGGCCAGCCGCTGCACCGGGTCCGGTCCGGTCAGGTCCTCCATGACCACCACGAACTCGTCCCCGCTCACCCGCGCGACGGTGTCGCCGGCGCGCACCGAGCGCCGCAGACGGTCCGCCGTGGCCTGGAGCACGTCGTCGCCGACCGAGTGCCCGTGAGTGTCGTTCACGCTCTTGAACCGGTCGAGGTCGACGAACAGCAGCGCGAGCGACGACCGCCGGTCCGCGCACCGCTGCATCGCGGCCGACAGGCGCACGTGCAGCAGTCGGCGGTTGGCCAGGCCGGTGAGCGGGTCATGCGTGGCGGCGCGCTCCAGCTCGTGCTCCACCACCTTCTGCGTCGTGATGTCGAGGTGGGTGACCACCGCGCCGCTGCCGTCGGCCAGCGGGGTCGCCTCCAGCGCGACCCACGAGTCCAGGTCGGGCGGGTTGACCGCGAGCTCCGCACGTGCGTGGGGCCGGTCCCCCGAGAGCACCGAGCGCAGCGTGTCCAGCAGCGGGGCCGGATCCCTGCCCGCGCCCCGCAGCAGGCTCTCCACAGTGGACAGGTAGTCGGTCCCGACCGGGCCGCTTCGGTCATCCAGGGCCAGCCGGAAACCCTGGTTGGCCGCCACGACCACGCCGTCGCGGTCGAGGACACAGGTCTGACCGGGCAGTCCGTCCAGGACCGCTTCGACGAAGCGCTGCCGCGCCTCGGCCTCGTCCTGGGCCCGGACCAGGTCCGTGACGTCACGGCCCACGGCCACGACCCGGCGAACACTCCCCTCCTCGTCGACCACCGCGGCGCTCAGCGCGTCCACGATGACCTGCCGGCCGTCAGGTCGGCTCAGCCGGAACCGCGCGCTCCACGGCTCGCCCCGGGCCATGGCCTCCGCCCCGGCGGTCGGGTCGTCGCTGCCGAGCTGCTCGATGTCCGGGAACAGGCCGATCGGCTGGCGGCCCAGGACCTCGGCCGCAGGGATGCCCAGGGTCCGCTCGGCCCCGCCGTTCCACGCCGCGACGGTCCAGGTCCCGTCGAGCTCGACCACGATGTCGCTGACGGACTGCAGCACGTTCCGCTGCTCCTCGACGCGTTCCGCCGATCGGGCCATCACGACGAAGGCGCTGCTGACGTCGGCGACCTGGCGCAGGAACGCGACGTCGTCGTCGGTGAACGGGTCGCTGCCCACGAACCGGGACATCGCCAGGATCCCGACCACCTCGTCGCCGGACCGCATCGGCACGATCACGACCGAGCGCTGCGGGTCCGACTCGATGGCCGTCCGGGTCTCGTCGGACACGTTGTCCCCGGGGGCGCCGGCCCCGAAGCGGTCCAGCAGCACGTAAGGCTGGCCGGTGGCGAGGACCCTGCCCAGGGGGGCGACGCCGCGCGGCACCGGGTGCCGCGACAGCACGTCCCGCCAGAAGCCCTCCCGCTGCGGGTCCCGTGATCGCAGGGCCACGCAGCGGGCGGCCGCACCGTCCGGCTGGACGGTCCAGGCACTGGCCAGGTCGGCGGTCTGCTCGCACAGCAGGGCAGCGAGCTCCTCGAAGGTGTGGCGCAGCTCGCCGGCGGTGGCGGCCAGCCGCTGCGACAGCAGCCGGGCCAGCTCCTCCGTGGTGGCCCGTCCGCGCTCCAGCCGGAGCCGCTCGCCGATGTCCCGGTTCACGCTGACGACCCCGACGACCTGGCCGTCGTCGTCCCGGACCGCGCTGGCGTGGAGTTCGATGTCGAGCCACGGGCCACCGGGGACTCGCTGGCGGGTGGCCCCGATGAACTCCTGTCCACCGAGGATGCGCTCGCGCATCTCGTCCGGTGGGGTGCCGTCCTCGAAGCGGGTCTCGAACACGTCGTCGAGGAGGCGTCCCACCACCTGGTCGCGCGGGAGGCCGTACAGGCGCTCCGCCGCGCGGTTCCACCCCCGGACGACCGTGGCCTCGTCCATCCGGATGACGGCGTCGCTGACCTCGTCCAGGGTGGTGGACTGCTCGGCCAGGCTGTCGACCAGGGCCGAGATTGCCGCATAGCGAGCGACGATGGGCGCGGAGCGCCGGGCCGCGCGGAGGGCCGCGTCGCCGAGAGGATTCGCCCCAGGATCGGTCCCGACCGCCAGAGACCCGATGGTCCGACCATCGACCTCGAGCGGGACCACGAGCAGGTCCTGCCACGGGGCCGCACCCGCCGGGGCTTCGTCAGGGGTGGCATCGACCAGCGGTGCGAGCGGTCCGCGGTCGTTGCCCGCCAGGCGCAGCTCTCCTCCCGCGAGGTCGACCGACGCCACCAGGCCGGGGGACACCGGGAGCCTGGCGTCCAGGTACGCCGCCCTCATGGCCTCGCGCGCAACGGGGTCGCGGTGCTCCGCGGCGACGCATCGGGCGGATCCGCTCGCCTCGTCGTAGAGGAAGACCAGCGCGAAGTCGGCCCCGCTGTCCGTGAGTCGCGCGACCAGGCCTTCCACCGCGATGGGCAGGCGTGTCGGCAGGGACAGCAGACCCGGCTCGAGGGCGCGGGCGAGGTCGGTCCGGGCCTCATCCTCGAGCTCCCGCTCGACGGCCTCGGTGACGTCCCGGATGCAGGCCACCGAGTAGCCCTGCCCGAGCGCGTCGAGCATGGCGAACGCCTGAACGTCGACGTAGACCGCGGAGCCGTCCGCGCGACGCTGGCGCATGCGTCCCTCCCACCGACCCTCCGTGGCGAGGGCGGCTGCGATGTCGAAGACGGACTTGCCGCCGACCGGCTCCGACGGGACGATCTCGTCCGCCATCCGCCCGACCGCGTCGGCGGCGGTGATGCCGTACAGCGCCTCGGCACCCGCGCTCCACTCGAGCACGACCCGGGCGTCGTCGGTCGTCACCAGGGCGTCGTAGGTGGCGTCCAGCAGTCGGCCGTCACGCTCGAGCCGGGCCGCGGCCCGGCCGACCCCGACGACGAGCGCCGCCTGCGCGGCGGCGCGGCGCACCCGCTCGACGCTCTCCCAGGTCATCGCGTCCGATCCCGCATAGCGCGCGGTACCGAGGAGCCCGACGACCTCGTCGTCGACGATCATGGGCATGAGAACGACCGAGCGCAGGGGTGGTTCCGGGGCGACTGGCGGGCCGAGCAGCTGGTGCAGGTCCTGCGGGTCGGCGTCGAGGACCACCAGGCCGTCTCGGTCGAGGAGCTCAGCTCCCCGCGGCACGTCGAGGGGGAAGTCCCGGCCCTCAAGCCGGCCCCGCCGAGCAGCGAACGCGGCCGGGTCGGCGTCCTGCTCGGCGAGGGCGACCACGCGGAACGTCTGATGGACGGGGTCGACCACGAACGCTGTCGAGGAGTCCGCGACGCCGGGGACGAGTGAGTCGACCAGCAGCTGAAGCATGCCGGACAGGTCCAGCCGGCTCTCGGTGAGGCGCACCTCGGCGGCGACCGGCACGGCCGCGACGGGCACCGCCCCGCCCGGCCCGGGTCCGCCGGCGCCCCCGCCCGACCCGGGTTCCTGGCCGGTGCTCAGGGGGCCCTGGTGGCCTTCCACCGCAGTCCTTTCCCTGGCCCGACGCCCAGGCCTGAGGGGCGCCCCCGTGAGGTGCCGGGTCCACGCTACGCCGACGGTCCGCCCCACGCGCGGGGACCAGGTACCCCTCAAGGGGACGTTCGGCCCAGGCGAATTACCCGCTCGGATCTGCCGATGTGGGACCTGGGGTCACCCTGTCCTCAGGAGCTCGAGGACACCGCCGTGCAGGTGGCCGTTCGTGCTCACGGCGCTGGCTCCGGCCAGGGCAGGTCCGCCATCGTAGGCCGTGATCCGGCCCCCCGCCTCGGTCACGATCGGCACCAGCGCGGCGATGTCCCACGGCCCGAGCACCGGCTCCGCCGCAATGTCGACCACGCCCTCGGCGACGAGCACGTGCGACCAGAAGTCCCCGTACGCCCGGGTCCGCCAACAGCCCGCGACGAGCGCCCGCAGCCCGTCGTCGGCGCCGCGCTCGGCCCAGCCCACCGGGTCGGAGTAGGAGAACGACGCGTCGGCCAGGTCGGTGACGCCACTGACGCGCAGGCGGCGCGGCTCTCCGGAGGCCTCCCAGGCCTCGGTCATCCAGGCGCCGGCGTCCCGTGCCGCCCACCACCGGCGACCGAGCGCGGGTGCCGACGCCACGCCGACCACGACCTCGTCCCGGTCGAGCAGCGCGACGAGGGTGGCCCACACCGGGACCCCGCGCAGGTAGTTCTTGGTCCCGTCCACCGGGTCGACGACCCACCGTCGCCGCGCGTCCGAGGGCCCGACGACGCCATACTCCTCGCCGAGGATGGCGTCGTCCGGACGGTCCTCCGCCAGGACCGACCGCACCGCGACCTCCACGTCACGGTCGGCCTCGGTCACCGGGGTGGAGTCGGGCTTGGTCTCCGCGTACAGGTCGGCGGCCCGGAAGCGGCGCAGCGTGATCCTGTCGGCCCGGTCGGCCAGCCGCAGCGCGAGCGCGAGGTCGGCGGCGTAGGGCCCGGTGAGGGTGTCGTCCACGGTCGGCACCCGCGGCACGCTACCGGGCGCGCGGGCTTCGGTTCTTGCTCCGCGACCGCTCCCGGGGGAGGCTGGCGCGGTGTTCGACGAGATCTTGGGCCTGCCCCTGCACCCGCTGGCCGTGCACGCGCCGGTGGTGCTGGTCCCGCTGTCCGCGCTCGGCGTGATCGCGATGGCGCTGGTGCCGCGGTGGTCGCGCCGCTTCGGTCCCGTCGTCGCGCTGGTCGCCCTGGCCGGCGCCGTGTCCGCCTTCGTCGCGAAGGAGTCCGGAGAGGCGCTGCGCGACAACAGGATCGAACTCGGGCAGCAGTTCCCGTCCGACTCGCACTTCACGTACGGCGACCTGATGCCGATCTTCGCGGGCCTGCTCTTCCTCGCCGCCCTGGGCCTGTGGCTGCTCGACCGGGGGACCCCCGGCGACCGGCAGCGGCTGATCGGGACGAAGATCGTGGCCGCCCTCGGGATCGTCGTCGCGGTCGCGTCGGTCTACTGGGTCGTGCGGACCGGGGACTCCGGCGCCCGGCTCGTCTGGGGCTGATCCCGGCCCCGGTCAGGCCTGCGTCGCCCCGGACTCGGGTCCGGCCTCCGGGCCGGACCCCAGCGACCGGAGCACCCGGCGCAGCGACTCCAGCCGGGCCGGTCCGCCCGGGCCGGCATGCCCCTCCGCCACCCAGGCGTCCAGTGCGCAGTCCGGCTCGTCGTGCGTGCAGGCGCGAGGGCACCCGTCGGTGCCCGCGCCGAGCTCGGGGAACGCGTGGATCACCCGGTCCGGGTCGACGTGCGCCAGGCCGAAGGACCGGATGCCCGGGGTGTCGACGATCCAGCCGCCCCCGGGCAGGGGGAGCGCGACCGCGGACGTGGAGGTGTGCCGGCCGCGGCCGGTGACCGCGTTGACCCGGCCGGTCGACCGGTCCGCACCGGGCACCAGGGCATTGACCAGGGTCGACTTCCCCACGCCGGAGTGCCCGACCAGCACGGTCACCCGGTCGTGCAACCGGTCGCGCAACGGGCCGATGTCCGCGCCCCGTCCGAGGACCACCGTGTCCACGTCCAGCCCGCGGTAGGCCTCCAGCATCGGTTCCGGGTCGGCCAGGTCCGACTTGGTGAGCACCAGCAGCGGCCGCAGGCCCGCGTCGTACGCCGCGACCAGCGTCCGGTCGATCAGCCGCGGGCGGGGCTCCGGGTCGGCCAGCGCGGTGACGATGGCGAGCTGGTCGGCGTTGGCGACCACCACCCGCTCGACCGGGTCGGTGTCGTCGGCCGTGCGGCGCAGCACGGTGACCCGGTCGTCGACCCGCACCAGCCGGGCCAGCGCGTCGGTGTCGCCACTGACGTCGCCCACCACGCGCACCCGGTCGCCGACCACCACGCCCTTGCGGCCGAGCTCGCGCGCCTTCACTGCCGTGACCAGCGTGGGCGATGCATCCGGGTCGGTGTCCGCGCGGGGGTCGCCCAGCAGGACCGAGAACCGGCCGCGGTCGACGCCGACGACGAAGCCCTCCTGCGCGTCGTCGTACGCGGGCCGCTCCTTGGAGCGAGGCCGGGACTTGCCGCGGCCGGGGCGGACCCGGACGTCGTCCTCGTCGAGGTCGCGACGCCTACGCGTCACGCGCCCTTGACCTCGCGGACCTCGGGGATGCCGAGCATCTGGGTCCACAGTGCGGGGAAGCTGGGCAGCGTCTTGGCGGTCGTACCGACGTCCTGGACCAGGATGCCGGGGACGACCAGGCCGAGCACCGCCGCGGCGGTCGCCATCCGGTGGTCGTCGTACGTCGCGAACACGCCGCCCCGCAAGGGTTTCGGCTTGATTCGTACGCCGTCGGACTTCTCCGAGACGTCGCCGCCGAGCGCGTTGATCTGGGCCACGATCGCCTCGAGGCGGTCGGTCTCGTGGCCGCGCAGGTGCGCGATGCCGCGCAGCCGGGACGGGGAGTCGGCCAGGGCGCACACAGCGGCCAGCACGGGGGCCAGCTCGCCCACGTCGTGCAGGTCGACGTCGATGCCGCGCACCCGGTCCGGGCCCTGCACCGTCAGGCCCTTCTTGCCCAGGGAGACTTCGCCGCCCATCTCGGAGAACAGGCCGCGCAGCGCGTCACCCGCCTGGGTCGTCTGCTTGGGCCAGTCGCGGACCAGGACCCGGCCGCCGGTGACCATCGCGGCGGCGAGGAACGGGGCGGCGTTGGACAGGTCAGGCTCCACGGTGCGGTCGACCGCGCGGATCCGGGACGGGGACACCGTCCACCGGGCCTTGGTGGGGTCGTCCGCGGACTCGGCGACCTCCACGCCGGACTCGCGCAGCATCGAGACGGTCATGCCGATGTGCGGCATGGACGGGATGGCCGAGCCTTTGTGCCGGACCTCCACGCCCTGGTCGAAACGCGCACCGGACAGCAGCAGCGCGGACACGAACTGGCTGGACGCCGACGCGTCGACGTCCGCCCGACCTCCGGCGACGCGGCCCTTGCCGCGCACCGTGAAGGGCAGCGTGCCGCGGCCGTCGTCGTCGATCGGGACCCCGACCGCCTCGAGCGCGGTGACGATGGCGCCCATCGGCCGCACCCGGGCGCGCGGGTCCCCGTCGAACCGGATGTCGCCCTTGGCCAGGCCGGCGACCGGGGGGAGGAACCGCATCACCGTGCCGGCGAGCCCGCAGTCCACGTGCGCGGGGCCCTTCAGCGGCCCCGGGGTCACCCGCCAGTCGGCGCTGCTGCCCGAGGGGTCACCGGCGTCGCCCAGACGCTCCACGCCGACGCCGAGTGCACGCAGGCCGCGCACCATCAGCCGGGTGTCGCGCGCGCGCAGCGCCGCGGAGACGGTGGAGGGACCGTCGGCCAGCGAGGCCAGGATCAGTGCCCGGTTGGTGACGGACTTCGAGCCGGGGAGGCGCACGTCCGCGTCGACCGGCCCGTCCGCGGTCGGCGCGGGCCACAGATGGTCTGCCGAACCCACGGCGGGGAGCCTACCGGCGATCGCGGGCGCGGCGACCCAGCGTGCGGAACCGCGCCCGCGCGGGCCCGCGGTGCGGCAGGCTGTGCAGCCGTGTGCGGGAGGTACGCCGCCAGCAGGGACCCGGCCGTGCTCGTGGAGGAGTTCGAGGTCGCGTCCCCGCCGGAGGAGGTGTTGGCGCCGGACTACAACGTGGCGCCGACCAAGAAGGTGTACGTGGTGCGCGACCGGCGCCGGGACGACCGGGAGCCGGTGCGCGAGCTCGACGTGGCCCGGTGGGGGCTGGTCCCGTCCTGGGCGAAGGACCCCTCCATCGGCTCGCGGATGATCAACGCCCGGATGGAGACGGTGGCGGAGAAGCCGGCGTTCCGGCGGGCCTTCGCCCGGCGTCGCTGCCTGGTCCCCGCGGACGGCTACTACGAGTGGTACACCCCCGAGGGCGGTCCGGCCGGGCGGTCGGGGAAGCCGCTGAAGCAGCCGTTCTTCATCCACCCCCGCGACGGCGGCGTGCTGGCGATGGCCGGCCTGTACGAGTTCTGGCGGGACCCGACCCGCGACGAGGACGACCCGGCGTCGTGGCTGATGACGGCCACCATCCTGACGACCACCGCCGAGGACGGGTTGGGGCGCATCCACGACCGGATGCCGCTACTGGTGCCCCGGGAGCGCTGGGCGGCCTGGCTGGACCCGGAGGCCGCGGTGGGCGATGGGGCGGGCGAGCTGCTGGTGCCGGCCGCGCCGGGCCTGCTCGACGCCTACCCGGTGTCGACCCGCGTCAACAACGTACGGAACAACGGCCCGGACCTGCTCGACCCGCTGCCGCCGGACGATGCGGAGCGCGCGGTGCAGGAGGTGCTCTCGTGAGCCGCCCCCCGCGGGACGTCCCGGACCGCACGGACCCGCCGGACGAGGGCGACGTCCCGGACGTGGAGGCCACCCGCCCGCTGGCGGTCGCCGAGGCTCCTCCGGGCGAACCCGCTCCGCAGGAGCCGGTCGTGCGGGAGGTCGAGACGTCCGTGGGCACGGCGCGGGTGCACATCACGCCGCCGGCGTACGGCGTGCCGCGAGCCACGCTGGTGCTCGGCCACGGCGCCGGCGGGGGGACCGACTCCGCCGACCTGGCCGCGCTCGTGGCCGCCCTCCCCGCCGACGGGGTGGAGGTCGTGCTGGTCGAGCAGCCGTGGCGGGTGGCCGGCAAGCGGGTGGCGGAGCGGCCGCCCCGGCTGGACGCCGCGTGGACCGAGGTCCTCACCGACCTGCGCAGGCACGGGTACGCGGCCCGCCGCCTGGTGGTGGGCGGGCGCAGCGCGGGGGCTCGGGTGGCCTGCCGGACGGCCGCGACGGTCCGGCCGGACGCGGTGCTGTGCCTGGCGTTCCCACTGCACCCGCCGGGCCGGCGCGGGGCCTCGCGCCTGGACGAGCTGGCCGAGGCGACCGCGGTGGCCCCGGTCGTGGTGGTCCAGGGGGCGCGAGACGCGTTCGGGGGGCCGGACGAGGTCGCCGGGGCGGCGCTGGAGCTCGGCGTGTCCGTGCTGACGGTGGCGGTGCCGTACGCCGACCACTCGTTCAAGGTGCCCGCCCGCGCACCGGTCACCCAGGCCGAGACGCTGCAGGTGGTCGTGTCCGCGGCCCGCCAACTGGCGCTGGGAGCCCGGTCCGACGGCTGAGGCGGCGGCGGGCCGGGACGACGGCGGGGGTACGGCGGGGACGCGGCGGGAATGCGCCTGCCGCGGCGGGTGTTGTGCACCGGCGAACCGGCCGTACCTGGGAGGACCTGTTGCTGCTCGCCCCGCACCTGCCCTCGGCGGACCTGCCCCTCGGGACGCTGCCGGGGGATCCGGGCGCTTCGGGACGAGTACCCTCCTCGGCGATGACGGACGACGACGACGGCCGGGCCGTCGAGGAGACCCCCGCCGAGCGCGAGGCGCGGTTCGAGCGCGACGCGCTGCCGTTCCTGGACCAGCTGTACGCCGCGGCGCTGCGGATGACCCGCAACCCCGCGGACGCCGAGGACCTGGTGCAGGACACGTACGTGCGCGCCTTCGCGGCCTTCCACCAGTTCCAGGAGGGCACCAACCTCAAGGCCTGGCTGTTCCGGATCCTCACCAACACGTTCATCAACGGCTACCGCAAGAAGCAGCGCGAGCCGCTGCAGACCGGCACCGAGGACCTCGAGGACTGGCAGATGGCCCGGGCCGAGGCGCACTCGTCCAGCGGGCTGCGCTCGGCCGAGTCGGAGGCGCTGGACCGGCTGCCGGACTCCGCGGTCGTCGACGCTCTCGCGGCGCTGCCGGACGACTTCCGGATGGCGGTCTACCTCGCCGACGTCGAGGGGTTCGCGTACAAGGAGATCGCCGAGATCATGGGCACGCCCGTGGGGACGGTGATGTCGCGGCTGCACCGGGGTCGCAAGCAGCTGCGCACGGCGCTGGAGGACTACGCCCGCGAGCGGGGCATCGTGCCCGCCGCTGCCGCGGGCGACGGCGTGGGGGAGGGCGAGTCATGAGCTGCGGGCACCCCCACGACATCGACTGCGGCGAGGTGCTGGACCGGGTCTACGAGTACCTCGACGGCGAGCTCGACGACGAGGCCCGCGAGGGGATCCGGCAGCACCTGGACGAGTGCTCCCCGTGCCTGCGGCAGTACGGCCTGGAGCAGGCGGTCAAGTCCCTGGTCGTGCGGTCCTGCGGCTGCGAGCACGCCCCCGAGGCGCTGCGGGTGCAGGTGGTGGCCCGGCTGCGGCAGATCCGGGTCCAGTACGACGTCCGCGAGTACCGCGTCGACTGACGCCCTCGACGGACCGCGTCACCGCTCCGCCCCGCCCCCTCACTCCCTGTGGTGCCGGTTTCGCGAGCTACAGCTCGCGAAACCGGCACCACAAGCCCGCGCCCCCGTGCTCGGCGCCCCCGGAGACGCACACGACCCCCGGCCCTCGATGGGCGGGGGTCGTGTGCGTCTGGGCGCTGTGGTGCGCCGGACTCAGCTGTTGGGGCGCTTGCCGTGGTTGGCGCCGCTCTTCTTGCGGTCGCGCTTCTTGCGCGCGCGCTTGCTCATGCGTACTCCCGGGGACTCGGTCTGCGGACCCCCATGGTGCCACGACTGCGGCGGTGGCCCTGACGTGCTGGCTCGGGCAGGAGCAGGGTGCGCGGGCGCCCCCTACGTCACCGACGGCTCTGCCACCGTCGCGCTTCGTACCCGCCACGCCGCCTCCCGCGGGCACCCGAAGAGGACGTGCGGGCGGGTCAGCCGGACAGGCGGCGGTTGACGGCGGCGAGGACGGACCGGGCGACCGCGTCCTCGGGGTCGGCGCGGACGACCGCGGAGCCGCTGGTGATGTGCTCGCCCACGCGGGGGATGTCCAGGCGCAGCACGCTGAGCGCGATGGTGTCCCCGCCGGTGGTCACCAGCTGCGCACTGGTCACGGCGGCCGGGATGCCGAGCAGTTCGTCCAGCGCGGCCAGGGTGGCCTCGGCGACCAGGCGGGGCCGCATGGTCGGGGATCCGGGACCGGCGGCGCTGCCGGTGTAGGTCGCTCCCTCGATACCGAGGACCACGGTGATCTTGCTGGTCCCGCCGGCCCGGCTGGTGGTGATCGAGGTCAGCGCCGCGCGCGTCGGCGGCTCGTCCCGGGTGTCCCGCGTCGGGCCGCCGGCCGCCTCGGCGACGGGCGACATCTGCGCCGGGCGGTCGCTCTCCCCGGTCATGCTGCCCGCACTGGCACGTGCCGCGTCGGTGGCCGAAGCGTCCACCAGCGTGTTCGCCTCGCCGCCGGGGTGCGCGGCGCCGGGGCCGTTCGACCCGGTCCCGTGGGTGCCATTGGCGTTGGCGCCGGGGGCGTACGCGGCGGGAGTGGTCGTCGGCTCCCCGGGCAGCAGCGGGTCGTCGATCTGGACGACGCTCACGATGCGGTGGTCGATGTCGAGGTTGTGGCGGGCCAGGGCGACGGCCTGCACGTCCCGGACGACCTGCTTGGCGGGCTTGCCCGGTGTGGCCAGCACGTGCACCTCGGTCGGCCGCGCGTCCGGGCCGGTCACCACGCTCGCGGCGCGCACGCCCGGGATCAGGCGCAGCGACTCCTCGAGGTCGGGTAGCAGGCGCAGGGAGGCCACCCGCGGCACGGTACGGCCCCACCCGCGTCCCGGCGCGGAGGCTCGCCGGTCCCCGGAGGGGTAGCGCGGACACTCGAGACCTCCTCCGCCGACCCCGTGTGGTGGCGGGTGTGTGGGCGATAGCGGACACAACCGGCACCACAGCACCAGACGTGGTGCGGGGCTCCGAAGGACGGGAGCGCCGTGACGCTGGGTGATGACAGCGCCGGGTGATCCTCGCCCGGGCGGGTGAATCACGCAGGTGTAGTTACCGAGAGCCTCTTGACACCCCTTTCGTCACACCGATCCCATGGGCACCGCAACCGTTCACGGCCACCGTCCGTGACAGTTGCCGGGAGATACCGCCGTTCGGGTGACAGGCTCGGGGAAGGCCTGTCCGCATCGGCGGGCACGTCCTCGCGGGCACAGGGGACCCGCGTCCACAACTGCAGAGCGGCGAGATCGGGATCGGTAGCACCGGAGCGCGAGGGGCGGCCGGCGTGCACCACACCCACACCAAGCGGAGCGGATCTCGCACGGGCGACGAGCGGAGGCCCGTGACGTGAATCCGAGAGGTGATATCCCGATGCGCAAGATCGCGACGATGGTCGAGCGACTGCTGGGCTCTGAGGCCGGTTTCGCCTGGCGGTGACACGCCAGTTCTGATCGACCACCGGACGGCCCTCAAGGAAACTACCGTTGCTGCCGATCCCGATCTCGCCGGTCTGTGTCACGACAGACGGAGGGGGCATGGAGCAGACGCCGCTCGCGGCCCGACGGTGGGTGCAGATCACCGTCGGCCTGGCGGCGTTCGTCCTCGTCCTGTCGCTGGCCACCGGCGTCGACTGGTCCGTGGTCCTCCCGCTGGCCGCCATGGTCGCGCTGGTCGACCGGGTGTTCCGGGTACCCGGGGACCGCCCGGTGGCCTTCCTCGTCACGTCGCCCCTGGTCATCGGCAGCTTCGCCCTCGGCGGGCCGGCGTCCGCGGCCCTGGTCGCCGCCGCCACCCTCGCCGCTCCCGGCTCCTCGCAGTGGATCAAGCGGCTGTTCAACGCCGGGCAGTACGTTGTGGCCGCGTACGTCGGCGGCTGGGTCTATCTGCTCCTCGGAGGCGACGTCCCCATCTCGGCGTCGTCGTTCCCCTGGGTGGTGCTGCAGTTCCTCGCCGCCGCGCTCGCCTTCGAGGTCGTCAACGCGCTGTTCGTCATCGTCGTGGTGTCGCTGGCGGAGCGGATGTCCCCGGCCCGGGTCTACCGCGGCATGGTCCGGGAGAACGTGCTGCCGGTCCTGATGTACTCGCTGTTCGGCCTGCTGCTCGCCGTCGTGTGGGCCGCCGGCGTCGGCTGGGTGGCCTCGCTGCTGGTCCTGCTGCCGCTGGCCGTCGCCCGCTGGGTGTTCGCCCAGTTCGAGGCGCAGCGCGAGGCGTACGAGTCCACGATCCGCTCGCTGATCCAGGCGGTGGAGACCAAGGACGCCTATACCCGCGGCCACTCCGAGCGGGTGGCCCGGGCCAGCCTGATGATCGGCCGCCGGATCCGGATGCGCGACGACCGGCTGGAGTCGCTGCGCTACGCCGGGACGCTGCACGACGTCGGCAAGCTCGGCGTGCCGACCCGGGTGCTGCAGAAGGCCGGCCGGCTCAGTGACGACGAGTTCGCCGCCATCCAGCTGCACCCGGTACGTGGCCGGGAGATCACCCGCGAGCTGGACTTCCTCGGCGAGGCGGTCATGGGGATCTACCACCACCACGAGCGCATCGACGGCCGTGGCTACCCGCTGGGCCTGACGGGTGAGCAGATCCCCGAGTTCGCCCGCATCATCGCCGTCGCGGACGCCTTCGACTCCATGACCACGACCCGCTCCTACCGCGGCGCCCGCAGCGTCGGGGAAGCGGTCGCGGAGCTCATCGCCTGCAAGGGCACCCAGTTCGACCCGGGGATGGTCGACGCGCTGGTCGACGCGATCGACCAGGACGGCTGGGTCACCATCACCGACGCGCTGCCGCCGCTGGTCGACGTGCCCGATGCCGCCGACCGGATGGAGCCCTCGTTCGGGGTCGACGACGACGATCCCACCGCGGCCGACGCGCTCGCCGCCCACCGGCCCGCAGCCGCGGAACCGCGACCCGGTGCCACGCGCGACGCTGCGGACTGCTCGCGCGGCGAGGGCCGCGGACCGAGCCGGTGACCGCCCCGTGAGCCCCGGCCGCCGGAGCGCCGACAGCGCCTCCCGGGCGGCGCTGCCGTTCCTCGTCCTCGCCGCGATCGTCGTGGTCGCCTCGGCCGCGACCGTGGCCGTGGCGGGCCTGGAGCATGGCACCGTCGTCCTCAGCGTGGCGTTCGGCGCCTTCATCGCGGTCGGCGAGGTCCTGCGCGTACGCCTTCCCGGCGAGCGGGAGGCCGCGCCGCTCGCCGCGGCCGGCACGCTGGCCTTCGCGCTGCTGCCCGCCTACAACGGCACGGACCTGTCGTACGGAGCGACCCAGGTCGTGCTGGTCACGACGATCGGGCTGCTGGTCGGCTCGGTCCCCGGGGTGGTCGCGGGCCGTGGCATCCAGCCGGACGAGTTCGCCCGCCGGGTCCTGGTCGTGACGCTGGTCGCGGTGATCTTCCGGCCGCTGCTGGAGACCGACCTGGTCCCGCACTCCGCCAGCCCCGCGCTCGCGCTGGCGATGGTGGTCGTCGCCGCGATCGGCTCGCTGGCCGACGCCCTGATCGCCTCCGCGGTGGCTGCGTCGGGCGCGCGGGCACCGTTCACCACGACCCTCGGTGACGAGATCCGCGCGCTGGCCGGGATGGGCTCGGCGGTCGGTGCCACGGGCATCCTGATCGCCCTGGCCACCCCCCACATGGGGCTGTGGTCGCTGCCGGTGTTCGCGCTGCCGCTGCTGCTGACCTGGTTCGCGTTCCGCCGCTACGCCGGCATCCGGCGGACGTACATCCAGACGATCCGGGCGCTGGCCCGCGTGACGGAGATCGGGGGCTACTCCGAGACCGGGCACGCCCGCCGGGTCAGCGCGCTGGCCGTCGACATCGGCCGCCAGCTCGGGATGACCGAGCGGCAGCTGGTGGACCTGGAGTACGCCGCCCTGCTGCACGACATCGGCCAGCTGTCCCTGCCCGAGCCGATCCCCGGCGGCGCCACGACGATGGTGAGCGACGAGGACCAGCGGCGCATCGCCGAACTGGGGTCGGCCGTCATCCGGCAGACCGGGGTCATGGACGAGGTCGCGCTCATGATCGAGCGGCAGGCCGATCCCTGGCGCCCGCACCGGGGCGCCCCGGACCCGACCCTGCCGCTGGGCAGCCGGATCATCCGTGCCGTGAACGCGTACGACGACCTGGTCGGAGCCTCGGTGGAGAGCGACCGCCGGTTGCAGGCGCTGGAGCGCCTGAACCTGGCGACCGTGAGCGACTACGACCCCGACGTCGTCGCGGTGCTGACACGTACGGTCGAGCGCGACCTGGAGCGGGTCGGCTGAGCCACCGACACGGCCGGGGGCGAGGGTGCGAGGATGCGCCGGCGGGGCCGCGGTCGGGACGCAGAGGGAGTGGTCATGGCCAGCGAGGTGCGGGCGGACATGGTCGCCGCCGTGTTCAAGGTCGTGGTGTCCACCGGCGACCCCGTGTCAGGGGGCGACACCCTGGTGGTCCTGGAGTCGATGAAGATGGAGATCCCGGTGCTGGCCGAAGAGGCCGGCCGGGTCGTGGAGGTCTGCGTCCGAGAGGGTGACGTCGTCCAGGAGGGCGACGTCCTGGTGGTCGTAGGCTGAATCGCCGGGCCGCGGACGCGGCCGGCGCAGCGCCAAGGGGGCGGACGGTGGACGAGGCGACGATCGACGAGCGCCAGGCCGAGTTGGAGGACCTCGGGCGCGAGCAGCACCACGCGGCCGAGGACATCGCGGCAGGCCCGACGGAGGACATCGCGCCGTTCCGCCTGGCCAGCGAGCTGCCGGAGCGCCGGCTGAAGTCCGCGTACGGCGATGAGGTGCCACCCACCTCGGTCGAGCCGTTGCTGCGTGCCCTGGTGGACAGCGGTGGCTCGGACCTGCACTGCAAGGTGGCCTCCCCGCCGCGGCTGCGGATCGACGGCCGGCTGCGCAGCCTGGACGTGCCCCCGCTGCGGCCGCAGGACACCGAGCACATCCTGCGCGAGGTGCTGCGGCACGACCTGATCGAGCAGTTCGACGAGCGGTCCGAGGCCGACTTCGCGTACACGATCCCGGGTGTGGGTCGCTTCCGCGTCAACGCATTCCGGCAGCGCGGCTCCGTCGGCCTGGTGTTCCGGCGGGTGTCCGTCGGCGCGATCCCGCTGGAGGACCTCGGCCTGCCGTCGGTGCTGGCCCCGCTGTCGCTGGAGCCGCGCGGCCTCGTGCTGGTCACCGGCCCGACCGGCTCCGGCAAGACGACGACGCTCGCGGGCATGGTGGACAACATCAACCGCAACCGGGAGGTGCACATCGTCACGATCGAGGATCCGATCGAGGTGCTGCACCAGGACAAGCTGGCGATGGTCAACCAGCGCGAGGTGCTGGTGGACACCGCGGACTTCGGCATCGCGATGCGGGCCGCCATGCGGCAGGACCCCGACGTCATCCTCATCGGCGAGATGCGCGACGTGGAGACGGTGAAGGCCGCCATCGCCGCGGCCGAGACCGGTCACTTCGTCATGTCGACCCTGCACACCGCCGACGCGCAGGAGACGGTGTCCCGCGTCATCGACTTCTTCCCCCTGCACGAGCAGAAGCAGGTACGGCTGTCCCTGGCCGGCGCGCTCAAGGCGGTGCTGTGCCAGCGGCTGGTGCCGCGGGCCGACGGGCTGGGCCGGTGCGTGGCCATGGAGGTGCTCGTCAACACCGGCCGCGTCTCGGACGCGATCATCGACCCGGAGAAGACCTCCACGATCACCAGCCTGATCGAGGAGGGCGGCTTCTACGGGATGCAGACGTTCGACCAGCACCTCACCGCGCTGTTCCGCGACGGGATCATCACCCTGGACGAGGCGCTGGCCGCGTCGTCGGCCCCGCACGACCTCATGGTCGAGCTGCGTCGCCTGGGGCTGGTGGCCTGACCCCGGGGCCGGCGGCATCGCGGTCGCCGGGCCCGGGATCGGCCGACCGACTCACACCCAGCGGGGGAGCCAGGTCGCGGGCATGTCGTCGTAGCGGGACCGCGGCGGCCGGCCGGACCGGTCCGACGCGACCAGGCGACCGGTGAGGGCGGCCACGGCCGCCAGCAGCAGGATCAGGACCAGGATCATCAGTGTCGTCGTCATGGCAGAAATCATGCGTCTGTCACAAAACTGACACCAGTGGCAGTATTGACAGATACCGTCGAGTTCCTGCCACACTGATCCCATGCTGCGCACCGTCGCCGCCGTGGTCCTGGACGGGGTGTCCCCGTTCGAGCTCGGAGTCGTCTGCGAGGTGTTCGGCGTCGACCGCAGCGAGTCCGGCGTCCCCCCGCTCGACTTCGCCGTCGTCGCGGGCGAGGCCGGGCCGTTGCGCACGTCGGTCGGTGGGTTCACCCTGACGCCGGACGCCGGCCTCGAGCGGCTCGCGACCGCCGACCTCGTCGCCGTGCCGGCCGCCGGCGGAGTGGGCCGGGACCCCGGCGCGGGCGGCCGTCCGCTGCCGCCCGGGGTGGCCGAGGCGCTGGTGGCGGCGGTGGACCGGGGCGCCCGCGTGCTCAGCGTGTGCACCGGGGCGTTCGTGCTCGCGGCGGCGGGGCTCCTCGACGGCCGTCGCTGCACGACGCACTGGATGTTCGCCGACGAGCTGGCACGCGCCGTGCCGTCCGCGACGGTCGAGCCGGACGTGCTGTACGTCGAGGACGGTCCCGTGCTGACCAGCGCCGGCACGGCGGCGGGCATCGACGCCTGCCTGCACGTGGTCCGCTCGGAGTTCGGGGCCCGGGCGGCCGGGGTCGTGGCCCGCCGGATGGTGGTGCCGCCGCACCGCGAGGGCGGCCAGGCGCAGTTCGTCGAGGCACCGTTCCCGGCATGCCCCTCGGACGGCCTCGGCCCCCTGCTGGCCTGGCTGCTGGAGCGCCTGGACGAGGAGCACACGGTGGAGTCGCTGGCGCAGCGCGCGGTGATGTCGCCGCGGACGTTCGCGCGGCGGTTCCGGGCGGAGACGGGGACCACGCCCTACTCGTGGCTGCTCACCCAGCGGGTGCTGGCCGCCCAGCGGATGCTCGAGGGCACCGACCTGCCGGTCGAGGAGGTCGCGCGGCGGTGCGGATTCGGCTCGGCCGCGGTGATGCGCCACCACTTCGTCCGGCTGCGGCGCACGTCCCCGCAGGCCTACCGCCGGACCTTCCGTCCCGCGGCCGTCGGATCGGATGCTGGGCCCGCAGAGTCCGCCGCTGACCCGGAGCCGGCGCTGTCGGGGGCCGTCACCTAGGGTGGCGCGCCATGAGCCCCGCCGCCGACCGGGTCGACCCCGCGGAGTCCCTCGAGCCCGGGCGTGACGCGTACCTGACGCATCTCGTCGGTGACGCCGACACCGCGACGGCCCTCGGCAGTGGCGATGTCCCCGTTCTGGCCACGCCCCGGCTCGTGGCGCTGTGCGAGGCGGCGACCGTGGCCGCGGTAGCCGGCGCGCTGCCGCCGGGGAGCACGTCGGTCGGCACGCGCGTGGTGATGGACCACCTGGCCGCCACCCCGGTGGGCGAGTCGGTGGTGGTGCGCGCCGAGGTACGCGTAGTCGACGGGCGGACGCTGCACTTCGACGTCGTCGCCGAGCACGACCTCGGCGACGGCCCCGTGGTGGCGGCCCGCGGCGAGGTGACCCGGGTGGTC
Source organism: Candidatus Nanopelagicales bacterium (assembly GCA_041393815.1). Lineage (NCBI taxonomy): Bacteria > Bacillati > Actinomycetota > Actinomycetes > Candidatus Nanopelagicales > Candidatus Nanopelagicales bacterium. The sequence goes on along the minus strand of JAWKJK010000001.1, from coordinate 277,168 downwards.
GTCGACCGGGACCGCTTCCTCAGCCGCCTGGGCTGACGGGTCGGTCGCGCTTCGCGCTCTGCCCTGCCGACCGCGTTGTGGTGCCGGTTGCGCGAGCTGTAGCTCCCACACCCGCCACCACAACCGCTAGTGGGGTCATCCGGGAGTCCGGCTGTCGATGCCGCGGCGGTAGGCCTGCAGGACGATGCCGGGGACGGGCTCCCAGTCGCGGTCGGGGACGCGGGAGAAGCCGAGTCGCGCGTACAGCCGGTGCGCGGCGTCGTTGGACCACAGCACGAACAGCACCAGCGCGTGCGACCCGGCACCCCGGGCGTACGACTCGACCGCGTCCACCAGCAGCGGCCCGATGCCGGCGCCCCAGGCCTCGGGTGCCACGGCCAGGAACCGGAACTCGGTCTCGCCCTCGCGGGCCAGCTCGGAGTACTCCGTCCCCCAGGGGCAGATGGTCACGGTGCCGACCAACGCGCCCTCGCGCTCGGCCACCAGCACCGGCCCGGCCGCGGCCCGCCCGACGGCGTCCCGCAACGTCACCTCGTACCCCGAGTCGCCGTCCAGGGCGCCGGCCGCGCGGTACGACGCCTCGGTCAGCGCGCCGACCGCCGGCAGCTCGTCCGCGCGGGCCGGGCGTACGACGACATCAGCGGTCCCGGGAGCGGTCACGGGCCACATGCTCGCAGCCGGCCGCCGCGACCGGTCGGCTGCCCAGGATCGCCCGAACGGCTGAGGACGGACACCCGCAACTGGGACATTCCTGACACGAAGTGGTGACGACCGTCACCGTTCTGTTACCGTTCCCCCGCTCCTCCCGAGGGAGGGAGGGGCCCCGCGGCGGACGCCGAGTCCTGCCCCCGCCGAGGGAGCCACCCACGAACCGCTCGGGCAGGAGCGGGGGACCCACACCGGGCGCACCGACGGTGCGCCCTTGGGGTGAAGCCGCCACCAGGCGGCCGGCCACCTCCAGGCCGAACCCGACAGCTCACCCCGCAGGCGCCGGAGGCCACCCATGAGGGGAACCACTGCGCCGCGCGCACGCGCCCGAACGCTTCGCATCGTGTCCGCGAGCATGCTGTCCGCGGGCACCCTCGCCGCCGGGCTGCTCGCCGCTCCCGCAGCGCTCGCCGCACCCACCCCGGCTGCGGCTCCTGCTCCGGCCGCGGCTCCGGCACCCGCCGCCGCAGCCGCGCCGGCCGTCGCCCGTGCCGCCGCTCCGCCGGTGCTGCGGTACGGCTCCCGCGGCGCCGCCGTCAAGGTCGTGCAGCGGGCGCTCAAGGTCCGCCCGGTGTCCGGCTACTTCGGCCGGGTCACCCTGGCTGCGGTCAAGCGGTTCCAGAAGGCCAAGGGCATCCCGACCACCGGCGTCGTGGCGACCATGACCTGGAAGGCCCTCGGCGAGCGTGCCTCTCGCGCCGCCGCGGCCACCACGACCGGTACCGCCGCGGCGACCTCGTCCGACCAGGGCGACGCCCCCGCGACCACCGGCGGCCGGTCCTGCCCGGTCAAGGGCAACTTCCGCTACGCCGACGGCTTCGGCGCCTCCCGCTGGCACGGCGCGCACATGGGCATCGACCTGATGGGCTTCCGGGGACAGAAGCTGCTCGCCGTGGAGAACGGGTATGTGGTCCGCGAGGGTCGGCAGTCCAACGGCGCCCTGCGGATCGTGTTCCAGGGGCAGAGCGGGTCGAAGTACTACTACGGCCACAACTCGGTGCACCTGGTCTCCGGTGGTGAGCGCGTCCGCGCCGGCGAGGTCATCGCGCTGATGGGCGACACCGGCTCCCCGGGTGCCGTGCACCTGCACTTCGAGTACTGGAAGAGCGGCGGGGAGTCCGATGCCGTCGACCCCGAGCCGCTGGTCCGCAGCCTCTGCGGCTGAGGCGGCACGCAGTGCCCGAACAACCAACGTCGGGGCGGTCCCGGATCCTCGGGGCCGCCCCGACGCGCGTGTCAGACGCCGGTCGTCGAGCGCGGGTATGCGATCGCCGGGTCCGTCATCACGTTGACCAGGTATGGCACGCCGGACGCGAACGCGCGGTCCAGCGCAGGCCCGATCTCCCCTGGTGTCGTGACCGTCTCCCCGGCGCCGCCGAGTGCGCGGACGACCTCGTCGTACGCCGTCGGCCGCAGGTCGGCGATCACGTCGTAGCCGTACAGGAACCGCATCGGGTGCTTCTCCAACGCCCAGCCGGAGTTGTTGCCCACGACCATGACCACCGGCAGGTCGTGGCGCACCAGCGTGTCCACGTCCATCAGCGAGAAGCCGGCGGCACCGTCGCCGAGCAGCAGCACCACCTGCGACGACGGCCGGGCCAGTCGCGCGGCCGCGGCATAGCCGAGGCCGGTGCCCAGGCAGCCGTACGGCCCCGGATCCAGCCAGCCGCCGGGCCGGTGCGGTTCGACGTACTTGCCCGCGAACGACACGAAGTCGCCGCCGTCGCCGATGACGACCGCGTCCTCGGCCAGCCGAGGCACCAGCTCGCCGTACACCCGGGCCGGGTGGATCGGGTCGGCGTCGGAGCCTAGGTCGGCGGCGTCGGCCGCGGTCGCCGCGTCGGCCCGCGCGCGCAGGTCGGACGCCCAGGCGGCGTACGACGGCCTGCGGACCAGGTCGGTGAAGGCGCTGAGCAGGCCGTCCAGGAGCAGGCGCAGGTCGCCGGCCGCGGAGGCCGCCAGGTCGGCGTGCTTGGCCACCTGGTCCGGCGCGTCCACGAGGTGCACGACCTTCGCCGGCGGGGCCCCGTCACGGCCGCCGAACGAGCCGTACCCCAGCCGGAAGTCCAGCGGGGTGCCGACCACCAGCACCAGGTCGGCCTGGCCGAGCGCGTGGGAGCGCGCCCGCGTCACCAGCAGCGGGTGCCCGGCGGGCAGGATGCCGCGGCCCATCCCGTTGGCGATGACAGGAATGCCGGCCTGCTCGGCCAGCCGGCGGGCCTGGTCCTCCGCCCCGCCCATCCACACGTCACCGCCGAGGATCAGGACCGGGTGGTGCGCCTCGGCCAGTAGCTCGGCGACCTCGTCCAGCGCGTCGGCGTCCGGGTCGGCGCCGGTGCCTGCGGCTCCTGTGGGTGCGGGGGACGTGCCCGGGGTGAACAGGACGTCCATCGGGACGTCCACGAACACCGGTCCGCGGTGCGGCGTGGCCGCCGCCCGGAAGGCCTCGTCCACGCCGGACGCGATGGCGTTGGCGTCCCGCAGTGTCGACGCGCGCTTGGTCACCGGCGCGACCAGAGGCGGATGGTCCAACTCCTGCAGCGCACCGGAGCCCCAGCGACCCTCCGGCGCCCGGCCGCCGAGGACGACGAGCGGTGAGGCGTTGAAGAACGCCGAGGTGATCGCGCTGACGCCATTGGTGACGCCCGGTCCGGCGGTCAGGACGGCGAAGCCGGGTGTGCGGGTCAGCTTGGCCGTGCCCTCCGCGGCGAACACCGCCGTCTGCTCGTGGCGTACGTCGACCAGGCGCAGCGCGCCCTCCCGCTCGGCCCGGCGCGGGTCGCCGTCCGCCGCCGCCACGCCGTCGGTGCCGCCGACGGCCGCGTCATACAGCGGGAACACGTGCGCGCCCGAGAGCGTGAACAGCGTGGTGACGCCGTGGGCGCGCGCCGCAGCGACCGCCTGCGCCCCGCCGTGCCCGCTCACCGTGCCGCCGGGGTCGGTGTCGCCGGGCGCTGTCGTGGGGAGGTCCGCGGGGTCGGTGGGCTGCGTCATGGCGGCGACGCTACCGGCCGTCACGGTGCGCCCGGGACGGATCCCCTCGCGGGCGGCGTAGCCTTCGCGCCGTGGCGGGACTGACGCTGCTGGCGCACGAGCGCACCGACCTCGACGAGGGCGACATCGAGCGCCTGCACGCCCTGGTCGCGGACTGGACCCTGCTGGCCGACCTGGCGCTGGCCGACCTGGTGCTGTGGCTGCCGACGTGGAACGACGCGGGCTTCGTCGCGGCCGCACAGGTACGGGCCACCACGGCGCTGACGGTCGTCCCGGACGACGTGGTCGGGTCGTTCACGCCGCGTGGGCGCCGACAGGAGCTGGACCGGGCCCTCGCGCTCGGTCGCCCGGTACTACGGCGCGACGCCACTCGTCCCCTCGCGCCGGCCGGGGTCGAGGCCCTGCCGGTGCGGCATCGGGACCGCGTCATCGGCGTGGTGGCCCGGCACTCCTCGTCCGCGCCGCGGGTGGCCGGGCGGCTGGAGGAGATGTACCTGTCCACCGCCGACGACCTGATCGAGATGATGGCCGACGGTGCCTACCCCGCCGCGACCGGACTCGGCGCCACCGGTGCGCCGCCTCGCGTCGGTGACGGCCTGGTCCGCCTCAACGCGAACGGGACCGTCGACTACGCCAGCCCCAATGCGGTGTCGGCACTGCGCCGGCTCGGCCTGGCCACCGACCTGGTCGGCGCGGACCTCGGCCGGCTCGCAGTGCAGCTGTCGCACCGGCCGGGTCCGGTCGACGAGGCGCTGGCGCTGGTCGCCGGCGGCCGTGCCGCGGGGGAGGCCGAGATCGAGAACGCCTCGGCGACGGTGTCGGTGGCGGCGCTGCCGCTGCGACGCGGCGGTCGGCCCGTGGGGGCGCTGGTGCTGCTGCGGGACGTGACCGAGCTGAGGCGGCGCGAGCGCGCGCTGCTGACCAAGGACGCCACGATCCGGGAGATCCACCACCGGGTGAAGAACAACCTGCAGACCGTCGCGGCACTGCTGCGGATGCAGACCCGGCGGCTGGACGACCCGGGGGCCCGGGAGGCGCTGGACGAGGCGGTCCGGCGGGTCGGCGCCATCGCCGTGGTCCACGAGACGCTGGCCCGCGAGCCGGGCGACTCCGTCGACTTCGACCAGATCGCCGACCGGCTGGTCGCGCTGGTGGCCGATCTGGCGACCGCGCACGCGGGCGGAACGGCCTCACCGCCCCGGGTGGTGCGGGAGGGGCGGTTCGGCTCGCTGCCGACGGATGTGGCCACGCCGGTGGCGATGGCGCTGTCGGAGCTGTTGCAGAACGCCGTCGAGCACGCGGGCGCCACGACGGTGCGGCTGCGCCCGTCGCTGGACGGGGACCGGCTGTGCGTCGCCGTCGTCGACGACGGGGCCGGGCTCCCGCCGGACTTCGACCCCGATGCCTCCGGCCGGCTCGGACTGCAGATCGTGCGGACCCTGGTCACCGAGGACCTCGGCGGGGCGCTGCGGCTGGAGCGGCCCGCCGGTGGTGGCCTGCGCGCCGTCCTCGAGGTCCCCGTCCGCTGACCCCGGACGCACTGTCTCCCTCCGGTCCCGCAGTCCCCGTCCGGTCCCGCAGTCCCCCTCCGGTCCCGCAGTCCCCCTCCGGTCCCGCAGGTCGCGGCCGAATGAGTCTGGGCGTTGTGTGCGGGCCCTGTTCGGGGCCGAACACAACGCCCAGACTCATTCAGTCGGGAAGGGGGAAGGGCGGGACCCCGCGGACGTGGGCGGGTCGGGGACGGACGTGCCGAGGCCCGCAGCCCCGTGCGGGGTGCGGGCCTCGGTCAGCGTGTGCGTGCGTCAGGCGCTGCGCGCGCGCATCCGCGCGTTGCGCCGCTTCAGTGCGCGGCGCTCGTCCTCGCTCAGTCCGCCCCAGACGCCGGCGTCCTGGCCGCTCTCCAGTGCCCAGCTCAGGCACGAGTCGACGACCTCGCAGCGACGGCAGACGGCCTTCGCCTCCTCGATCTGCAGCAGCGCGGGCCCGGTGTTGCCGATCGGGAAGAACAGCTCCGGGTCCTCGTCACGGCAGGCCGCCCGGTGGCGCCAGTCCATGCGTCCTCCTCATCAGGCCGGGTCGGGGGACCCGGCGCGAGCACCGGGGTCGGTGCTCGTGAACCTCTTCACGTACCCCCGGCCTCGCCTCACCGCCGACATGCGTCGGTCGGCCTGCTCCGGACGGGGACGGCGCGGAACCGGGGTGGCGGTCCGCAACCGGCGTCCAGGGTGACACGGCACCGGGGTCGTCACAAGACTTATCCCGCACCGGTCGCCGCGCCACACTGTCGCCTTGGTCACACCGACCCCGGGCCGCCCCATTCGTCACAGTCAGTGACGAGATGACGGGCGGATATCGACGCAGTGTGTACGAATGCGCCCACCGACCGGGCGTCAGACCACCGCGCGCAGCGCCTCGGGCACGGCCCGGAAGGTCACCCGCTGGATCTCGCCCAGACCCTCCCCGTCCACCTGGAACGCCACCGGCCGGTCCGACTCGACGGTGAACTCGGGCTGGTCGTGCAGCACGGTCAGGCTCTTGCGGGTCGACCCGGCGGTGCTGCGGGCCAGCATCCGGCGGGCGGTCCGCAGCGACGTGGCCACGCCGAGCCGGCGTACAGCGAACAGGTCCAGGCCGGTGTCGAACGACGCCAGCGGGCACGGGTCCACCGCCTTGCGCCCGAGGTAGGTCCACGGGGAGGTGTTCTGCACGATCGCCAGGAACACCCCCTCGACCGGCTCCAGCCCCGGCCGCACCACCCGCAGCGCCGGCGTCCGACGGTCGGTGGCCACGAAGAACTCGCGCAGCGTGGTGGCGAAGTACCGACCCGGGGTCGCCGCGCGCCCCTCCCCGCGCTGGCGCTCCATCGCCGCCACGATCTCCGCGTCCAGCCCCAGGCCGGCGTTGACGGTGAACCAGCGGCCGTTGGCCCGGCCCAGTCCGAGGGTCCGGGTGCGCTTCTCGCGCAGTCCGTCGAGCAACTCTCCGGTCGCCTCGACCGGGTCCGCGGGGAGCCCGAGGGCGCGTGGGAACACGTTCGCCGATCCGCCGGGCACCGTCGCGATCATCGGGACGTCCGGGCCCGGCCCGTGCTCCAGCAGGCCGTTGACGACCTCGTTGATGGTCCCGTCGCCGCCGAGCGTGACCACCACGTCCATCCGCTCCTCGCGGGCGCGGCGCCCCAGCTCCGCGGCGTGGCCGCGGTGGTCGGTGGTGACGATGTCGAGGTCGACCTCGTCGGCGAGGGCGTGCACGAGCACGTCCCGGACCCGCGGCGTGGTCGCCGTGGCGGAGTGGTTGACCACGAGGATGCCGCGCACGCGGAAAGGCTATCGGGGCGGCGTTAGGGTGCCGCCGTGCCGCTGCCGCCCGCTCCCCGCACCGTCGGCCTGCGCGCCGCGACCGCGATCGCCGCGCTCGAGGCGCTCGCCCTGATCGCCTACACGGTCTTCCTGCTCGTCGAGGCGCTCCGGCTCGGCACCACCGGGCCGGAGGAGGTGTCCAACGTGCCGGCGCTGGTCACCGAGATCGTCGTGTTCGCGGCGTTCGGCGCCGGCCTGGCGTGGCTCACCCGCGGGCTGTGGCTGCGCCGGGCGTGGGCCCGTACGCCGTTCCTGGTCGCGCAGATCTTCGGCCTCGTGGTGGGCATCCCGCTGCTGCAGGCCGAGGGCGGCGTCGAGCGTGCGGTCGGCGCGGCGGTCGTGGCCTGCGGCCTGGTGGGCGCGGTGCTGGTGTTCACCCCGGCGGTGTCGGCGGAGCTGAACGGGGACGACCCCACCGCGTAGCGGACCGCGGGTGGCCGTCGGCCTCCTACGCGTCGTCGTCGACCAGCCCGGTGCGCAGCTGGGCCAGCGACTTCGCCAGCAGCCGGGACACGTGCATCTGCGAGATGCCGATCTCCTCGGCGATCTGGGACTGGGTCTTGTTGTGGAAGAACCGCAGCAGGATGATCCGCCGCTCCCGCTCCGGGAGCGCGGCCAGCAGCGGCTTGAGCGCCTCGCGGTACTCCACGCCCTCCAGCGCCTCGTCCTCGCCGCCGAGGGTGTCCGCCAGCGCGGGGGAGTCGTCGCCGTCATCGCCGCCGGACGCTGCGTCCAGCGACGTGGTCGCGTACGCCTGCGCCGACTCCAGGCCCTCGAGGACCTCCTCCTCCGAGATGCCCAGGTGCTCGGCCAGCTCGCGGACGGTGGGCGAGCGGCCCAGGGTCTGGCTGAGCTCCCCGTTGGCGCGGGTCAGCGCCATCCGCAGCTCCTGTAGGCGACGCGGCACCCGCACCGCCCATCCCCGGTCGCGGAAGTGCCGCTTGATCTCCCCGACGATCGTGGGTGTGGCGTACGTGGAGAACTCCACGCCGCGCTCGGGGTCGAACCGGTCCACCGCCTTGATCAGCCCGATCGTGCCCACCTGGACCAGGTCGTCGTGGCTCTCGCCGCGGTCCCGGAACCTGCGGGCGAGGTACTCGACCAGCGGCAGGTGCATCGTGACGAGGGTGTCGCGTACCTCGCGCCGGCGCGGGTCGTCCTCCGGCAGTGCCGCCAGCTCGACCAGCAGCGCCCGCTCACGCTCGCGGTCGCGTTCGCCCCAGCGGCCCTCGCCGCTCACGCGTCCACCGGCAGGTCGCGCCCGACCCGCAGCGTCAGCGTGACGTGCTCCTCGTGCTCGGTCGCCACGGCGTCGTCGACCAGCGCCGTCAGCACCGTCCAGGCGAACGACCCCGGCCCGGGGCCGCGGCCGTCGACCGTCGTCGCCGACACCTCGATCGTCAGACCGGAGTTGTCGTCGTACGGGTCGAACCGGCAGGTCACCTCGCCGCCCGGGCGGACGTGCGGGAACAGGGCCGAGACGGCCTCGTCGACCGCCAGGCGTACGTCTTCCAGCCGGTCCAGCGGGAAGTCCAGCCGCGCGCACAGCGCCGCCGCCGCGGTCCGCGCCAGGACCAGGTAGGCACTGGACGCGGGGATGCGCAGCATCACGCTGCGTCCGGTCATCGGGGGACCTCCGCGGATGGGCGCGCGGGACGCGAGGCGTCCCGACCTTCGAGCCCGACGGTAGTCCCCACCGAGCCGGTCACGGGGACCGGGACGCCAGCGCCGCCAGCGCGTCGCCGGTGACCCGGTGCACCGTCCACTCGTCCATCGGCTGCGCCCCCAGCGCACGGTAGAAGCCCAGCGCCGGGTCGTTCCAGTCCAGCACCCACCACTCCAGCCGGCCGTAGCCGCGGTCCAGGCACTCCTGCGCCAGCCGGGCCAGCAGCGCCTGGCCGTAGCCCAGCCCGCGCAGCGCGGGACGGACGTACAGGTCCTCGAGATAGACGCCGTGCCGGCCCAACCAGGTGGAGAAGTTGAGGAACCACAGGGCCATCCCGGCCAGCCGGCGCCCGTCCGCCTGGTCGTGCTCGACGACCAGGCAGTAGGCGGCCGGCCGGCCGCTGGGCGTGCCCGACTCCAGGTCGGCGCCCTCGTCGGTGCCGGCGAACAGCGCCGTCGCCAGCTGGTCCTCGGTGGCGACGACCTCGTGCGGGGCGCGCTCGTACTCGGCCAGCTCCCGGATCAGGGCGAGGATCTCGGGTACGTCCTCGCGCCGGGCCGGTCGGATCGTTCCGTCGGCCACGCTGGGCGCCCCGTCTCCCGTTCGGCGCCTCAGCCCTTCTTCGTCTCCCAGAAGATCTCGGCGATCTCGTCGATCTTCGCCAGCAGCTGGTCGGCCACCGCGACGTCCACGGTGCCCTTGGTGCCGCCGGCGCCGGCGAGCTTGGTGGCCTCGTTGAACAGGTCGTTCAGCTGGGGGTAGCGCTCGAAGTGCGGCGCCTTGAAGTAGTCGGTCCACAGCACCCACAGGTGCTCCTTCACCAGGTGCGACCGCTCCTCCTTGATGGCGATGGCCCGCGCCTTGAACTCCGGGTCGTCGGAGGCGTGGTACTTCTCCATGCACGCCTTCACCGACTGGGCCTCGATCCTGGCCTGGACGGGGTCGTACACCCCGCAGGGCAGGTCGCAGTGGGCGTGCACGGTGGTCCGCGGTGCGAGCAGACGCAGCAGCATCGGGGTGTCCTTCCGTCGGGTTTCTCCTCGTGTCGGACACTACCGCCGTCGTCGGTGCTCGGCAGTCGGAGGCCGCTTGCCGACGGAGTTGTGCGTGGCGATGCGGAGGTGGGCGTGGCGATCCGGTCCGGACCGTTCCTCGCGGTCGAGGTCGCGGGGCGCTCCATGCTGCCGTCGGTGCGGCCGGGGGAGTGGTGGGTCGTGCTGCGCACCCGGGACGTGCGGGTCGGTCAGCGGGTGGTCGTCGAGCGCCCGGACCGGCCCGGCCTGCTGGTCGTGAAGCGAGCGGTACGCCAGGTCGAGGGCGGCTGGTGGGTCGAGGGGGACAACCCCGAGGAGAGCGACGACAGCCGGCTGTTCGGGGCCGTGTCGGACGACCTCGTCGTCGGGCGGTTGTGGTTCCGCTACCGGCCGCTGGTCCGACGTCGCGGCGGTCCGCGTGACGCTGTGGGAGGATGACGCCGGCCGCTCGCCGCGCACCGACCCCCTGCGCAGGCGACCCGGGCCCCACCACGGGCCGACGACCGACCTCCCGGCTGCCGACCCGCCGGGTCCCCCGTACGCCCTGCGCTTCCTGCCTTCCGAAGGATGATGCCCCGTGCCTACCCCGCCGTCCCCCGTGCCGCTGGACGAGCCCGGTCCCCTGACGACCGAGCGCGACCTCGACCCCGCCTTCCCGCTGCACCAGGGCGGGAAGATCGAGGTCCGGCCGACGGTGCGGGTACGCGACCGTGCGGGGCTGGCGCTGGCCTACACGCCGGGGGTGGCGCGGGTGTCCGAGGCGCTGGCCGAGGACCCGGCGCTGGCGTACGACTACACCTGGAAGGGCAACTCGGTCCTGGTCGTGACGGACGGGACCGCGGTGCTCGGCCTGGGCGACATCGGGCCGGTCGCGGCCCTGCCGGTGATGGAGGGAAAGGCGCTGCTGTTCAAGGAGTTCGGCGGTATCGATGCCGTGCCGATCTGTCTGGACTGCACCTCGGTCGAGGACGTCGTCGAGACGGTCGCGCGGATCGCCCCGGCCTACGGCGGCATCAACCTGGAGGACATCGCCGCGCCGCGGTGCTTCGAGATCGAGCGGCTGCTGCAGGAGCGGCTGGACATTCCGGTGTTCCACGACGACCAGCACGGCACGGCCATCGTGGTGACGGCGGCGCTGATGAACGCCGCGAAGCTGACCGGGCGGGCCCTGGGCGATCTGCGGGTCGTGGTCAGCGGTGCGGGTGCTGCCGGCGTCGCGGTGACGGACATGCTCCTCGACGCCGGGATCGGCGACGTCGCGGTGGCGGACTCGAAGGGGATCGTCCACCACGGCCGCGAGGACCTCAACGACATCAAGCGCGGGCTGGCCGGACGCACCAACATCGCCGGGCACACCGAGAGCCTGGTCGACGCGATGCACGGCGCCGACGTGTTCGTCGGCGTCTCGGCGGGTGAGGTGCCCGAGTCGGCGGTCGCCACCATGGCCGACGACGCGATCATCTTCGCGCTGGCCAACCCCAACCCGGAGATCCACCCGTCGGTGGCGGAGAAGTACGCGGCCGTCGTCGCAACCGGGCGCAGCGACTTCCCCAACCAGATCAACAACGTGCTCGCGTTCCCGGGGGTGTTCCGCGGAGCGCTGGACGTCCGGGCGACGCGGATCACGCCGGGGATGAAGGTCGCGGCTGCCGACGCCATCGCCGCCGTCGTGGGGGACGAGCTGGCGCCGGACCACGTGATCCCCAGCGTGTTCGACCCGCGGGTGTCGGCTGCCGTCGGTGTGGCGGTCGCCGACGCCGCCCGCGCCGACGGGGTGGCCCGGACCCCCTGACCCCCCGGGACCCGGACTCCGGGCTCCCCGGCCCTCCCTACCGCGCGGGAACCTGGCCCCGTCGAATGCTCGCGCGTGGGGGTTGCAGGACGGTCCCGAAACCCCCACAGGGCAGCATTCGACGACAAGGGCGAGGAGGCCCCGGCATGCGCCGGGGGACGGGCCCTGTCTGCCAGGGCTACGCGGCCTCGGCCGGGTCTACGCGGCCTCGGCCAGGGTCCGGCGGGCCAGGGCGGCGAAGGCGTCCACATCACCCTCGGTGGTGTCCCAGGAGCACATCCAGCGGACCACGTGGGAGGCCTCGTCCCACACGTAGAACGGGTATGCGTCCTGCAGCACCGGGATCACCGGGGCGGGCAGCGAGGCGAAGACCGCGTTGGCCTGCACCGGGTAGACGACGTCCAGCCCCGCGATGTCACGGACCGCGGCGTGCAGCCGCTGGGCCATCCGGTTCGCATGCGTGGCGTTGCGCAGCCACAGGTCGCCGTCGAGCAGCGCGACGAACTGCGCCGCCACGAACCGCATCTTGCTGGCCAGCTGCATCGACTGCTTCTGGATGAACGCGATCCGCTCGGCCAGCCCCGGCCGCAGCGCGACGACGGCCTCGCCGCCGAGGATGCCGTTCTTGGTGCCCCCGAACGACAGCACGTCGACACCGACGTCCGTCGTGATCTCACGCAGCCCCACTCCGAGCCCGGCGGCGGCGTTGGCGATCCGGGCGCCGTCCAGGTGCAGGTACATGTCCAGGCTGTGAGCGACCTCGGCCAGCGCGCCGATCTCGTCCGGCGTGTAGCGGGTGCCCAGCTCGGTGGACTGGGTGATCGCGACCACCTTGGGCTGCACGTGGTGCACGTCGCCCTTCCCCAAGTAGGCCGCCCGCACCAGGTCCGGCGTCAGCTTGCCGTCCGGCGTCGGGATGTCGTGCAGCTTGGAGCCGAGGAACCGCTCGGGCGCACCGCACTCGTCGACGTTGATGTGCGCGGTCGACGTGCAGATCACGTTCTCCCACGTGCTCAGCAGCGACTGCAGGCCCACCACGTTCGCGCCGGTGCCGTTGAACGCGAAGAACACCTCGGCCTGCCCGCCCAGGTGGTCGCGGAACAGCCCGACGGCCCGCTCCGTGACCGGGTCGGCGCCGTACGACGACACGTGGCCCTCGTTGACCGCGGCGATCGCCGCGAGCACCTCGGGATGGACGCCGGCGTAGTTGTCGCTGGCGAAACCGCGCATGCTGCTCAGGCTCCTGACGGGGTGAGGCGCAACCGCTGACCGTTCATGGTGCGCGCGACGTCGCTGCTGGCCCACACCAGGGCCTCGGCTAGGTCCTCCGCCGCCACGAAGCCCGGTCGTGGCTTGTCCGGGTCCTTCGCGCGCATCGCGGGCGTGAGGATCGCGTTGACCACGACCACGTTCGCGGTCGCCGACGACCCGGCGAACCGGTCCGCGAGGGCCAGCACGACCGTGTCCGAGGCGGCCTTCATCACCGAGTACGCCGCGTTGGACGAGGTCGGCCGGGTGGCCTGCGGCGACGACACCGACAGGAACCGGCCGTGCGGGGAGTCCAACAGCGCCGTCGTGAACGCGCGAGCCACGTGGTAGGTCGTGCGCACCGCCAGGTCGTGCAGCAGCGCCCAGTCCTCCAGCGGCTGCACCTCGAACGGAGTGCCGCCCTTCCAGCCGCCCACCAGGTGCCAGACGGCGTCCACGCCGCCGCGCTCGGCCGCCACGCGTTCGGCGAAGGATGCGGTCGCCTCCGCGTCTAGCAGGTCGACCGCGTAGGCGCCGTCGACGCCCGCACCGAGGTCGGCGGCCAGCGCGTCTACCTTGTCCTGCGCCACGTCCACCAGGACCACGGTGGCGCCGTCGTCGAGAGCCGCGCGGGACGCCACCGGACCCAGGCCGCCGGCCGCTCCGGTGATGACGACCCTGCGGCCGGTCAGCCGATCCGTCACGCTGCTGCCTCCCTGGCTGCGGCGAACGCCGCGCTTCGCTCCTCGAACACCGGGGCCATCTTGCCCTGCAGCGACCGGAAGAACAGGTTGAGCGGGAACTCGTCGTCGAGCACCGAGTCCACCCATGCCTTCGGCTCGTCCTCCGGCGGGGCGCCCTCGGCGCGGGCCTCCGGCGACCACGCCGACGCCAGCGCCGGCTGGACGTACTGCGACACGAAGTCGTGCGCGTCGATCCAGTAGCGCACCCGCGAGGAGTCGATGCCGCGCCGGTAGAGCGCCTGCACCTCCGCCAGCAGGTCCGCGACCGCGTCGGGCAGCGCCTCCCAGTCGATGACCAGGGTGTTGTCCGTCCAGCGGACGACGCCGCGCTGGTGCAGGTAGCCGAACATGATCTGCCCGCCGAGGCCGTCGTAGTTGCGCACCCGGGAGCCGGTCACCGGGAACCGCAGCATCCGGTCCAGCAGCACCGCGTACTGCACGTGCCGCGCGAACGGGAAGTCCTGCTTCATCTCGCCGGCCTGCACGAACGAGGTCAGGTCGCAGCGCAGCTCCTCCAGGGAGTACATCCAGAACGGCAGCCGCTGGCGGACCATGAACGGGTCGAAGGGCAGGTCGCCGCGGCTGTGCGCACGGTCGTGGATGAGGTCCCAGAGCAGGAAGGTGTCCCGCGCCAGGCCCTCGTCGGCGATCAGCGCCTGGGCGTCCGGCGGCAGCTGCAGGCGTACGACGTCGACGCAGGCGCCGGTCACGTCGTGGAAGCGGGATGCCTCGCGGTCGCAGAAGATGCCGCCGAAGTAGTTGGGCGCCTTGCCCGAGACGGTGACGGTCTCCGGGAAGAACACCGCGCACTCGGTGGCGTACCCGGCGGTATGCCCGAGCAGGTGCACCGGCACGAACTTGTCGTTGGGGAAGCCGCGCTGCTCGATCTGGGACAGCCACTGCGGCCACGGCCCGCGCACGAGCAGCAGCTCGAAGACGCGCTCGGTCGTCCCGTTGGGCGCGTACATCGGGAACACGCTGAGGTGCTCGACGCCGTCGGCACGGACCGACTCGGGCCGGAACAGCTCCAGCGACGGGCCGAAGTCCGGTACGCCGCAGCCGGAGTCGAGCCACGCCTGCAGGTCCAGGCCCTGCTGTGCCAGGAAGTCCGCGTCGTGGGGGAAGTGCGGCGCCAGCGCCGCCAGCGCGGCCCGCGCCGACGCGACGTGCTCGGCGACCGTCTCGCGATCGTGCACCGTGAGGTCGACCGTCCCGTCGGCGGCCTGCATGGCGCGCAGCGCGGAGACCGCGGCCAGCAGGGACGACCAGTTCGGTTCGGCCAGCACCGGCGACGGCGCGACCGGGTCGGAAGATGCGAACGACGGGAGCGCGACCCAGTACATGGTGTTGAGCCACAGCCGCTGGTGGTCGAACTCCGAGATGCAGTCGTCACCGAACAGGTCGGAGTCCGCGAACGCGACCACGCGGCCCGCGCCCGACTCGGCCACCGCGACCAGCGGGGCGTTCGCGGGGGAGGCCGTGCCGGACGCCGTGACGACCGCGCGGGCGCCGTCGCCGACGGTGAGGGCGCCGGCGCGGTAGAAGCAGACCTGGTCGATCCGGTGCAGCACGTCGGCGACCTCGGGTGCGTCGGTGCCGCCACCGAGGACCCAGCTCGGCGCCTTGTGGTGGTGCTCGTAGTCCTGCACGGTGGCGTTGCCGAAGGCGATGCCGTACGGAGCGAGCAGGGCGTCCAGGTTGGCGCCGTACTTGGCCTCCTCGGTCTCGCCCAGCACCACCAGGCCGCCGCCGCCCTCGACGAACCCGCGCAGCGCGGCCAGCTCGTCGTCGGTGAGCGACGGGCTGCCGACGCCGGTGGTCGCCTCCCACTGCGGGTCGGAGGGGTGGGCGATGACGACGACGTCGACGCCCGCGAGCCGGTCCGCGGTGAGCAGGCCCTCGGCGTTGACCACGACCTCGAAGTCGCGGTCGGCGAGCAGCTGGGCGGCGCGCGCGTAGGAGGAGTCCGCGGGGTGGTGCGGCTGCATCCGGGCGGTCACCTCCGGGCGGGCGCTCCACGCCTCCTGGTGGGCCTCGTCGATGAGCACGCGCACGCGGGTGCGCTGGCGCAGCTCGGTCGACGGCGGGATGACGACGAGGCCGGCCTCGTCCTGCGTGCGGTCCACGGGTCCTCCTGGGTGGGCGCGCTACCGGCCGGAAGATGTCCGGCCTCGACGGCGGCCCACGATAAGACGTCCCGTCGGCGCCCGGCAAACGCCGCGGGGCGGTGTCGCCGCCGGTCAGCGGCGATCCGCGACCAGGTCGGCGAGGCTGCGCCC
Source organism: Candidatus Nanopelagicales bacterium (assembly GCA_041393815.1). Lineage (NCBI taxonomy): Bacteria > Bacillati > Actinomycetota > Actinomycetes > Candidatus Nanopelagicales > Candidatus Nanopelagicales bacterium. The sequence goes on along the minus strand of JAWKJK010000001.1, from coordinate 261,345 downwards.
GGGGTCGGCGACGTCCTCGGCCGCGACCGGCTCGGTGCCGGCGAGCAGGCGGCGCAGGGCGGCATGCTCCTTGCGCTGCGCGAACCCGACCGCGAGCCCGGCGACCAGGACGTCGTCGCGGACGTACAGCGCGAGCAGGTCGTCACCGCCCCCGCCGCGCAGGAGGGTGGTGTCGGCGAGCTCGGGGGTGCCCACCACGTTGGCGGTCAGTCCGTACTGGTCAGTCCACCAGGTGGGGACGTCGTCGTACGGCTGGCCGCCGCCGAGGATCGCCGCGGCGATGGTGCGCCCGTGCCCGACGGCGACGTTGTAGTGCGGGCAGCGGTACGGCACCGGCGCGTCCCTCCCCGGCGGGGCTGCGAACCGGCTGGGGTAGGCCGCGATGTCCCCGCCGGCGTACACGTCGGGCACCGACGTGCGCAGCCGGTCGTCGACGAGGACGGCGGCGGGTCGACCGGCGCCGGCGCTCTGCACCGCGCAGCCGGTGGCCACGGCCAAGTCCAGGCGGGGAGTGGCGCCGACGGCGACGACCACGAGGTCCGCGGGGAGGGTGCCTGCGCTCGCGCTGACCGCGCCCACGCGTCCGCCCGGGCCCGGTTCCAGGGCGAGGACGGTCGTGCCGGTGCGGATCGGCACCCCGTGCCGCGCGTGCAGGTCGCGGAACCAGGCGGCGACCTCGGTTCCGACCGCGTGCACCAGCGGCTGGGCGACGGTCTCCAGCACGGTCACCTCCCGACCGGTCCCGCGCAGTGCGGCGGCAGCCTCGCACCCCACGAAGCCCGCACCCACCACCACGACGCGCCGTACCGGTCGCGCGGTGTCGGCGAGGGCGCGCGCGCAGGCGTCGGCGCCGGTGAGTTCGTCGACGCACACCACGCCCGGCAACTCCTCCCCGGGGACGCCGAGGCGGCGCGGCTGCGAGCCGGTCGCCAGCACCAGGGCGGACCAGGACAGCGTGTCGCCGGTGTCCGTGAGCACGGTCCGCCCGACGGGGTCGACCGAGGTGACGCGGGTGCCCAGCGCCAGACGCACGCCGTGCTCGTCCCACCAGTCGGCCGGCCGCGGCCAGACCGCGTCGTCCTCGGCCGCTCCGACGAGCACGGACTTGGACAGCGGCGGCCGGTCGTACGGGGCGTCGGGCTGCGCGTCGACGAGCAGGACGTCGCGGCCGGCGGCCCCGAGGTCCGCGGCCGCGGCCTGCCCGGCCATCCCCCCGCCCACCACCACGACGGGGGCTGCGGTGGTCTGATCCGGCACCCGCCGAACGTACCGCCCGCGTACGGCGCCACCCCCGCCCCCCGACCCCCCGCCCCCCGATCCCCGCCCACCGCTCTGCGCTCTGCGCTCTGCGCGACGGAATGAGTCCCCACGTCGCTTGGCGGCCGGAATCGGCCGCTCAAGCGACGCCCGGACTCATTCCGTCGTGGAGGGGTGGGGCGGGTACGTTCGGGGGATGCTCGCCGTGTATGCCGACCGTCCCGAGCCCGACGACCCGCTGTCCGCCCTGGTGGTGGGGGAGCGCCCAGAGCCGGAGGTCCCCGACGGCTGGACCACGGTCGAGGTCCGCGCCGCCAGCCTCAACCACCACGACCTGTGGACCCTGCGCGGCGTGGGGATCCCGGCCGACCGGTTCCCGATGATCCTGGGCTGCGACGCGGCCGGCGTGGACGAGGACGGCCGCGAGGTCGTGGTGCACGCGGTGATCGGCGACCCGGCGGTGGGCGGCGGCGACGAGACGCTCGACCCGCGCCGCACGCTGCTGTCCGAGAAGCACCCCGGCACCTTCGCCGAACGGGTCGCCGTCCCCCGTCGCAACCTGGTGTCCAAGCCCGAGGCGCTGACCTGGGCCGAGGCCGCCTGCCTGCCGACCGCGTGGCTGACCGCCTACCGGATGCTGGCGACCCGGTCCGGGTTGCGGGCCGGCGACACCGTGCTTGTGCAGGGCGCCGGCGGCGGCGTGGCGACCGCCCTGGTGGTCCTGGGCCGTGCTCTCGGCCTGCGGGTCTGGGTCACCTCACGGGACGAGGCCAAGCGGGCCCGCGCGCTCGAACTGGGCGCGCACGCGGCCTTCGAGTCCGGCGCCCGGCTGCCCGAGCGGGTCGACGTGGTCATGGAGACCGTCGGCGCCGCGACCTGGTCGCACTCGTTGAAGGCGCTTCGCCCGGGCGGCCGCATCGTGGTGTCCGGCGCGACCAGCGGCTTCAACCCGCCCGCGGACCTGTCCCGCGTCTACTTCCTGCAGCTGTCCGTCGTGGGCTCCACCATGGGCACCCGGGACGAGCTGCAGCGGCTCATCACCCTGTGCGACACGGCCGGTGTCCGGCCCCTGATCGACCACGAGGTCCCCCTGGTCGAGGCCCGCGCCGCCTTCGAGGCGATGGAGCGCGGCGAGGTGTTCGGCAAACTGGTGCTGACCGTCTGACCCCGGACCGGCGCCCGCCGGCCCCCGCAACCCCAGGACCGACGTGCCCTTCACCCTCGCCCACCCGGCCGTGGTGGCCCCGCTCCTGCGGCGCTCCGGGCCCACCCGCTTCGGCATCGTGCCGGGAGCGGTGGCGGCGGGCGCGGTCGCACCGGACCTCGGGTGGTACCTGCCGCCCTGGCTCGGCATCGAGGTGCCGCCGGGCACCCTCACCCACTCCCTGCTCGGCGCGCTGACGGTGGACCTGGTCGTCGGGCTCACCGCGTACGTGGTCTGGCGGCTGGTCGTGCGCCGCCCGCTGCTGGCGCTGCTGCCGGACCCGTGGCGGACGGCTGCCCTCGACGCGACCCGGTCCGTGGCCCCGGGGCGGGGGCCTGCGGCGGCCGTGGGCCTGGTCGTTGTGAGCCTGGTCCTGGGGACCCTGTCGCATGTCGGCCTCGACGTGCTCACCCACGACAGCACCGCGACCCCGGAGCCGCTGCTGCACGCCGCGGTGGCCGGGCGCAGCTGGGCCGACGTGCTGCAGGTGGCGCTGTCCGTCCTCGGCCTGATCGTGCTGGGCTGGCTGCTCGTGGCCTGGCTGCCGGGGGTCGCCCGGCCGCTCGGGCCGCTCGCGCGCTGGCGGCCGATGCTGCTGCTGGCGGGGGCGGTCGCCGCCGCGTCGGTCCTCGGCGCCGTGGAGCGACTGGCCGTCACCGACCCCACCGGGGCCTTCGGGTACGTGTCCGCCGCGCTGTTCGGTGCCGGCTGGTGGGCGGCCGTCGTCGCGGTCGGCTACGCGGCCGGCTGGTGGCTGCTCCGCCTCAGTCGTCGTCGGGGTCGTCCAGCCGCGCCAGCCACGTCGCCAGACGCTCCACCGGTGTCTCGAACTCCGGGTTGAGGTCCACGAACTCCCGCAGTCGCTCGGCCAGCCAGGCCAGGCTGACGTCCTCGTCCCCGCGACGACGCTCCAGCTCCTCGATCCCGCGGTCGGTGAAGTACATCGCTACGCGAACGCGGCCTGGACGATCGTGCGCTGCTCCTCCTCGTGCCGGCTGTGCGAGCCGACGGCGGGCGAGGACGACGGCGGCCTGGTGATTCCGAGGAGCGTGCGCCCGATGACCTGGGGCAGGTTGATCGAGATGAACTGCCACGCGCCCTGGTTGGCCGGCTCCTCCTGCACCCACCGGATCTCGGCGTCGGGGTAGGGCTCCAGCGCGGCCGGCAGCGTCTTCCACGGGATCGGGTAGAGGCGCTCCATCCGCACGATCGCCGTGTCGGTCGCCTTGCGGCGGTCCCGCTCGGCGGCCAGGTCGTAGTAGACCTTCCCGCTGCACAGCAGCACCTTGCGCACGTTGGCCGGGTCCGCCGTCGTGTCCGGGATCACCGCTCGGTAGTGGCCGGTGGTGAACTCCGACACGGGGGACGTGGCGAACTTCGCGCGCAGCAACGACTTCGGCGTGAACACGATCAGTGGTCGGGTGAGCGGCGAGTGCACCTGCCAGCGCAGCAGGTGGAAGTATGACGCCGGGGTGCTCGGCATCGCGACCGTCATGTTGTCCTGCGCGCACAGCTGCAGGAAGCGCTCCACCCTGGCCGAGGAGTGGTCCGGGCCCTGGCCCTCGTAGCCGTGCGGGAGCAGCAGGACCACCGACGAGCGCTGGTTCCACTTCTGCTCGCCGGAGGAGATGAACTCGTCGATGATCGTCTGCGCACCGTTGGTGAAGTCGCCGAACTGCGCCTCCCACATGACCAGGGCGTCCGGCCGAGCCACCGAGTAGCCGTACTCGAAGCCCATCGCGGCGAACTCGCTGAGCAGGGAGTCGTAGACGAAGAGCTTGGCGCCGTTCTCGTAGCAGCGCTTGAGCGGCTTGTACTGCTGCCCGCTGGTCTTGTCCACGATGACCGCGTGGCGGTGCCCGAACGTGCCGCGGCGGGAGTCCTGGCCGGCGAGCCGGATCCAGCGGCCCTCCTGCAGCAGTGACCCGATGGCGAGCGCCTCGCCCATGCCCCAGTCGATCGCGTCGTCGGCGACCATCTGCGCCCGGCGCTGCAGCTGCGGTGCGAGGCGGGGGTGGACGTGGAAGCCCTCGGGCATGTCGACCTGGCTGGCGACCACGCGCTGCACCGTCGCCTGGTCGATCGCGGTGGGCACGGAGTACGCGGGCCGCTGGGGGGCCAGCTCCTTCTGCCCGGCCCGCTCGATCGGCGACGAGGTCTCGCTGAACGTCTCGCCCTCGTCCTCGTCCTCCTGCAGCACCGAGCGGGTCTCCTGGAACACCCGCTCGAGCTGGTCCTGGAAGTGCCGCAGCGCCTGCTCGGCCTCCTCCACCGAGATGTCGCCGCGACCGATCAGGGACTCGGTGTAGAGCTTGCGCACCGAGCGCTTCTGGTCGATCACGGAGTACATCAGCGGCTGGGTCAGCGACGGGTCGTCCGCCTCGTTGTGGCCGCGCCGTCGGTAGCAGATGAGGTCGACGACGACGTCCTTCTGGAACGCCTGCCGGAACTCGAACGCCAGCCGGGCCACCCGCACGACGGCCTCGGGGTCGTCGCCGTTGACGTGGAAGATCGGCGCCTGGATCATCCGGGCGGCGTCGGTCGGGTAGACGCTGGACCGGCTGTAGCGCGGCGACGTGGTGAAGCCGACCTGGTTGTTGACGACCACGTGGATGGTCCCGCCGGTGCGGTAGCCCTGCAGCTGCGACAGGTGCAGCGTCTCGGTGACCACGCCCTGCCCGGCGAAGGCCGCGTCCCCGTGCATCAGGACCGGCAGCACGTCGAACGCCTGCTCCCGCGGCAGCATGTCCTGCTTGGCCCGGACGATCCCCTCGAGGACCGGGTCGACCGCCTCCAGGTGGGAGGGGTTCGCCGCGAGGTAGACGGCGCACTGCGCGCCGCTGTCGGCGGTGAACTTCCCCTCGGTGCCGAGGTGGTACTTCACGTCGCCGGATCCCTGGACCGACTCCTCGCCGTACTCGCCCTCGAACTCACGGAAGATCTGGCCGTACGACTTGCCCGCGATGTTGGCGAGCACGTTGAGGCGGCCGCGGTGCGGCATGCCGATGCAGACCTCGGGCAGCCCCTGCTCGGCCGCCTCGGTCAGGATCGCGTCCAGCAGCGGGATCGCGGACTCGCCGCCCTCCAGGGAGAAGCGCTTCTGCCCGACGTACTTGGTCTGCAGGAAGGTCTCGAACGCCTCCGCCTCGTTGAGCTTGCGCAGGATCCGCAGCTGCTCCTCGCGGTCGGGCTTGGCGTGCGGGACCTCGACCCGGTCCTGGATCCAGGCCCGCTGCTCGGGGTCCTGGATGTGCATGTACTCGATGCCGATAGTGCGGGCGTAGGAGTCCCGCAGGACCTTGAGGATCTCGCGCAGCCGCATCAGCGCCTTGCTGCCGAACGCGCCGGTCGCGAACTCGCGGTCGAGGTCCCACAGGGTCAGGCCGTGGCTGAGCACGTCGAGGTCGACGTGATTGCGCTGGCGGTACTCCAGCGGGTCGGTGTCGGCCATCAGGTGGCCGCGGACCCGGAACGCGTGGATGACCTCCTGCACGCGGACCGTCTTGTCCAGGTCGGTCTCATGGGAGGCGGAGATGTCGCGGGCCCAGCGGATGGGGACGTACGGGATCCGCAACGACCGGAAGATGTCGTCGTAGAAGTCGTCCTCACCCAGCAGCAGCTGGTGCACCCGGCGCAGGAACTCCCCGGACTGGGCGCCCTGGATGATCCGGTGGTCGTACGTCGACGTCAGCGTGAGCATCTTCGACACCGCGTTGCGGGTCAGGCTCTCCTCCGACGCGCCCTGCCACTCCGCGGGGTACTCCAGCGCGCCGACCCCGACGATCGCGCCCTGGCCGGCCATCAGCCGGGGCACGGAGTGGACCGTGCCGATCGTGCCCGGGTTGGTCAGGCTGATCGTGGTGCCGGCGAAGTCGTCCACGCCCAGTTTGCCGTTGCGCGCCTTGCGGACCAGGTCCTCGTACGTCGCCCAGAACTGGGCGAAGTCCATCGACTCCGCGTGCTTGATCGAGGGCACCAGCAGCTGCCGGGTGCCGTCGGGCTTGGCCAGGTCGATGGCCAGGCCGAGGTTGACGTGCTCGGGCTGCACGACCACCGGCTTGCCGTCGGACTGCGCGAACATCGCGTTCATCGCCGGGACGTCCCGGACGGCGCGGACCACGGCGAAGCCGATCAGGTGGGTGAACGACACCTTGCCGCCGCGGCCGCGGGCCAGGTGGTTGTTGATGACCGTGCGGTTGTCCATCAGCAGCTTCGCGGGGACCGAGCGCACGCTGGTCGCCGTGGGGACGGCGAGGCTGGCCTCCATGTTGGCGACCACGCGGGCCGCGGGGCCGCGCAGCGGGGTGACATCGGCCCCCTCGGGCGCCGCCGGCGCGGACACCGCGGGTGCCGATGCGGGCGGCTTCGGGGCCGCGGCCGGTGCCCTCGCGGGCGCCGGAGCGGCAGGGGCAGCCGCCGGCGCGGCAGCGGAGGGTGCCGGCACGGCCTCCGGGGGCAGCGCGCGCAGTGGGGAGTACTCCGCCGGCCGGTAGTCGGCGAAGAAGTCCCACCAGGCCGGGTCGACGCTGTCGCGGTCCTGCAGGTACTGCTGGTAGATCTCGTCGACCAGCCACTCGTTGGGTCCGAAGCCCGACATCCGGCGGTCGGCCGGGTCGGCGGTCTGCCGACCGTCGGCGGGGAGGTCCGTGGTCACGGGGCGACCCTTTCCGGCGGCGCCGCGCGGCACGCCGCACTGTCGCGGTCTTCGACCGCACAGCCTAGTCGGGGCGGTGGTGGCGGACCTCCCGGACAGCGGCCCGCGGCCCGCGCTCTGCGGCGGACGGCCCGACCCGTGCGCCGGGTGGTGGCGGCTACAGACCGAGGGTGCGGGCGATCACGAGCTGCTGGACCTCGCTGGCGCCTTCGACGACCCGCAGCATCCGCAGGTGGCGCAGCACCCGCTCGACCGGGCCCTCGCGCATCAGGCCCATGCCGCCGAACACCTGCAGGCACCGGTCGGCCACGCCGTACGCACGCTCGGTGGCGTAGTACTTCACGATCGACGCGTCGCCCATGATGGACAGGGGATCGGCGCCCTGGTCGACTGTCCAGGCCAGGTGGTAGACCAGCCAGCGGACCGCCTCGATGTCCGCCTTGCTCTGCGCGAGCGGGAAGGACACGCCCTCGAACTTGCCCAGCGGCTTGCCGAACGCGGTGCGGGTGCGCGCGTGGGCGACGGCGGAGTCCAGTGCCCACTCGGCCAGGCCGAGGGACTGCGCGCCGATGTAGGCCCGGCCGGCGTTGAGGAACGCCATCGCCTCGAAGAACCCCATGCCGACCTCGCCGACGACGTGGTCGGCGGGGACGCGGGCCTCGTCGAGGAAGATCTCGGCCGGGTGCGCGTCGGAGATGTTCCACTGCACCTTGCCCCGGCGGATCCGGTCGCCGGGGACGACGAACGCGGTGATCCCGCCGGCGGCCCGCTTGTCCGGGTCGGTCACCGCGAAGACCAGCGCGAAGTCGGCCTTGTCGCCGTTGGTGATGTAGTGCTTGTGCCCGGTGATGACCCAGTCGTCGCCGTCGCGCACGGCCCGGGTGCGGATGGCCTGGGCGTCGCTGCCGGCCTCGGGCTCGGTGAGCGCGAAGCACATCGACCGCTCCGCCCGCGCCACGGGGAGGAGGTACTCGTCCCACAGGTGGCGGGGCAGCTTGAGCAGCAGCGGGGACGGGCCGGACGGGTTCGGCGGCGCGACGGCCAGCATGCCCAGCCGCAGGCCGGACCGGGCCGCGTCCTCGACCAGCAGCGTGGTGCCGAGGGTGGACAGCCCCTGGCCGCCGGCGTCCTCGGGCAGGTAGGCGGCGTAGAAGCCCTGCTCGGCACTGCGCCGCATGACCTGCCGCGCCACGTCGCGGAGCAGGTCGAGGTCCGGCGACTCGCCCCACCACTGGGCCTGGTGCTCCTCCTCCAACGGCCGGACCTCCCGGTCCAGGAACGACGCGAATGACGCGCGCAGCGCGGTGAGCTCCTCGGGCACGGTGAAGTCCATGCGGCGATCCTGCCCCAGCGGCCGCACCCCGTGAACGGGCCCCCGGGGTGCGGCGACGCCGGACCGGCCTCACGCTGGCCCGCATGGAGCACACCGACGGGTCCGGGCCGCCGAGGTACGAGGGACCTGCGTACGCAGACCTGGACGGCGACCTCGACGGCCGGGTCGCGGTGGTGACGGGTGGATCCCGTGGCATCGGGCTCGCGGCCGCGCGCGCGATGGCCCGGCTGGGCGCGACCGTGGTCCTGGTGGGCCGCGACGGCGACCGGGCCCGGGCGGCCGCGGAGGCCCTGGTCGCGCAGGGGCTGGACGCCGTCGGGGCCGGCTGCGACCTGGCCGACGCCGACGAGGTGGACCGGCTGGTGGCCGCCCTGGGCGCGCTGGCGCAGCCGGACGTGCTGGTGGCCGCGGCCGGCGTGATGAGCGAGCGGACCGCGAAGACGCTGCGGACCGGGCCGGACGAGTGGCGTCGGGTGATGGGGGTCAACGCCGACGGCACGTTCCACGCCCTGCGCGCCTTCGTCCCCGGCATGGTGGAGCGCCGCAGCGGCCGGGTGGTCACGGTGAGCGCGTGCCTGGGCCGCTTCAGCGGCCCGGGGACCTCCGGGGGGCTCGCGCCGTACCGGGTGTCCAAGGCCGCGGTGAATGCGCTGACGAAGAACCTGGCGGCCGAACTCGGCCACGGCCGACGGGGTGTTCTCGTCGATGCCATGTGCCCCAACCACTGCCGCACGGACATGGGCGGACAGGACGCGCCCCGGTCGGCCGACCAGGGGGCGGACACCATCGTCTGGCTGACCACCCGGTCGGCCACGGGTCCGGACGGCGACCCGGTGCCGACCGGGCTGCTGTGGGAGGACCGCCAGCCGGTGCCCTGGTGAGGACGCGGCGGGCCCGACGACGGCCCCGTTCCCGGGATCCCGGTCCTGGACCGCCTACGCTGCGGGAGACGGTGCGTCCGTGCACCGCGACCGGACAGGGGGTACTCCCATGATGCGCCGTCGCCGGACCCTGGTCCTCCCGCTCACCGGGTTGCTGGCTGCCGGCGTCCTCGTCGGCGGCTGCAGCGCCAAGTCCGACGAGGCGGTCGCCTGGGCCGGAGCGGAGTGCACCGCGGTCGCGAACGTCTACCTGTCCTCCCGGCTCCTGGCCAGCCTGGTGCCCGAGGCGAGCGGGATCGACGATGCGTCCCTCGCGCTGTTCCAGGCGCGGCTCGGCGACGCGGTGTCGGCCGTCAGCGACGCGGTCATCCGGGAGTCCCAGCAGCTGCAGTCCGCTCCCGGCGAGCTCGCGGACGCCATCGCGCCGATCCAGGGCGCCTCCGCGGCGGTGTCCGACAGCATGCAGAAGTCCGGCACCGCGCTCGGTGCGCTCGCCGGTGCCCCCGACGCGTCCGCCGCCGACGCGGCGGCCCCGGCGGCGATCACCGCCGCCAACGACGTCCGCGACTCCGCCACGGCACTCGCGACGGCCGTGGCCGAGGTGACCGCGGCCAACGACACCTTCCAGGCCGCGCCCTACTGCGCCTCGACGTTCTCCGACCCCGCCTCGCTGCCGACTGCCGTTCCGTCCAGCTGACCCCAAGCGACGCCGGGCTCTCTGCCGCGCATGCCCGGTCGGTCCGGGCTCAGGTCTCAGGTGATGTCGCGGCGCAGCGTGGTCGCGGCCGCCAACGCGGCGAACACGACGCCGTACGCGAGCAGCACGGCCGCGCCGCCCCAGACCGGCAGCAGCTGCAGCGGTCCCGCGCCGGTGCCGCTGTCCACCCCCGCCTGGAGCACGGCGTTCGCCGCGCCGCCGGGCAGCCAGCGTCCGACGGCCGGCAGGAAGGCGACGATCAGCGCCTCGACGAGCAGCACCCACACCACGGCGATGAGGATGGCGGCGACCTGGTTGCGGATGAGCGCGCCCACGGCGACCCCGACGAGCCCGTAGATCGCGAACGCGAGCAGCACCCCGCCGCCGATCTGGACGACCGAGCCCCAGGGCACCGGCGCATGGTCCTTCAGCGGCAGCATCGCCGCCCCGAGCCCGACGGCGAGGATCCAGCACAGCAGCCCGACCAGCATGCCGACGACGGCGTTGACGGCCATCTTCGCGGCCACCACCCGACCTCGGCGTGGTGTCGCGAGGAACGACGACGTGATCGTCATGTGCCGGTACTCGGTGGTCATCGAGATGATGCCCAGGACCAGCACGATCACCGAGGCCGAGCCGGCGGAGGCGAAGACGGTGCGCACGGTCGCCTCGTCGGTGAGCGACGGCGCGCCCTGGGTGCCCGACACCAGGATCAGCGCGACGACGTTCAGCGCGGTGAACGCGAGGGCGGCGATGGTGAGGCCGATGACCATCCGGGTGGTCATGACCTTGCGCCACTCCGAGCGCAGCAGCCCGGCGGTCATGACGTCGGTCCCGGAGTGCTCGTGCTGTTCGGGGTGCCGGGCGCGGCGCCCGAGGCGGTCGCGCCGGGGGGCCCGGACGCGACGTCCGCCGGTCCCTGTGCGGTGAGGTCGAGGAACACCCGCTCCAGGTCGTCCTGCTGGGGTGTCAGCTCGTGCAGCTCGACCCCCGCGCGCAGCGCCGCGCGGCCCACGAGGGCGGCGGTGATCCCGTGCACGACCAGGGTGTCGGGACCCGGGCGGTCCATCCGGTCCGGCCGCGCGCCGTCGACACCGGCCTCCAGGGCGGCCGCGAGCGTGTCGGCCCCGGGGGTGCGCACCAGCGTGCCGGCGTCCCGGCCCGCCGTGATCTCGGCCAGGCTGCCCGTGGCCACCAGCCGGCCGCGGGCGACGATGACCACGTCGTCCACGGTCTGCTCCACCTCGGCCAGGGCGTGGCTGGACACCAAGACGGTCCGGCCGTCACCGGCCAGGTAGCGCAGGAAGCCGCGCAGCCACGCGATGCCCTCGGGGTCCAGCCCGTTCGCGGGCTCGTCCAGGACCAGGACCGCGGGATCCCCCAGCAGGGCGGAGGCCAGCGCCAGGCGCTGCCGCATCCCGAGCGAGAACCCGCCCACGCGCCGGCGTGCGGAGTCGGCCAGGCCGACCTGGTCGAGCGCGGCGTCGGCCCGGGCGTCGGGGAGGTCGGCGGCGGCCGCCAGGATGCGCAGGTGGTCCCGGGCGGTCCGACCCGGGTGGAACCCGGACGCCTCCAGCGCCGACCCCACCTGCTTCTCCGGGTCCTCCAGGTCGCGGTACGCATGCCCGCCGATCGTCGCGGTCCCGGCGGTGGGCGTGACCAGCCCCAGCAGGCACCGCAGGGTGGTGGTCTTGCCGGCCCCGTTGGGGCCGAGGAAGCCGGTCACCCGCCCCGGCTCGACGGTGAAGGAGAGGTCCTCCACGGCGTGGACGGCCCCGGCTCCCCGGCCGAAGACCTTCGTCAGCCCGCGGATGTCGACAGGTGCGCCAGTGGTCACGGCCCCAGCCTTCCACCCCCGACGGTGCGGGTCACGCGCCGCCGGTGGGTGCGCTCGCTGCGCAGCCCAGGCCGTCGAGCGCCGCGGCCACGAGGCCGCCGACGCTGGGCAGGTGGTAGCCGCCCTCCTGGACGACCACGGTCGGCAGCCGAAGGTCTCCCAGGCGCGCCCCCGCCGCGCGGTAGCCGTCCGCCGTCACCCGCAGCGGGCTCTCCGGGTCGTCCGCCGCCGCGTCCACCCCCAGCGACACGACAAGGGCGTCGGACCCGTGCCCGCGTACGGCGTCGACGGCCTGATCCACGGCGGCCAGCCAGCCGTCGTCGCCCGTGCCGGGTGCGAGCGGGAGGTTGAGGTTCGCGCCGGCACCCGGGCCGGATCCCCGCTCGTCGGCGCGGCCGAGGTAGTGCGGGAACCAGCCCGCGTCCGGGTCGACGTGCACGGAGGCGACCAGCACGTCGGCCCGGTCGTAGAACAGCGACTGCGTCCCGTTGGCGTGGTGGGCGTCGACGTCGACGACGGCGACCCGGTCGAACCCGTTCAGCCGCAGGGCCGTCGCCGCCACCGCGGCGTTGTTGAGGTAGCAGGAACCGCCGTACGCGGTCGCCGTCGCGTGGTGCCCCGGGGGGCGGCACAGCGCGTACGCCTGCCGCACCGGGCCGCCGGCGCACACCAGGTCGACCGCCGTCAGCGCCGCGTCCACGGCCCCGCGGGCCGCCTCCCAGGTGCCCGGGCCGACCAGCGTCATCGTGTCGTAGCAGTAGAAGCCGGCCCGCGCGTGCAGCGCGGCCGGCGGTCGGACCGCCTGTCCGGGAAGCATCCCCGGGGTGGGGAACAGGTACGGCACGACCCGGTCCTGACCGGGGTCGTCGCGGAAACCCGACGCCTCCCACTCCGACCACACCGTGCGCAGGTGCTCGACCAGGCCCGCGTCGTGGACCGCCAGCAGCACGTCGTCGGGGTGCGTCGTCGCCGCGACCACCGGATGACCACGGCCGGTCAGCGCGTCGCGGATCAGCGCCGCCCGCTCGGGCACCTCGGTGCCCGGCGTGTGCACCCCGAGGAACACCTCGCCCCCGGGGCGGTGGTCGGTGCAGGCGTCGTCCCAGACGACGGGGATATCGGCGGCGCTCACGTCGGGCATGCTGGCAGGCATGCCCCGCCCCGCCGACCTCGGCCTGCACATCGGCTCGCTCCCCTCCGGCCCCACCGGCTCGATCCTCGACGTCCCCGGCGTGGGCCTCGGCCACGCGACGGTGTGGCGCGACGAGCCCCGTCCCCCCGCCGGCCGCGGCGTCGCGCGCACCGGGGTCTCCGTCCTCGACCTCGGCGGGGACGCGTGGGCGTCGCCGGTGCCGGCGGGCGCCGCGGTGCTCAACGGGGCGGGCGAGTGCACGGGGCTGCTGTCGGTGCGCGAGTGGGGGCTGCTGGAGAGCCCGGTGTTCCTCACGTCGACGATGCAGCTGGGGAGGGTGTACGACGCCGCCTGCACGCTGATGCTGGCCGAGCGGCCCGAGATCGCCGACGACGTGGTGATCCCGGTGGTCGGGGAGTGCGACGACTCGTTCCTGTCGTACGCGGGCGTCATGCAGGTGACGCAGGACGACGTGGCGGCGGCGTGGGCGGAGGCCCGTGCGTCCGCCGGGTCGGTGGCGGCCCCCGCCGAGGGTGCGGTCGGCGCGGGCACGGGGATGAGCTGCTTCGGCTGGAAGGGCGGCATCGGCTCGGCCTCGCGGGTGCTGCCGGACGGGCACACGGTCGGGGTCCTGGTGCTGGCCAACTTCGGCCAGCGGGACCGGCTGACGGTCGACGGGACCCCGGTGGGCCGGGTCCTCGAGCCGCCGCAGCCAGCGGAGGCCGACCCGCCGCCGGCGGGGTCCTGCATCGGCGTCGTCGTCACCGACGCGCCGCTGGACCACCACGCCTGCGACCGGCTCGCGACCCGAGTGGGCCTGGGGCTGGCCCGGGTCGGCTCCACCGCGCACCACGGCAGCGGCGAGATCTTCCTGTGCGCCGCCACCGGGCTGCGGGCCCCGCGGGGCTCCCGGCCGGACTCCGCCGGGCTCGGCGGCCGCGACCTGGACCCGTACTTCGAGGCCGTCGTCGACGCCACCGAGGAGGCGGTGCTCACCGTCCTGCTGACGGCCGTGACGACCGTCGGCAGGGACGGCAACACCTCGCACGCGCTGCCGGTGGATGCCGTGCTGGACCTGGTGGCCGGTCCCTCGCTGGGCTGACGGGGCTCACACGTCCGTCGGTGCGTGCTGACCGGTGAGTCAGCAGGGTGGCGGTGCGCTACCGTCACGCGCCGTGGACACCGACGCCGTGACTCCGCCCGTGACCGACCCGGCCGACCCGGCCCCTCCGGTCGCCCCCCGCCGCTCTTCCACCCGGGTCCTGCACGGTGTCGAGACCGTTGACGACTACGCCTGGATGGCGGACCACTCGGACCCCGCGCTGGTGCCGTACCTGGAGGCCGAGCGCGCCTTCCACGACGTCAGCGTCGCCGACGGCGCAGCGCTGCGCGCGCAGCTGTACGCGGAGATGGCGGCCCGCGTGCCCGCCGTGGACCGGTCCGCGCCGTGGGAGCAGGGCGGCTTCACCTACGACCAGCTCGTGCCCGAGGGGGCCGAGCTGGGCGTTTTCCGCCGGCGCCCGGCCGGCGCGCCCGAGGAGGAGGCGCTGGTCCTGCTCGACCTCGACGCGATGGCGGCGGAGGGCGGGTCCACGTACCTGGAGCTCGGCGTCCGCGAGGTCAGCCCGGGCGGCGGCCTGCTCGCGTACTCCGTGGACCTCGACGGCGACGAGGTCTACGAGCTGCGGGTCCGGGACCTGACGACGGGCCAGGACCTGCCGGAGCGGGTCCCGCACACCTACTACGGCGCGGCCTGGTCCGCCGACGGCCGCGACCTGTTCTACGTGGTGCACGACCACGCCTACCGGCCGTACCAGGTGTGGCGGCACCGGATCGGCACGCCGGTCGCCGACGACGCGCTGGTGCTGCAGGAGGACGACCGCCGGTTCGAGGTGGAGGTGCGGGCGTCCCGGTCGGGGGAGTGGGTCGTCATCCGCGCCGCCAGCCGGGACACGGCGGAGGTGTGGCTCATCCCGGCCGCGGACGCCGAGGCGCCGCCGATCAGCCTGGCCGGCCGCCGGCGAGGGCACGAGTACGACGTCGAGCCGCTCGGCGGTCGGGGGCTGCTCGTCGTCACCAACCTCGACGGCGCCACCGAGTTCCGCGCGATGCGCGCCGACGTGGGCGGTCGCCCGGGCCCCGAGTCGTGGGTGCCCGTGGGGGAGTACAAGCCGAACGAGCGCCTGGTCGGGGCGGACGCCTTCGCGGGCTTCGTGGTGCTCACCCTGCGTCGCGCCGGTGAGCCGGTGCTGCGGGTCGTCCCGACCGACGGCTCCGCTCCGTTCGAGATCCGGCCGGACCAGCCGACCGGCACCGTGGAGCTGGGCCGCAACGAGGACTGGGACGCCGGCCACGTCACGGTGGTCACCCAGAGCCGGGTGCGCCCGCCGGTGTGGTGGGACGTCCGGGTCCCGGGGGGCGCACGCACGCTGCGGCACCGGCACGAGGCACCCGGGTACGACCCGGAGGGCTACGTCTCGCAGCGTCGCTGGGCGCGCTCGCCCGACGGCGAGCGGGTCCCGCTGACCGTGGTGCGCTCGGTCGACGTACCGCTCGACGGCTCGGCGCCCTGCCTGCTGTACGGGTACGGGGCCTACGAGTACGTGTACGAGCCGCACTTCGACCCCGCGCTGGTGTCCCTGCTGGACCGCGGGGTGGTCTTCGTGCACGCCGGGATCCGCGGCGGGGGCGAGATGGGCCGGCGCTGGTGGGACGGCGGGCACCTGGCCGCCAAGGCCAACTCCTTCGTCGACCTGGTGGCGGCGGCGGACCATCTCGCCGGGGGCGTCGTGGACGGGACGCGGATCGTCAGCCGTGGCGGGTCCGCCGGCGGGCTGCTGGTGGCGGCCTCGATGGGCCGCGCCCCGCGCCGCTTCCGCGGTGTCGTGGCCGAGGTCCCGTTCGTGGACTGCGTGAACTCCATGCTGAACGCGGAACTGCCGCTGACGGTGAACGAGTGGGACGAGTGGGGCGACCCGAGCATCCCCGAGCAGGCGGGCTGGATGCTGGCGTACTCCCCGTACGAGAACCTGCCGGCGGCCGACGAGCGCCCGGCGATCCTGGTCACGGGCGCGCTGCACGACCCGCGGGTCCTGGTGCACGAGCCGGCGAAGTGGACCGCGGCGCTGCGCGCCACGGACCCAGCGGCCGGGGTGCCGGCGGGGGGCCCGTACGCCCGGGGCTCGGTGCTGTTCCGCTGCACCGTCGGGGAGGGCTCGCACGGCGGTGCGGCCGGGCGCTACGCCCACCTGCAGGAGGAGGCGGAGACGCAGGCATGGGTGCTGTCCGTCCTGGACGGACACTGATCCCGTACCGCAGCAGGAGGCGGACTTGAACTCCCGTTGAGGAACGGGCCCGAGAGTCGGGTCATCCCTCACCGCGAGGGCGCCCTTCTCCGAGAGGTATGCCCGTGAACCGCCGCTCCCTGCGCATCGCCGCCGTCACCGCGGCCGCCGCGCTCGGCCTGGCCGTGCTCCCGACGATCCCGGCGACGGCCACCGTGGGTGACGTCGCTCCCGTGGAGACGACGGACACCGCCGTGGTCGTGACCGCCCCCTACCCGCCCACGGCGGTCGTGGCCACCGCGGCCCCCGCCAGCGCCACGGTCGGCTGGGCCGCGCCGACGGACGACGGCGGCGCCGCGATCACCGGCTACCAGGTCCAGTACTCCTCCGACGACGGCGTCACCTGGTCGCCGGCGACGGTCAAGGTGGACGGTGCCGCGACTTCGGCCACCGTCACCGGGCTGGAGAACGGCACTCCGTACACGTTCCAGGTCGCAGCGGTGTCCTCCGCCGGGATCGGCGGCTGGTCGGAGCCGAGCGAGGCCGTGACGCCGCTGGGGGCCCCCAAGCGGCCGACCGTGGTGTCCGGCTTCCCGATGGACGGCAAGGTCGACGTCACCTGGGTCTCGCCCGGCGACGACGGCGGGTCGCCCGTCACGGGCTACCTGGTCGACTACTCGACCGATGGTGGCGCCTCCTGGAAGCCGGCGGGGCCGACCGCGACCCCGGGGGTCGACACCTCCTTCGTCGTGACCGAGCTGACCAACAACGCCGGCTACCGGTTCCGCGTCGCCGCCATGAACTCCGTCGGCCAGGGCGAGTGGTCCTACCCGTCTCCGGTGGTCGTCCCCTCCGACAGCATCCCCGTCACCGTGCCGACCGGTTTCCGGGTCGCCCGTGCCTCGGACAACCCCAACGACCTGGTGGTGAGCTGGAACCGGGTCGCCGGCGCCCAGCACTACACGGTCTCGGTGTTCGACGGCGAGACCGACACCGCGCGCGTCGTCGACACCGGGGCCACGACGCTGCGTGTCGCCGGCGCCGGCCCCTGCAACTCGTACAAGGTGCTCGTCGCCGCTGTCGACAAGGACGGCGTGCAGGCGCGTACCGGTGTCTGGAACGTGGGCGGCGCCGCCCCGGGCGGGCTGTCGGCGATGAGCGGCGAGCGCACGGTCGACGGCGTCACCGGGACGCTGACGTGGGGGGCGCCCGTCAACGGCGGCTACTCGCCCGTGACCGGGTACTCCGTGACCGTCACCCGGCTGTCCGACGGGGTTCAGGTCATCAGCACCGACGTGGCCGGCACCTCCCTGTCGATCCCGGACATGGACCCGGCCCGGCTGTACGCCGCCAAGGTCACCGCCAAGAACTCGTTCGGTGGCTGCATCACCAGCACGCACCTGTTCAACAACACCACCCCCGGCTCGCCGGTCGCGTTCTCCGCGGTGCGTGACCCCTCGACCCCGACCCAGGTCGACCTGTCCTGGGAGGCCCCGCTCGACCATGGCACCTCCGACATCGTCGGGTACGAGGTCGGCTACGGCACCGCCCGCGTCGACACCTGGGTCCCGGTGACCGGCACCACCCTGGGCCTGACCCTGGACCCGAACAAGGACCACGTGTTCCTGGTGCGCGCCATCAACTCCTCCGGCCGCGGCCTGCTGCCCAAGGCGATCAAGCTGCTCCGCGTCAACGCCGAGCTGACGCCCGCGGTCGACCCGGCCATCACGGTCACCGAGGTCGACGGGACCGTCACCGTGACGACCAGTCAGCCGGTGGGCTCCAACACCACGTACCCCAAGCTGGTCGTGGCGGTCCGGCCCGCGATCGCGGAGTCGACGTTCGCCGACACCCACGAGGCGCAGAACGGCGCGACCACGGTGATCTTCACCCAGATCCCCTGCGGCGTGTACACCGTCACCGTCACCGGAACCGGCAGTGACGCCGGCGACAAGGAGTTCGGCCGCCGGATCGTCAACCGCTGCGACGTCGGCCTCATCTCGCAGGCGCAGTGGAAGCTGGTCTACGGCCGTAACACCATCAACGGCAACACCGTCGACCACAACTACGGCAACGAGGCGCGCACCATCTCCACCACCAAGCGCACGTCCCAGGACGCGGTCTTCTCCACCGTCGCCACGCTGAAGTCGGGCTGGGGCTACGGCATCTGGTTGCGGGCGTCCGTCCCCTCCGGCGCCTCGGTGTCCGGGTACTCCTTCCAGTACGACCCGGGCTACGAGAACGTGAACCCGGGCTGGGGCAAGGCGCTGCTGCTGCGGCTGTGGACCAACGGCAAGGAGTGCGGCAACCCGATCGCCAAGGTGAAGTGGCCGGCTGGCATGGAGGTCTACGCCCCGCACCGCGTGACCGCCGTGATCAAGGGCGACCAGCTGTACGCCACGATCGACAACGTGAACCTGTTCTCGGTGCCGAGCCTGTCGGCGGCGGTCGCGGCCTCCGGCTGCGGGATGCCCGCCCCGACCGGGACCGAGGTCGGCTTCCGCACCTGGAGCGCCGAGGGCAAGGCCCTGTTCGAGCGGACCACGCTGAGCTGAGGTCGGTCACCCGCGCCGGCTGAGCGCATCCCCCTCGAGACGGCGGCGGGGCCGGGCCCATCACGGGCCCGGCCCCGTTGCCGTTCCGTGCCCCCGCCCGGCGTATCGCCCGGGCCCGCGAATGCTCGCGCGTGGGGGTTTCGGGACCGTCCCGAAACCCCCACGGGCGAGCATTCGACGTACCGGTGGAACCTTCCGCCACTCTCCCCGCGCTCGCGGGTGGTCGTACGTTCCACCGGTCGGGGTGGGTGATGCTGGTGTGCGGTAGTTGCGGGCTCCCGTGCACCGAGGTGCGCTGCTGTACGTGGCTACCAGCGGCCGTTGTGCGGGGGGCTGAGCACGCGCAGCCGGTTGGCCTCCGCCGCGGACAGTGGTCCGTCGGGGGGCGGGTCGTCCTGGGTGGTGGTCTGCTCCTCGACCGGGACCCGGGCGGAGCCCTCGAGGTCCTCCAGCGAGACCCGGTACCTCGCCGGGGAACCCGTGGGTGTCCGGTCGTCGGGCAACCGGTCATCCGGAAGCTGGTGGTCGGGCAGCCGGTCATCACCAAGCCCGTCCGGCACGTGCGAGGGCCCGTTCACGGGTCCAGTGTGCCCCCGCCGCGCATGCGCGAGTGGAGGGTTGTGGTGGAAGTCGATCGATCGACTTCCACCACAACCCTCCACTCGCGGGAGTCCGAGGGTCAGACGACCGCGCCCGGGCGGTTGCGGCGGTCGACCAGGCGCCCGCCGTCGCGAGCCCAGGCCCGCATGCCGCCCTTGAGGTTGTAGGCCTCGTAGCCCATCTGGCGCAGCCGGGAGGTCGCGCCGCGGGAGCGGTTGCCGCTGCGGCACACCACGACCACGGGGGCCCCCTCCTTGAGCCGGCGCGGCGCGTCGGCCAGCCGGCCCAGCGGGACGTGCACCGCGTGCGGCGCGTGCCCGGCGTTCCACTCGGCGCTCTCGCGCACGTCGAGCATGGTGCCGCCCCGGGCGAGCAGGTCGGCCACCTCGTCGGCGTGCACGGACGGCGTCCGCAGCGCGCTGAACAGTCCCATCCCGGGCCTCAGTCGGCGTAGGCGTGGCCGAACCGCGCCACGCCGTCGTACTCGGTGACCCAGGCGCAGCCGGTCTCGGGCGCGGTCGCGACGTCGCCGTCGACGTGCACCACCGGGAGGCCCATCCGCTCCAGGTACGAGGCACCGACCGCCGAGCGGAAACCGCTGCCGCAGTAGACCCACACGGTGGTGTCCTTGCCGGCGTGCGCGGCGGCCTTGACGCGGGTGGCCACCTCGTCGGCGCGGGTGGGGAACTCGTGCAGGGGGATCAGCTGGGCGCCCTTGACGTGGCCGTCGCGCCACTCGCTGGCCCGGCGGGCGTCCACGACCAGCAGGTCGGGGTTGTCCTGCTGCGCGGCGGCGAGGTCGGCGAACGAGGCCCGCCGGTACGACACGACGTCGGCCGGGTCGACGGCCCAGTCCTGCGGAGTTCCCGTCGCGTGCGCCTCGGGTCGGTCGATGCCGATGCGGACCAGCTCGCGCTGCATCGCCTCGACCTGCTCGGGGGTCTCGCCGAGCAGGGTGAGCGGCGTGCCCCACGGGATGAGCCACCCGAGGTAGGTCACCGCGTTGCCCTCGCCGTCGAAGGACAGCGTGCCGCGCAGGTGCCCCTGCGCGAAGACGGTGCGGGACCGCAGGTCGACGACCCACTCGCCGGCGTCGATGCGCCGGCGCAGCTCGGCGCCGTCGGCGCGCTCCGGCAGCGACAGGTCGATGGCCCCGGGGCCGGCCTGGTTGGCCGGGCCCATGTGGGCGTAGTAGGCCGGGTAGGCGTCGAGTCCGGCGATCAGCTCGGCGACGAACTCGTCCTCGTCCAGGGTGCAGGCGGGGTTGGTCGCCTTCTGCTGGGCGATCGTCGACTCCAGCCCGGTGGTCTCGGTGGCGCTGCAGAACGACCCGAAGCCGTGGGTGGGGAACACCGCCGCGTCGCCGTCGACCTCGTCGGTCAGGCGGCGGACTGAGCGCCACTGCGCGTGCGCGAGCGACTGGGTGTGGTCGGGCCCGATCAGGTCGGGGCGCCCGACGCTGCCGAACAGCATGGATCCGCCGGTGAAGGCGGCGGCGTCCGTGCTGTCGACGGCGACGACGTAGGACAGGTGCTGCGGGGTGTGGCCGGGCGTGTGGACCGTGCGCCAGGCCATGTCGCCGCTGGCGAAGCTCTCGCCGTCGGCCAGCTGCGTGGCGTCGTACGACAGCTCGTAGCCGGCGGGGACCACGTACACGGCACCGAGCTGCTTGGCGAGCTCCAGGCCACCGGACACGTAGTCGTTGTGGATGTGGGTCTCGACGACGTGGGTCACGGTGAGGCCCTGCCGCTCGAGCAGGTCGAGCACGCGGTCGATGTCGCGCTGCGGGTCGACGACCACCGCGCTGCCGTCGAGGTGTACGACGTACGAGCGGTCGCCGAGGTTCGGGGTCTCGAGGATGACCACCTCGGGGCGACGGCCCGCGTCGCTGTCGCGGTGGGTGGCCAGGGAGGGTGCGGTCATGCCATCGCTCCAGTCGCAAGGGGGAGGCCGGACCAGCGCCAGGCGCCGGTGCCGCCCTCGACGTTGATCGCGGTGATGTCGTGGCGAGCGAGGAAGGCGGCGACCTGCCAGGACCGGTTGCCGCTCTCGCAGATCAGGTAGAGGTCGCCGTCGGTGGGCAGCTCGTCCATCCGCAGCGGGATGGTGTGCATCGGGATGTGGACGGCGCCAGGGACGTGCCCGGAGTCGAACTCGTAGCGCTCGCGCACGTCGACGATGCGCGCGGTGCCGGCGTCCATCGCGTCCTTGAGCTGGCTGATGCTGGCGTGCTGGACCATGTGGGTGACTCTCCCGGAGGTTGTACGGACAAGTCAAGAATACCCCAGGGGGTATAGGCCCGCAACCCGGGGGACGGGCCCGTGCTGCCGTCCCCGCGGCCGCCGCTACGCGACGACCTGGTCCGACATCTGCTCCAGCGTCTTGCCCTTCGTCTCTCGGATCTTGGTCATCACGAACCAGATGCTCAGGGCGGCGAACACGGTGAAGATGCCGTACGCCAGGGTCAGGCTGAAGCCGGCGATGGTCGGGAACCACATGCTGACGATGAAGTTGGCCAGCCACTGGGCCGCGGCGGCCACGGCCAGGGCCGCGGCACGCAGCCGGTTGGGGAACATCTCGCCGAGCAGCACCCACACCACCGGACCCCACGACATCCCGAAGAAGAAGACGTACGCGTTGAACGCGATGACGGCCACGGTGGCCGACCCTCCGACCAGCTGCGGCTCGGAACCGCCGTCCGCGGTGGCCACCTGGGGTGCGACGGAGAACAGGTAGGTCAGCGTCCCGAGCATGACGAGCATGCCGGTGGAGCCGATGAGCAGCAGCGGCTTGCGCCCGATGCGGTCGATCAGCGCGATGGCGATGAACGTCGTCACCAGGTTGGTGGTGTTGGTGATCATCGACGTGAAGAAGGCGTCCGTGGCGTCGAAGCCGACGGACCGCCAGATCAGGTTGGAGTAGTAGAAGACCGCGTTGATGCCGACGAACTGCTGCAGCGCGCTCAGCGCGATGCCGATCCAGACGATCGGCAGCAGCCCGAAGCGCGGGCCGCGCAGATCGCGGAAGTTGGGCTTGTGGTCCCCGGCCAGGCTGGCCCGGATCTCGTCCACCTTCTCGGTCTGGTCGGAGGTGAAGACGGAGTCGAGGACCTTCAGCGCCTCGGCGTCGCGACCCTCGGACACCAGGAATCGGGGGGACTCGGGGATGCGCAGCGCCAGCAGCCCGTACAGCGCGGCCGGGATGATCATGATGAGGAACATCCACTGCCACGCCTCGAGCGCCCACCACAGCTCGTTGTTGGCGTCGCCGCCGGCGGCCTCGAGGATGAGGTAGTTCGTGACGCCGGTCATGAAGATGCCGAGCACGATCGCGAGCTGCTGCATCGAGCCGAGGCGCCCGCGCAGCTGGGCCGGGGCGATCTCGGCGATGTACATGGGGGCGATGACGCTGGCGACGCCGATGCCCGCCCCGCCGATGACCCGCCAGGACATCAGCCACCCGACGCTGACCGGGATGGCCGTGCCGATGGCGCTGACCCCGAACATCACCGCGGCAACGATCATCACGCGGCGGCGGCCGTAGCGGTCGGCCAGGGCGCCGGCGAACCACGCGCCGATCGCGGCGCCGAGCAGGGCGATCGCGACGACGAATCCCAGCAGCGTGGACTCGATGTTGAACTCGTCCTGGATCGCCTCGTTGGCGCCATTGATCACGGCCGAGTCGAAGCCGAACAGGAAGCCGCCCAGTGCCGCCACCGCGGCCAGCTGGACGACGCGTCCGGTGCGGTAGCTCTCGACCCGTCCGGAGGGGGCGCCGCCGGTGGGGAGCGGACCGTGAGCCATGGCGAGACCCCCTTGCCTCGGGTGACGAGGGGGACGCTAGTGCTGCGCGGGGCCGGTTGCGCACCGAGCGGGCGCGCCGACCGGAGCGCGGCTCAGGCGGAGGTGGCGACCTGCTCGGTCAGCGTGGTGATCTCGACCGCGGGGGGCTCGTGCAGGCTGTTGTGCACCAGGCAGTGCCGGATCTCCTCGTCGAACGCGGGTCGCTGCTCCTCGGGCAGCTGCGGCGCCTCGACGTCGACCTCGATGCGGGACACCCGGGTCGGGCCGAGCGCCACCTTGTAGCGCGTGCGGACGGTGACGTCGGTAGGCAGGTCGTGCTCGCGCAGGTACTTGCCCGCGTAGTAGGCCACGCAGCCGCCGAGCGAGGCGACCCACAGGTCGGTGGGGGACGGGCCGGTGTCGGTGCCGCCGGCCCGCTCCGGCTGGTCCACCCGGACCACGTGGCCCTTGATCTCCATGTCGTAGGCGTCGCCGCCCTGCGACGTGACCACGATCTCGCGCGCCATCGCTACCTGCTCCTCGTCTGCCGGGAATCGTGGGCAGTATACCCCAGGGGGTATGTAGTACCAGGGGTCGGAGGTCCCGCCGAGTCACACGGAGGTCCCCTGGCCCGGTCGCGGGGCGGGTGCGGTCGGGCCCGTGCGGCCGGCCCGGTGCGTACGGTGCGACGGTGCGCACGTCCGCCCTCGGGGACCCCGACTACCCCGGACGTCTGGTCCGGCTCGGTGCACCGGCCCCGCCGCGGGTGTGGTGGCGGGGCGTCCTCCCCGACCCGACCGCGCCCGCGGTGGCCGTCGTGGGTGTCCGAGCCCCCGGTCCGGCGGGCCGGGCGCGTGCGCGGGCGGCGGTGGAGCGTGCGGTCGCCCGGGGTGCGGTCGTGGTCTCCGGGCTGTCTCCCGGTGTCGACGCGGTGGTGCACGCCCGGTGCGTGGACCTGGGCGGTGTCGGGCTCGCGGTGGTCGGGGGAGGTGCGGACGTCACGGAGGACGACGAGCTGGCCGCCCTGGCCGACGCGCTGGTCGCGGGCGGCGGCGCGGTCCTGGCACTGCGTCCCCCCGGCAGTCCGGTCACACCGGCGGGCCGTCGGGCCCGGTGTCCGGTCCAGGTCGTGTTCGCGGACTCCGTGGAGGTGGCCGAGCTCGGCGGTCCCGACGACGGGACCCGCGTCACCGTCGAGTCCGCCCGTCGGCTCGGCGTCCCCCTGACCCTGCCCCCCACCTCCCGGTGACCCACCCGCCCCCCCGGTTGGGCACACGATCCGCATAGCGGATCGTGTGCCCAACCGGGGCGGCGTGTCGGCGCGGAAAGGGGCCACACGAACCGGGTCCGGTGACGGAAGGTACGGGTGTGACCGACGACGGGGCCCGGTTCGGACCGGGCGCGCAGGCGCTGGGCTGGGTGGTCGTGGTCGTGCAGCTCGCCCTGCTGGGCCTGCTCGCCCTGGCCGGCGTCGTCCCGGCGCTGCACGGTCCGGACCTGCCCGGACCCGGGGCGGCCTGGGTCGTGGTCGGCGCGGTGCTGCTGGCCGTGGGCGCGGTGTTCGCGGTGACCGGGCTGGTCGGCCTGGGCTCGTCACTCACCGCGACGCCGGTACCGCTGTCGGACGCGAGCCTGCGGACCGGTGGGGCGTACGCCTGGGTCCGGCACCCGGTCTACACCGGGCTGCTCGCCGGCGGTCTGGGCTGGGCGCTGGTCACCAGGTCGACGGTGGGGGTGGGCCTGTGGCTGGCCCTGCTCGTGCTGCTGGCGGTGAAGTCCCGGTGGGAGGAGCGGATGCTCGCCGCCCGCTACCCGGACTACGCCGCGTACGCCGCGCGCACACCACGCCTGGTCCCGTACCGGCGGCCCCGCGGCGTACCGGGGCCGGGCCCCCGCTGACCCCTCCCGTCCCGAGGCCGTCCGTCCCACCGGCCCCAGCCGCCCCGCAGGGTGCCGGCCGTCACTGGTGTGACACGAACGACGGCCGAACGGCCGAGGCGAGCGGTCCGGGGCAGGGGCGAAGGTCACGTACCCTTGTCCGGTGCTTCCCCGCTCCTCCACGCGCCGTCCTCGCGCGCGCTCACTGACCTCCGCCGGCCTGTCGCTCGTCGCCACCACGGTGGCCGCGGCCCTCGTCGTCCCGACCGCCGGGGCGTGGGCCGCCGAGCCGTCCCCGACCACGACGTCCGGGACCGCGACGAGCACCGGTGGCACCTCGTCGGCCAACCCGGCACCGAGCACGACGTCACCGGCGCCGAGCACGACGTCGCCGGCCCCCAGTCCGACGACGACCAAGCCCCCGACGACGACAAAGCCGCCGAAGCCGACGACCTCCCCGACGCCGTCGCCCACCGCGACGAAGCCGCCGAAGCCGGCCCGGCCGGTCACCGAGGTGTCCGTGCGGATGGTCAACTTCGCCGGGTCGTCGAAGTACGCCGGTGTCGCGGAGCTGATCCGGCTGGAGTTCGGCACCAAGGTGCGCAAGAAGGCCGTCGTCGAGAAGGCGCTCAAGGTCACCTCGAAGTCCACGATCCCGGTCGGTTCGTGGGCCTGGCTCAGCGACTCGCTGGTGGTCTACCGGCCGAAGAAGTGGTGGCCCGGCCACGCGAAGATCACCGTGTCCCTGCCGGCCCCCGGCACCGTCATCGGCCGGCTGCGCGACCGCAACCTGGTCATCGACTCCGACACCCCCAAGACGGTGAGCTTCCGCACCGGCCGCTCCCTGGTGGGCACGGTCGATGCCAACAGCCACCGGATGAAGATCGTCATCGACGGCAAGGTGGCCAAGGACTTCCCGGTCTCGCTGGGCAAGTCCGGCTGGGAGAGCCGCTCGGGCATCAAGGTCTACTACGGCTCCCGCGAGGCGACCCACACCTACACCTCGGACTCCCTCGGCCTCACCGACGAGACCTACGAGCTGGTCGCGCCGTGGAACACCCGGCTGACGCCGACCGGCGAGTTCATCCACACCGCCACGTGGGCGTACTCCCGCATCGGCGTCTACAACGGCTCGCACGGCTGCACCAACATGTACGAGTCCGACGCGAAGTGGATCTACGACAACGTCCGCATCGGCGACCCGTTCGTCTACAAGGGCACCAGCAAGCAGATGGAGTCCTGGAACGGCCCGTACGCGCTGTGGAACATCTCGTGGGCCGACTGGCGGGCGAAGTCCTCGCTCGTCTCGTCCCGCTGAGCCGGTCCCGCTGCTGATCCTGTCCCGCTGGGCCCCGACGCCGCTGGGCCCCGACGCGCTGGCGCCGATCCGGGAGCGCTGATCCGCGCCGGAACCGCCCCGGTACGCAGGCCGGGAGGTGTCGGTCCGGCGCGGTGCCCGGGGACTGTCGGACCCCGTCGGTAGCGTCGCCGACGTGCGACTGCTCCACACCTCCGACTGGCACCTCGGCCGGTCCCTGCACCGCGAGGACCTGATCCCGGCGCAGGCGACCTTCGCCGACTGGCTGGTCGATGTCGCGACCGCGGAGCGGGTCGACGCGGTCGTGGTCGCCGGCGACGTGTTCGACCGGGCGGTGCCACCCGTCGACGCCGTGGCCCTCGCCGACGACCTGCTCGCCCGCCTGTCCGCGCTCGGGGTGGCGGTCGTCGTCACCTCCGGCAACCACGACTCCGCCATCCGGCTCGGCTTCGGCGCCCGTCCGGCCCGGGCCGGCGGAGTCCACCTGCGGACCGCGGTCGCCGACCTCGCCAGCCCGGTGCTGCTGACCGACGCCCAGGGCGAGGTGGCGGTCTACGGCCTGCCCTACCTCGACCCCGACGCCACCCGCGCGGCGCTCGAGGCCGACCGCAGCCACCAATCCGTGCTCGCCGCGGCGATGGTCCGGGTCCGCGCCGACGCGGCCGCCCGCCCGGACGTCGCCCGCCGGGTCGTCGTGGCGCACGCGTTCGTCCAGGGCGGCCAGGCGTGCGACAGCGAGCGGGACATGCGCGTGGGCGGCGTGGACTCGACCCCCGCCGGCGTGTTCGGAGTCGGTTCCGACGCCGGCCCCGCGTACGTCGCACTCGGGCACCTGCACGCGGCCCAGGACGTCGCCCCGGCGGTCCGCTACGCCGGCTCGCCGCTGCCGTACTCGTTCTCCGAGGCCGGCCACACCAAGTCGGTCACCCTGGTCGACCTCGGTGCCGACGGCAGCGTGCGCACCGAGGCCCTGCCCACCCCGGTCCCGCGCGCGATGGCCACGGTCACCGGGGATTTGGAGGCGCTGCTCGAGGACCCGGCGCTGGCGCGCTGGGAGGACGCGTGGGTGCGTGCCGTGCTGACCGACTCCCGCCGGCCGGAGGCGCCGATGGAGCGGCTGCGGTCGCGCTTCCCGCACGCCCTGGTCCTGGAGTTCGCGCCGGTGGGCGGGGAGCCGTCGCTGGCCGACGACCTCCGGCGTGCCCGCGCGACGGTCGACCCGGTGGAGCTGTCGACCCGCTTCGTCGACTACGTCACCGGCGGCCCGGTGGACGACGCCGAGCTCGCCGTGCTGGCCGCCGCGCACGAGGATGCGCTGCGCGCGGAGCTGAGCGGCTGATGCGGCTGCACCGGCTCACCATCAGCGCCCTGGGACCCTTCCCGGGCGAGGAGGTCGTCGACTTCGACCGGCTCGTCGCGTCCGGGCTGTTCCTGCTCGAAGGCCCGACCGGCGCCGGCAAGAGCACCGTGCTCGACGCGGTCACGTTCGCGTTGTACGGCGGGCTGGCCGGGACGTCGACCAGCAGGGACCGGCTGCACTCCGACTTCGCCGAGCCCGGGCACGAACCGCGGGCCGAGCTGGAGTTCTCCGTGTCCGGCGTACGGCACCGGATCGTGCGGGTGCCTCCGTACGACCGCCCCCGGCGCCGCGGCAGCGGCACCACCACCGACCCCGGCCGGGTGCTGCTGGAGCGGATCGAGGCGGACGGGTCGCGGACGACCCTGTCCACTCGAGTGGGGGAGACCGACGACGAGGTGCGCCGCCTGCTCGGCCTCAGCCGCGACCAGTTCACCCAGGTCGTGCTGCTGCCCCAGGGCGAGTTCGCCCGCTTCCTGCAGTCCGACGCCGAACAGCGCAGGGCCGTGCTGCAGCGCATCTTCCGCACCGACCACTTCGACCGGATGACCCAGCTGCTGGCCGACCGCCGGCGCGAGGCGGCCCGCGCCGTGGGGGCCGCCGACCGGGAGGTGGAGGTCGCGGTCGGGGCGGCGCTCGAGGCGGCCGGAGCCGACACGGCGTTGCGCGACGAGGTGGGCGAGTACGACGACGCCGCGCTGGCGGCGCACCTGGAGGCGCTGGCCGCCGACCTGGACGCCGCGGCCGCTGCGGCCACTGCCGTCGCCGAGGCGGCGCAGGTCAGGGTCGAGCGACGCCGGGCCGATCTGGACGAGTCCCGCCGGGCCGCGGCGGCACGCGATCGGGTGGCGCTGCTGCGGGAGCGCGAGCGCGCGCTGATGGCCGGCCGGGCGGACCACGAGGCTCGGGTGGCGGAGCTGTCGGCCGCCCGGCGGGCAGCCCCGGTCGGCCCGCTGGTCCGGGCCCTGGACCAGGCCGAGAGGGACCTGGCCGCCGCCGACGCCGAGGCGGCCCGGACCCGGTCGCAGCTCCCTCGCGCGGAGGCGCAGGCGCCGGATGAGGCGGCCCTGCGGGCCGACGAGCGGCGGCAGGTCGAGCGGGCCGCGGCCCTCCGGCCATGGCTCGAGGTCGAGGCCGGCCTGCAGGCGCGGCGGGCCGGCTGCGACGCGCTGACCCAGGACCTGGCCTCGGTCGAGGAGGACTGCCGCCGGTGGCAGGCGGTGCTGGACGCCGCCCCCCAGCGGTCGGCCGAGCTGGCGGAGCGGCTCGCCGTCGCGCAGGCCCTCGCAGCGGCGTCGGGTGACGCCGAGCAGGCGGCGACGCTGGCCCATGAGCGCTCCCTCGCGTCGGTCGCCTGGTCCGCGGCGCTGGCCGAGGTCGAGGCCGCCGAGCAGCGCCACCGCGCCGCGGCCGACGCCTCGGTGGCGGCCACCGATGCGCACCAGGACCTGCTGCAGCGGCGCCTGGACGGCATCGCCGCGGAGCTCGCCCAGGGGCTGGCCCCCGGGGGCGCCTGCCCGGTCTGCGGGTCGCTCGAGCACCCGCAGCCGGCCCGCGCCGCGGCCGACGCCGCGGACGCCGAGGCGGTGCGGCGCGCCGAGGGCGTCCGGCGGTCCGCCGAGTCCGACCGGGACCGGGCCCGGACGGCCCTCGACGCACGCCGGGAGGAGGCCCAGTCGTGGCGGGCCCGCGCGGCGGGCCTGGACCCGACGGCCGCCGAGCTGGAGCACGTCCGGGCGGCCCAGCGACTGTCCGAGGTCGTCACGGCTGCGCGCGAGGTCGAGCGGCTGGGCGCGGAGCTGGCGTCGGTGCGCGCCGAGACCGATGAGGCTCGCGCCGCCCGGGACCGCGACCAGGAGCGGGTGGCCACGCTGCGCGCCCGGCTGACGGCGGAGCGGGAGACGCTCACCCGGGATGCGGAGGACCTGGCCCGGACCCTCGGCGGGGCGACCTCCGTCGCCGACCTGCTCGCGACCGTGCAGGAGCGCGCCAACGCCTACGGACGGGCGGCCGACGCGGTCGCCACCCGCACCGGCCGGGCCAGCGCGCGGGACCGGCTGCGGGTCGAGGCCGAGCACGAGGCGGCGGCGGCCGGCTTCGCATCCCTGGCCGCCGCGGCCGAGGCCGTCCGGGACCCGGCCTCGATCGAGTCGCTCGCGGACGCCGTCGCGGCGGTCGAGCAGGAGCACGCGGCCGTCCTGGCCGCGCTGGCCGACCCCGACCTGGTGGCGACCGCCGCCCTCGCCGTCCCGGAGCCGGACGTCGCGCAGAAGGCGCTGCACGCCGCCGTGGCCGAACTGGAGGACGAGCATGGTCGCCAGGCGGTGCTGCGGCAGCGGGTCGCCGCCTACGACCGACGACGGCGCGATGTCGAGCGGGCCCTGCGCGCCCGATCCGAGGCCCGCGCCGCCGCCGCACCGGTGCGCCGGATGGCGGACGTGGCCGCGGGGCAGGGAGCCAACCGGCTGCGGATGACCCTGCCCACCTACGTGCTGCGGGCCCGCTTCCTCTCCGTGGTGGAGGCCGGCTCCCGGCGGCTGGAGCGGATGTCGTCGGGCCGCTACTCGTTCTCCTACGTGGAGGAGGGGTCCGGTGGCCAGCGCGCCGGCCTCGGCCTGGCCGTCGTCGACCACTTCACCGGCCGGGGTCGCGATACGCGGACGCTGTCGGGCGGCGAGTCCTTCTACGCCTCGCTGGCGCTCGCGCTGGGCCTGGCCGACGTCGTGACCGGTGAGGCGGGCGGCGTCGACCTGGAGACGCTGTTCATCGACGAGGGGTTCGGCAGCCTCGACCCGGACACCCTCGACCAGGTGCTCGACGTCATCGACGACCTGCGGGACGGCGGTCGGGCCGTGGGGATCGTCTCCCACGTGGCCGAGCTCAAGGAGCGGGTGCCGGACCGGCTGGAGGTGCGCCGGGACGCGCGGGGGGCGTCCCACCTACGGCTGCGCGGCTGACGGCAGCGGAGACCCGACGTCGCGGTGATCTCGCGGTCGGCGTCGCCCGGGGGCCACGTGCGCGGGGAGGTCGCCGCCTCGGGAGGATGGCGGCCATGGCCCACGGCAGCACGCCCGACTCCGTCGCTCCCCGTCGCCCGGACGACCCCGGTCGGGTCGGCGCTGGCCCGGACCAGCGCGCCGCCACCGCCTTCGAACGGGCTACCTCGGTGCGGCCCACCGACGACCCGGGCACCTGGGCCTGGGCCGTCCCGGACGGGTGGCAGCAGGGCCGGGGAGCGTACGGCGGCCTGCCCGTCGCCGCCGCTGTGCGCGCGGTCGAGCGACAGGCCGCGGACGCCGACCCGGGAACCCGGCTGCGGAGCATGTCGGTGGAGATCCTGGCGCCCGTCCCGGTGGGCGACACCGCGGTCACGGTGACCGCGCTGCGGCGCGGCTCCTCGGTCGCCGCGTACGACGTGGCCGTGCGCGCCGACGCCGCCCCGACGCCCGACGCCCCGGTGCTCGTGCACGCCGCCGTCACCCGCGGGGCGGACCGGGTCCCCGACCTGGACCTGCGCAGCGCCCCCTGGGGACCGCCCCCCGCTCCCGTGTCCCCCTCCTGGGCGGACGTCCCGGTCGTGCCGGTGGAGGCGCCGTTCGGCCCGGTGTTCGGCCAGCACGTGGAGTTCCGACCGGTGTCGGGACTGCCGCTGCAGGGACGGCCCGAGGACGTCCTGGCCTGGGTGCGGTTCCGGGACCGGGACGAGTCCCGGCCGTACGACGAGGCCCAGGTCGCTGCCCTCGCCGACGCGGCCTGGCCGGTGACGCTGGTCGCGCTGGCCACGATGCGGCCCCTGGTCACGCTCACGTTCACCCTCGACCTGCTCGTCGATCCCGCGACCCTGGACCCCCGGCAGCCGCTGCTCCACCACGGCCGGCTCGTGGCCGGCGACGCCGGCTACCTGGTCGAGATCCGGCAGCTGTGGGCCCCGGACGGTCGGCTGGTCACGCACAACGTGCAGACCATGGCGATCATCCGCTGAGGCACCCGGGGCCCGTCACCCCGCTCGCCGCGAAGCCGACCCCGGCACCTGGCAGGATCGCGCCATGGTGCTCCGCGTCGCGAACCGCATGGTCGGCTGGTTCGGCCCCGACCTGTCCATGTCCGAGCGCGCCGGCCGCTTCGCGGCGGCGGCCGTCGTCGGCCCGACGTTCGAACCGGGGCTGCAGCCCCGCAAGACGATCCACCAGGCCATCGCCACCGGCATCGTCTCCGCCACCACGCTGTCGACGGTCACCGCCTCGCAGAGCTTCGTCGAGGCGCTGGGCCGTGCCGTGACGGGCAACCGGCGCGACACCGCCTCGATCACCTCGCGCTACCTGATCGGGCTGGGCAGCAACGCGGTCGCCGCGGGTGTCGGCCTGGGTGTCTACCGGGCGCTGCCGCCCCGGGCGGACGAGCCGCTGCGCCGCGGCCTGCTGCGGGTCGCCGCGTTCGAGGCCGGCCGGACCGGGCTGATCGGCTTCGGGCTGACCGGGGTCTTCGGAGCGCTGGAGGCCGTCGCCGAGCGCTACCCGTCGGCCGCCTGGGTGCGCCGCACGCCCGTCGCCCTGCCGGCCGGGATCGCGGTCGCCGCGTTCCGGATCAGCCGCATGCACCGTCGGGCGAAGGAGTACGGCGACCAGACCATCGCCGACGTGGCCCCCGGCAAGTCGGTGGGCCTCGCGCTCGGCGTCGGCGCCGGCGTCCTCACCCTGGAGGCGGCCGAACGGACCGTCGCCCACCAGGTCGCCCGCCTGGTGCGGCGGGTCGCCCCCGGCTACGCGAACCTGGCCAGCCCGATCGGCCACCTCGTCGGTCTCGGCGCCCTGGGCACCGCGGGCTACCTGGGCTACGAGTACGCCACCCGCACGGTGGAGGCCGGCGGCGCGGCGATCGAGCCGGCGTACCAGAGCCCACCGGACTCGCCGTACGTCACGGGCGGTCCCGGCTCACCGGTCACCTTCGACTCGCTCAGCCGCGAAGGCCGCCGGTTCGTCAACATGGCGCTGCCCGCGGCCGAGATCGCGCAGGTCATGGAGGTCGACGAGGCTCGGGACCCGGTCCGCGTCTTCGTCGGGCTGGAGTCCTCCGACGTCGTCGACGACCGCGTCGACGAGGTCATGGACGAGATGGACCGCACCGGGGCGTGGGAGCGCAAGGTGCTCTGCTTCGCCTCGCCCACCGGCTCGGGCTACGTCAACTACGTGCTGTCCGAGGCGCTGGAGTACCTCACCCTCGGCGACTGCGCCACGGTCGCGATGCAGTACTCCCTGCTCCCGTCCTTCCTGTCCCTGGACCGGGTCGCCCTGGCGACCGAGCAGAACCGGGCGCTGATGCACGCGATCACCGGACGGCTCAGCGGGATGCCGGACGACCGGCGTCCGCGCTTCGTGCTGTTCGGCGAGAGCCTCGGCGCGCAGACGATGCAGGGGGTCTACAACCACCGCAAGGTCTCGGCGTTCCACCGCGACCACGTCGACGCCGCGATCTTCCTCGGTACCCCGCACGCCTCGGAGTGGGCCCGGACCTGGCGGCTGGACCCGCAGCGCATCGACCCCGACGGCGAGATCGCCGAGCTGGACTCGTACGAGGAGTACGAGGCCATCCCGCAGGAGCGGCGCGAGCGGATCCGCTACCTGCTGCTCACCCACCACGACGACCCGATCCCCAAGTTCGGTCCCTCGCTGCTCTACCAGCGGCCGGACTGGCTCGGTCCGGTGGAGGAGCGGCCGATCCGCGTCCCCCGGTCCACGTCCTGGCGGCCGACGACGACCTTCGTCCTGACCCTGGTGGACGTCATCAACGCGATGGAGGTCGTCCCCGGAACCTTCGGCCGCCGCGGGCACGACTACCGCGAGGACATCGCGCGGTTCGTGTCGGACATCTACCGGCTGCCCACGGACGCCAACCGGATGTCGCGGATCGAGGTCGCGCTGCGCCAGCGCGAGCTGTCCTGGGCGGAGAAGCGGGTCGTGACCGAGCAGCTCGCGCGCGCCCGTGAGGCCGTCGCCCGCGAGATGAAGACCTGGGGCGTGTCGGCTCCCAGCGAGAAGGACGCCGCGTCGCTGCTGGAGACCGTGCTCAGCGCGGCGGGGTCCGCACCGGTCGCCTGACGGCAGACGTCCGGCCGCGTCAGGGCAGGCGGGGGAGAAGCGCGGCGACCAGCGCGCTGATCTCCTCGGCGGCGCGCAGGTAGCCGGCCTCGGGACCGCCTCCCGGGTCGTCCACCTCGGGGTCGGGCAGGTCGTCCGGCTCGAGCCGGTCGAGTCCCAGCGAGGCCACCCGGTCGGCGAGCGGTGCCCCGGCCGGGGGGAGCAGGCGCACCCAGGTGGTGAGCAGTGCCGTCCGGTCGGCGGCGGCGGGCCAGCGCCGGCGTACGTACGCCACGTGGTGGCGCTCGAAGCCGACGACCAGGTCGGCGGCCGACATCTCCGCCCCGTCCAGCGCGGCGCTGCGGTGGTGGCGGGGCGGCTCCAGCCCCACCTGCTGCATCGCGCGTCGGGTGCTGGCGCCCAGCGGTTGTCCCGGTACGGCGAGCGTCCCCGCGG
This sequence comes from Candidatus Nanopelagicales bacterium, assembly GCA_041393815.1. Lineage (NCBI taxonomy): Bacteria > Bacillati > Actinomycetota > Actinomycetes > Candidatus Nanopelagicales > Candidatus Nanopelagicales bacterium. The sequence goes on along the minus strand of JAWKJK010000001.1, from coordinate 227,046 downwards.
AGGAGACCGGCCAGTCCGGGTGCGCCCGGAGCACCAGCGCCGCCCCGATCACCGACCGGGTCGCGTTGCCGGTGCAGACGAAGAGCAGCCGCGGCGTCGCCTCGCCGGCCGGGGCCATCCGACACCTCCTCCACGCGGCGCGCGCCCGGGTCGCCGCCCGGCCCGGGCGGTCGGCCGCGCCAGCGGCCGCCCCCGGCCGGGGCCCGGCCGGCCCAGGATGGCAGGGTGGCCCCGGGTCACGGTCCCCGGTCCCGCCGCCGCCGCGGCGGCGCCGGGCCCCGGCCCGGACGCCGTACAACGACGGAGCCGTTCAACGACATCGAGCGAGGAGTGGTCGGCATGGCGGGCATCTGCGAGGGCCGGGTCGTCATCGTCACCGGGGCCGGCCGCGGCATCGGCCGCGAGCACGCGCTGGAGTTCGCCCGCCAGGGCGCCCGGGTGGTCGTCAACGACCTCGGCGGCAGCACCTCCGGCGACGGGTCCGACCTGTCCCCGGCCGAGCAGGTCGTGCAGGAGATCCGCGCGATGGGCGGCGAGGCCGTGGTCAACGGCGACGACGTCTCGGACTGGGAGGGGGCCGGGCGCCTGGTCCAGCAGGCCCTCGACACGTTCGGCGACCTGCACGTCCTGGTCAACAACGCCGGCATCCTGCGCGACCGGATGTTCGTCAACATGACCGAGGACGAGTGGGACGCGGTCATCAAGGTGCACCTGCGCGGGACGTTCGCGCCGACCCGGCACGCGGTGGCCTACTGGCGCGCCCGGGCCAAGGAGGGCCATGACGTCGACGGCCGCATCATCAACACGTCGTCGCCGTCCGGCCTGTTCGGCAACGTCGGCCAGGCCAACTACGGCGCCGCGAAGGCCGGGCTCGCCACGCTCACGATCATCCTGGCGGACGAGCTCGGGCGGCTGGGCGTGACGGCGAACGCGATCGCGCCGGTCGCGCTCACCCGGATGACCGCCGATCTGCCGGGGATGGCCGACGCCGCCAAGGCGGGGGAGGAGTCGGGCTTCAACCCGCTGGACCCCGCGAACATCTCCCCGCTGGTCGTCTGGCTCGGCAGCGCCGAGTCCCGCGACGTGACCGGCCGGGTGTTCACCGTCGCCGGCGGTGAGATCGGGGTGGCCGAGGGCTGGGTCAAGGGACCCACCGCCGCGAAGGCCGGTCGTTGGGACCCCGCCGAGCTCGGTGGCGTCGTCCCCGCTCTGGTCGCGGACGCGCGCGGCCCGTCGGACATGTTCGGCAACCCGCGCAGTGGCGGCTTCACACCGCTGTCGTCGTAGCGGGCCCGCCGGCGTCCGGCCGGCCGCTCAGCCGCCGGGCATCCGTTCGGCCAGCAGGTCCACGAGGTCGGCCAGCCGGCGGGTCAGCAGCCCGTCCGGCACGGCCTCCTGGAGCACGGCCAGGTTGGCCCGGTAGTACCAGAGGATGTCCGGCGCAGGGGCGTTGAACCGCTGCCACACCCGGACCCCGTCGTCGGCCAGGTCGTCCAGGATCGCGCGCGCGTTGGCCACCTTGTCCGCGGCGGGCACCAGCAGCTCCTCAGGCCCGAGCTCGGCCAGGTGCCGCAGGTGCAGCTCCTTGCGCTCGCGCCAGTTGTGCCGCCCGCGGTCGCGGTTGCCCTCCAGGTCGCGGTCGGTGCACGCCTCGACCAGCCGCAGCACCCGCTCGCCGTAGCGGTCCCGGATCAGGGCGGCGGTCCGCTCCTCGGGCGCGTCCCAGTCCTCGAGCGCGTCGTGCAGCAGCGCCGCGACCGCCTGGTCCTCGTCCGCCCCGGCCAGCAGGGCCAGGGCGCTGACCTCCAGCACGTGGCCGACGTACGGGATCCCGGGGACGGACCGCTCCTCGGGGCCCCGCTTGCGCCGCTGGTGGCGGTGACCCCACGCCGTCAGCGCGAGGGCGTCGGCGTACCGCGGGCCGTACGCGTCGTCCGGCGCCGGGTCCCAGTCCGGGAGTGGCGGGAGGTCCACCCCCCTGTTGTACGCCCGGGCGGACTAGCCCCGGGGGGATTCGCCCTCGACGACGTCGGCCGGGGCCGGGACCGGGACGACCGGGCAGGCCAGGGACCCGCGCAGCCGCGCCCGCAGCGCGACCGCCAGCACGACGATGCTGGCGAGGGCCAGCAGCGGCTGCACCGGCGCGAACCAGGTGAGCGCGCCGGAGCTCCCGAGGGCGATCAGCACCAGCTTGTTGCACACCGGGCAGCCGATCGCGAAGTAGGCGAGGAACCCGCCGACCGTGCCCCACTTCGCCGGCCTGTCGACCGACTCGTCCGCTGCGGTGGCGTCGCCCGGCGTGCCGTCGGAGGAGTCGGCATCCCGCGCCGGACCGTCGGGGCGCACGTACGTCGCCAGCAGCAGCCCGCCCAGCACGCCGGTGACGAGCAGGACCGGGAGCGACCACCAGGTCGGCTCCACCGCGCGGCCGAACGCCGGGTTGGGGATGACCGCCGTCGGGATGCCGACCAGCAGCACGGTGGCGGTGAAGGCGATCCCGGCGGCGGCCCACTGCCGCGGGGTCCACCACCGGGGCACGGTCCACCACCGCACGGTGCTCGCCGGGGAGGCCGCGCCTGCGGAGGGCGCGGTCGGGTCAGGGGCTGCCGGCATGCGGTCGAGGATACCCCGGGGGGTGTCAGCCCGCCGCCGCCCGCAGCGCCGCGGCGGTCCGGACGACCTCGGCCGCCGCGTCCTCCAGTGCCTGGGCGCAGGCGTCGGCGGAGGCGTCGGGGTCCAGCCCGGCGGCGACCGCGTCCAGCCGCCGGGCGGCCAGGTCGGCGGCCCGACGGGCCAGGTCCGCCGCGAGGCCGTCGTGCGGCCAGGTCGCCACGTACTCGACCCGCGTGGCGTCATCGACGAGCGGGTCGGCCGGCGCGAAGCCGAGGACCAGCGTGGTCCGCTCCGCCGCCTCCTCCACGCGGGCGGCCCGGTGCACCACGTGCGTGCCCTGCTGCAGGACCGCCCACCCGGCGGCGGGGAAGTCCGCCCACCTCACCCGGTCGGCGGGCAGGTCCGCCGGGCCGCCGAGGTGCAGCAGCTCCCGGGTCGTCCCGAGCAGGTGCGCCGCCTCGTCGTCGGTCCCCTCGAACCACTCGAACCGGCCGCCGCGCAGCAACTGCGGGTCGCTGAGCATGACCACGATGTCCACCGCCACGGAGTCCGCGTGCCAGGTGTCGACCGCCAGCGCCAGGTCGCGTGGGGCGTAGTTGACGTAGGCCTGGCAGTCCACCAACGGATGGGCGCGCAGCGGTACCTGCGCGATCTCGGACAGGTGGCCCAGCAGAGTCGGGTCGGAGCACAGGTCGCGCAAGAAGCCGGAGCGGTAGCCGCCGCCGGGTACGTAGCGGGGGGCGCGGTCGTCGTGACCGCCGATGGCGCTGCCCTCCAGTGCGGTCGCGACCTGGCGCAGGGCCGCGACGCCCGCCGGGGTCAGCAGGGGGAAGGGCTCGCTGACCGCCACCGGCCCCACCGCGGCGTCGACCCGGTCCGCGGGGTAGCCGAGGTCCGACAGCGTCCTGGTGGCGGGCACCGCCCCGATTGCCAGGTGCACGGCGGGGTCGAACACCGGCTCCGACTCCAGCGGAGTCGCCGCGGCCGGGGCCTGGGGGAACCCCGAGGGGGAGAACCCTGGTGCGGGGGACGTGCTCGTGCGGTGCGGCATCGACGGGCCTCGCGCGGACTCGAGCGGACCCGGCCGGCCCGCGGTGCGGGCATCCTGACCATCAGGTCAGCCCGAGCGCAAGAGCCCGTACCGCAAGATCTCCCGTCCCTATCCCGTGCAGGTCACAGGATCGTCACGGTCTCGCGGATGGGGGCCACGTGTTTGCTGAATCGACCGGTCGTGTGCGAGCCTCCCCGCCATCCCACTGACTGACGGATCAGTCCGGTTGCCGGACGCCGGGAGGTAGCAGATGAGGCCGAGCACGCGACGACGGAGCCTGCGCGCGGCACTGGCGCTGGTCGTGGCCGGGGCAGTGGCCCTCCCACTGGTGCCGGCGGCAGCCGAGGAGAGCCCGTCGCCGGAGGTCGTCTCCGCGGAGAAGACGACCTTCACCGTGGGCGTCACCCAGGACGTCGACTCGGTCAACCCGTTCACCGGCATCGCGGCCGCCTCGTACGAGGCGTACCAGATGATGTACCCGACCCTCACGGAGTACGCGGCCGCGGACTTCTCGACCGTGCCGGGGCTGGCGGAGTCGTGGGAGGAGTCGGCGGACAAGACCTACTGGACCTACAAGATCCGGCCGAACCTGAAGTGGAGCGACGGACAGCCGCTCACCGCGCGCGACGCGGCGTACACCTTCAACCGCGTCATCAACGGTGACTACGAGCAGACCAACTTCGGCAACTACACCGCGACCATCACCAAGGCCGAGGCCAAGGACGACACCACGCTGGTCCTGTACGTCAGCAAGCCCTCGCCGATCATGTACCACCTGTCCGTCTACATCCTCCCCGAGCACATCTGGAAGGACATCGACGGCAAGAAGGTCCGCTCGTACCCGAACGAGCCGGTCGACGGCCAGCCGGTCGTCGGCGGCGGCCCGTTCGTCCTGGTGGAGCGGCGCAAGGGCGAGTACCTGCGCTTCGAGGCCAACCCCAACTTCTACGGCGGCAAGCCGGCGGCCGACGAGGTCGTGTTCCGCGTCTACAAGAACACCGACGCGATCGCGCAGGCGCTGCGCAAGGGCGAGATCGACTATGCCAACGACCTGTCCGCCAACGTCTACAACTCCCTCGAGGGAGCTGAGGGCATCACGCTGGCCCCCAGCGTCTACTCCGGCTTCAACGAGCTGGCTTTCAACATGGGGGCGGCCCTCGCCGACGGGACCCCGATCGGCAACGGCAGCCCGCTGGTCAAGGACCCGCAGGTCCGGCTCGCGATCGCGCAGGCCATCGACAAGCAGACGCTCGTGGACAAGGTGATGGGTGGGTACGCCAGCGCCGGCTCCACCGTGATCCCCCCGATCTACACCGACCTGCACCTCGACCCGGCCAACCAGCCGGAGTTCAGCCTGGACGCGGCGAACGCCACGCTCGACGCCGCCGGCTACACCGTGGGCGACGACGGCGTGCGCGTCGCACCCGACGGTACCCGGATGTCCCTGCGCCTGCTCGGTCGACAGGAGTCGACCGACTCGCAGAAGTCGGTGGAGTACATCAAGGACTGGCTGTCGCAGATCGGCATCGAGACCAAGGTGAAGATCGTCAGCGAGGACTCCCTGTACGAGCTCATCGGCAACGGTGACTTCGACATGTTCGAGTGGGGCTGGGTCGTCGAGCCCGACCCCGACTACCAGCTGTCGACGTTCATCTGCAGTCAGCGGTCCACGGACGAGGACGGCACGATCTACGCGGGCCTGTCCGACTCGTTCTACTGCGACGCGGAGTACGACAAGCTCTACGAGCAGCAGAAGCTGGAGACCGACCCGGCGAAGCGGGCGGAGATCGTCAAGACCATGCAGCAGATGATCTACGACTCCAACGCTTACGTCGTCACCTTCTACTACGACAACCTCAGCGCGTACCGGTCCGACCGGTGGACCGGGTTCCAGCCGCAGCCGGCACCCGACGGCGCCCTGCTGTTCCAGTACGGCACCTGGTCGTACCAGAGCATCACCCCGGTGAGCGCGGAGACCGGCGGCGACACCGGCGCTTCGGCGTCGCCCGGCGCCAGCGGCGGCACGGACAACGCGTCCTCGAGCTCGTCCAGTGGCGGCGGCACCAACGTGGGCCTGATCATCGCGGCGATCGTCGGCGCGGTCGTGCTGGTCGGCGCCGGCATCGCCATCGGCCGCCGTCGCGGCGGCGACGCCGACGTCGAGTAGGCACACGCACCGTGTCCCTCATCCAGGAGGTGGCCGGGGGCGGCGGTCCCGACCCCGTCTCCGGCCCGCCTCCGCTCCCGCGCAAGGAGAAGGGGCGGCGCGGGCTGTCGCCCTCGGCGAAGTTCGCCCTGCGCAAGACCGGGGCCGCCCTCGGCACCCTGCTGTTCGTCCTGGTCTTCAACTTCTTCCTGTTCCGGCTGCTGCCCGGTGACCCGATCGGCATGTACACGCGCGGACGCAACGTCCCCGCGGAGCAGCTGGCCGAGCTCCGGGCGCAGCTGGACAAGCCGCTGCTCGAGCAGTTCCTGACCTATCTGCGCAACCCGTTCTCCAGCGCCATCGACTCAGCCCAGTTCAACCGGCCGGTGTGGGAGCTGGTCACCGAGCGGATCTGGCCGACGCTGCTGCTGGTCGGCACCGCCATCGTGCTGGCGTCGATCATCGGCGTCTGGATCGGCATCCGGTCGGCCTGGCGGCGCGGCGGCATGTTCGACAAGGTGTCGACGGGCGCGACGCTGACGCTGTACTCCATGCCCGAGTTCTGGCTCGGCATGATCCTGCTCATCGTCTTCGGCGTCGGCGTGTTCGGGATGGACGGGTTCTTCCCGATCGGTGGAATCTCCACACCGGGGGTGGACACCTCGACGCCAGCCGGATGGCTGGACGTCGCGTGGCACATGGTTCTCCCCGTGACCACGCTGACGCTGGTCTACCTCGCCGAGTACGCGCTGGTGATGCGGGCCTCGCTGCTGGACGAGATGGGCGAGGACTACCTCACCACGGCTCGGGCGAAGGGGCTGACGGACAAACTGGTGCGCCGTCGGCATGCGGTCCCCAACGCACTGCTGCCGACGATCACGCTGATCTTCCTCAACCTCGGCTTCACCGTGTCGGGCGCCATCACGGTCGAGACGGTGTTCTCCTGGCCGGGTCTGGGACTGCTGTCGTACGAGGCGCTGCGCGGGCCGGATGTCGCTCTGCTGCAGGCGATCTTCCTGCTGTTCTCGATCGGCGTCGTCCTCGCGAACCTGATGGCCGACCTGCTGTACGCCGTCATCGACCCGAGGGTGAGGCCGTGATGGCGACCGACCAGACGACGCCCGCCGCGGACCAGGGCGACCGGCGGCCCCGCGGTCGCAAGGCGATCGCCCGGGCCCGCCGCCGGGCGGCCTTCGCCCGCGGCTGGCGGCAGTTCCGCACCCACAGGGGCGGGATGACCGGGATCGTGATCCTCGCGTTCTTCGGCCTGCTCGCCCTGCTCGCGCCGGTGCTGTTCCCCGCGGAGACCATCAGCGTCACCCGGGCCACCGGCGGCGTGCTGGACCCGCCGTCGGGGGAGTTCTGGCTGGGCACCGACGAGTCCGGCCGGTCGATCCTCGCGCTGCTCGCCTGGGGCGGGCGGGTCTCCCTCGTGGTCGGCATCGCGGCGACGGTCATCTCCATGGTCATCGGGACGACGGTGGGGATCGCCGCGGGCCACTACCGCGGGTACGGCGGGGCCGCGCTGGAACGGCTGACCGACTGGTTCCTGGTCATCCCGTTCCTGCCGCTGGCCATCGTGCTGGCCACGGTCCTCGGCGGCGGCTCGCTGCTGACGATCATCATCGTGATCGGCGTGACCTCCTGGGCCGGCACCGCCCGGCTGATCCGGGCGCAGACGCTGTCGGTCGAGGGCCGGCCCTACCTGGAGCGGTCCCGCGCTCTCGGGGCGGGCAACTGGCACCAGATGACCCGGCACGTGCTGCCCAACGTCTTCCCGCTGGTGCTGGCCAACACGACGCTGACGGTCGCCATCGCGATCCTGTCCGAGACGACCCTGTCCTTCCTCGGCCTGGGCGACCCGCTGCGGCCGTCGTGGGGAGCGATCCTCGACTACGCGTTCTCCAACGGGGCGGTGTCGGCGGGCGCCTGGTGGTACATCGTGCCGCCGGGCCTGTGCGTGGTCCTGGTGGTGCTGTCGTTCACGCTGATCGGTCGCGCGCTGGAGGAGATCGTGAACCCCCGGCTGGGAGGGCGCTGACCATGGCCATCCTCGAGCTGGAGGACGTGCACGTCACGTACCGGTCGCGCGAGGGCGACGTCCCCGCGGTGCGCGGCGTCTCCCTGTCCGTCGAGGCCGGCCGGTCCCTCGGCGTCGCCGGGGAGTCCGGGTCCGGCAAGACGACGGTGACGTCGACGGTGCTGCGGCTGCTGCCGAAGACCGCGAAGGTGACCGGCCGGGTGCTGCTCGACGGCGAGGACGTGCTGACCATGCGGTGGGGACGGTTGCGCACCGTCCGGTGGGGGACCGCGTCGGTGGTCTTCCAGGGCGCCATGCACGCACTGAACCCGGTGCAGAAGATCGGCCCCCAGATCGCCGAGCCGATCCGACTGCACGACAAGAAGGTCAGCGAGTCGGCGGCGTCCAAGCGCGTCGGTGAGCTGCTGGAGCAGGTCGGGCTGCCGGCCCGGGTCTCGCGGTCGTACGCCCACCAGCTGTCCGGCGGCCAGAAGCAGCGCGTGATGATCGCCATGGCGCTGGCCTGCGGTCCGCGGCTCATCGTCGCGGACGAGCCGACCACCGCGCTGGACGTGATGGTGCAGCAGCAGGTCCTCGAGGTCCTCACCGACCGGGTGCGCGACCTGGACCTGGCGATGGTGTTCATCTCGCACGACCTGTCCGTGCTGGCGTCCACCTGCGACGACCTCGCGGTCATGTACGCCGGACAGGTGGTCGAGCAGGGTCCGTCGGCGCAGGTGTTCGACGACCCGCACCACCCCTACTCCCGCGCCCTCGGGGGCGCGTTCCCGCGGATCGGCGACCACCGATTCCGCTACGCCCCCAGCGGTTTGCCCGGGGACCCGCCGTTCCCGGGCGAGGCCCCCTCGGGCTGCTCGTTCCACCCGCGCTGCCCCCAGGTCCGCGACGTGTGCTCGACCACGGAGGTCTCGCTCACCCCGACCGGCGACCGCAGGTGGTCGTCCTGCCTGTTCGCCACCGAGCTGTCGGCGGAGGTGTCGGCGTGACACCGCAGCAGCCGGTCCTGCAGGCCGAGGGCGTGCGTGTGGAGTTCAACGCGCGCGGCAACCGCGTCGCGCGCGCGGTCGACGGTGTCGACCTCCAGCTCGGCCGAGGCGAGATCGTCGCGCTGGTCGGGGAGTCCGGGTGCGGCAAGACCTCGCTGGCCCGCACGCTGCTCGGCCTGGAGCGACCCGCCGGCGGGACCGTGCGTGCCTCGGGGGAGCCGCTGCACTACTCCACGGCGGCGCTGAAGTCCTACCGTCGCAAGGTCCAGCTGGTGCTGCAGGACCCGACCGGAGCGCTGAACCCGCGGCGCTCGGTCTACGAGGCGGTCGCCGAGGGCCTGCGCGTGCACGGCTTCGACGGCGACGAGGAGGCGGCGGTCGCGCAGGCGCTGTCGCGGGTGGGGCTGCGGCCGCCGGAGCGGTTCTTCCTGCGCTATCCGCACGAGCTGTCGGGGGGCCAGCGGCAGCGCGTGGTCATCGCCGGCGCGCTCGTGCTCGAGCCGGACGTCATCATCGCCGACGAGCCGGTGTCCTCCCTGGACGCGTCGGTGCGCGGCGAGATCCTCGCGCTGCTGCTGCAGCTGCGGGAGTCGCTGGGACTCAGCCTGCTCGTCGTGACGCACGACCTGGGCGTGGCGTGGAACATCGCCGACCGGATCGCGGTGATGTACCTCGGGCGGATCGTCGAGCAGGGCCCCACCGAGGAGGTGCTGTCCGCGCCGCAGCACCCCTACACCCGGGCGCTGCTGTCGGTGGTCCCCGAGATCGACCACGTCGACCCCATCGTCCTCACCGGCGAGCCGCCGGACCCGACGGCCATCCCGAGCGGGTGCCGGTTCCACCCGCGCTGCCCCGCGCTGCGCGACGGCAGCGCCGCCGCGGTCGAGCAGGACTGCCGTACCCGGGACCTGCCCCTGCTCGCACCCGCCGGACCGCATGCGGCGGCCTGCTGGTGGGTGGCAGGGTCGTCCTCAGCCACAGGCCAGACCGAGCCGACCACGTCGGGAGGGCACGCATGACCCGGCCCACGGAGCGACTGTCGGCGGACGACCGCCGGGCGCTGATCCTGGACGCCACGATCGAGCAGATCATCGAACGCGGCCTCGCCTCGGTGCGGGTGGAGGACGTGGCGGCCGCCTCCGGGGTGTCGCGGCCGCTGGTGTTCTACCACTTCGAATCCAAGGAGCGCCTGGTCGCCGAGGCGTTCGAACGGGCCGCGCAGCGCGACCTCGACGACCTCGACGAGGTGCTGGAGTCCGATGGGGACGTGACGGCGCGACTGGCCCAGGTGGTCCGCCTGTACGGGCCGACGGGCGACGCCGCGGGCTGGCGGCTGTGGGTCGATGCGTGGGCGGCATCCATGCACGAGCCGCAGATCCGGGCGGTCTACAAGCGGGTCGACCAGCAGTGGAAGCAGGCCATCGCGGGCCTGCTGCGCGAGGGCACCGCCACCGGTGACTTCGACTGCCCCGACCCGAAGGCGGCGGCGGCCCGGGTGACCGCGCTCATCGACGGCCTGGCTGCGCAGCTGGTGGCCGTGGGCCAGCAGCCGCGCGGCGGTGCGCTGACCCGGTGGGTGCAGGAGGCCGCGGCCCGCGAGGCCGGCATCGACCCCGCCGCGCTCCGCTAACCGCACGCCCCCGCGCGCCCGCCGCGCCCTCCTACGCCGCGCCTCAGCTACGCCGCGCCTCAGCCCCCACGCGGTAGCACTCGACGCTGGGGCGGGCGGTCGCGCAGCGGCCGTCGGGGAGCGGGTCAGCCGAGGTCGCGGGGGATGCGCTCGTGCCAGGTCTGCCGGTGGTACGGCTCGCCGTCGGCGTCCACGGCCAGCGTGAGGGTGACGTCGTACGCCTCCTCATCCGCGACCAGGTCCAGCGTGGACGTGGACGTCACCGCGACCTCGGGCCACGTCACCGCGAACCGCGTGGTCGCCCGCGCGCCTTGCCGCCAGTCGCTGTCCCGCACGTCGACGGTCCCCGTGTAGTGCTCGCTGCAGCGGGCGCCGTGCAGCCCGTCGTACGTCGACCCGTGGTCGACGCTGGCGGACGTCGTCGAGGTCAGCACATCCCGTTCGGTCCACCAGCGCACGACGTCCTCGTCCGCCGATTCCTCCTGCGAGGCAGTCGCTTCCGGCGGCGCATCTGCTGACGGCGGCTCCGGCAGCACGGGTGCCGGGTAGGGCCCGGACCCCTCCACCACCGGCAGCAGCAGGTGGGAGGCGGCCAGGTCGACGTCGTAGCCCTGGCGCTGCGGCGGCGCCGCGGCGTTCGGCCACTCGGTCACCGACAGCGCGACCCGGATCCGCTCGCCCGGGGCGAACTCGTACGAGCATGCCTCCAGGCCGACCTCGACGTCGTACCACCGTCCCGGCTCGACCGGCGTCGGCGAGAGCGGGTCCTCACCGTCGAGGCGCTCCCGGTAGGACAGGTTGAGCAGACCCCGGGAGACCAGCAGCGAGGTGCCGTCGTCGGCCACGGCGCACAGCCGCACCGCGACCGCTGCGCGTTCCCGCTCCGGCCGCACCCGTAGTCGCACGACGGGGTACCCGACGACCACCGTGGGGTCGTCCACCGGGAGGTCGACGGTGACCGACCGCGCGTCGTCGTACCGCTGGTCGCCCGGCTGGCCCCACGGCAGCGCGCCGGCGCAGGAGTTCCACGCGGCCAGGCCCAGGTCGGGACCGTGCTCGACGCGCCGGGTCCCCGTTCCCAGCCCGACCTCGCGGAGGACGGTCCGTGCCTCCAGCGACGCCACCGACTCGCGGACCCAGCGGCCCGACCAGGCGTCCGCGGTCGGTGACGGCGGCGCGAAGCTGCGCACGAACAGCACCAGGTCGCCCTCGGCCGGAGTCGGCGCCGCCGCCGACTCCGGTGCCGGGTCGACGCCGCGCAGGTGCCGGTCGAACCACCGCGCCATCAGGGGTACGTGGTCCACCCGCGGGCCGGGCACCGCCGAGGTCGGCGCCTGGTGGCTCCACGGTCCGGCGAGCACCGACACCGGCGTGCCCGCCTCGACCAGCGCCCGCGCGGTCCGCAGCGAGTTGTTGCGGTAGCCGTCCGCCCACCCCACGACGAGCATCGTCGCGGCCGTGATCCGGTCGTACCCCGGCCGCAGCGAGCCGTGCCGCCAGTACGGGTCGCGCCGCTGCTCGCGCAGCCAGCGCAGCTGCCACGGCGGTGTCCCGGCCAGCCGCCGTTCCCACTCCTCGCGCCAGCCCTCGCCGTACAGCGCCGGGACCGGTGGCAGCGCGTTCATCGACAGCATGTACAGGGGGTAGTCCACCTGGTCGAGAAGACGGAGCACGCCGCCGTAGTAGTGCACGTCGTCGGTCCACCGGTCGTCGGTGGCGTACGACGCGCACACCGCTTTCAGCGCGGGCGGTCGCCGCATCGCGACCTGCAGCGAGTTGAACCCGCTCCACGACGTGCCGAACATCCCGACCGCGCCCGTGCACCACGGCTGCTCCGCGACCCAGGCGATGGTCGCGACCAGGTCGTCCTGCTCCTGCACGGGGTACTCGTCGGTCGCGATGCCCGGGCTGGAGCCGGTGCCGCGCAGGTCGACCCGCAGGACGGCGAGGTCGTGCTCGTCGCGGAAGCGGACGTACTCGGGGCGGTAGGTCGCGGTGAGGTCGTCCTTGCGGTACGGCAGCGCCTCCAGCAGCACCGGGACCCGGTGCTGCTCGCCGGCACCCGGGGGCAGGTACAGGGTGGCGGCCAGCCACGCCTCGTCAGGGAGCGGGACGCGCACCTCGGTCGCGGTCCCGGAGTGCGTCGCGGTCACATGCCCTCCTCGTCCGGCCCGTTGCCGACCCCGGGCCGCCACGCGCACCACGCGTCCAGCGCGACGGCTCCGCCGGGTCCGGCCAGCAGCGGGTTCACCTCGACCGCCTCCAGCGCGGGGTCCGCCAGCAGGACGTCGACCACCGCCCGGGCGCAGGCCACCACGGCGGCGCGGTCCACCGGGGAGGCCCCGCGCCAGCCGGCGAGGATCGGCGCCAGGCGCAGCCGGTCCAGCAGCGCGTCGGCCTGCTCCGCGGTGACCGGTGCCAGCGCGACGGCGGTGTCGGGCACCGCCTCCGCGTGGACGCCGCCGGCGCCCAGCAGCAGCACCGGTCCCGCGTGCGGGTCGCGGTGCGCGCCGACGACGAGCTCGACGGTGCCGGCCAGGGTGGTCATCCGCTCCACGGTGACCTCGATCGGACCCAGCCGTGCCACCAGCTCGGCCACGGCCCGGGTCACCTCGGCCGGGTCGGTCAGCCCCAGCAGGACGCCGCCGTGGTCGCTCTTGTGCGCCAGCGACGTCGCCTTCACCGCCACGGGGCCGCCGAGGTCGCGGGCCGCTCGGCCCGCCCGGGCCGGCAGGTCCGGACCGGCGGCCAGCACCTGCGCGTCCGGGAACGACACCCCGCGAGCCGCGAGCGCGGCACGTGCCTGGGCGTACCCGGACGAGGCACCGGCGGGTCGTCTCGTCGTGGCCACGGTGACCCCCGCACCGACGGGGGACGCACCGGCGGCGCGGTCCGGCACCGGCGGGTCGGGTCTCGGCGGGGCACCGGCCGCAAGTGCCGCGACCGCGTCCTCCACGCGCCCGACCACCGGCGTCCCTGCGTGCCGCCAGGCCTGCAGCGCCCCGGTGCCGGAGTCCGTCGGCGCCATCGTGTGCACCGCCAGCGCCACCCCGCGGTCGGCGGCCGCCGCCGCGAGGTCACGTGCCACGGCCGCCTCCTGCTCGGCCAGCCCGGCGACGTCGAGCGCGTAGCGGCCGAGATAGCCGGTGAGCAGCACCGCGTCCACCTCGCCGCTGTCCGCCAGCACCCGCACCGCCTGCGCGTACGTCGTCAGGTCGGCCTCGCCGGACCCGGCCAGGTCGACCGGGTTGTCGGTGACGGCACGGGGGGAGGGGAGCACGCGGACGAGGGCCTCGGCGGTCGCGACCGACAGCGGGGGGACGGCGAGGCCGCGCGCGGCGAGTGCGTCGGCGGCCAGGACTCCCTGGCCGCCGGAGTCGGACACCACGGCGACCCGGGTTCCGCGGCGCCGGACCGGCGCGGCCTGCCCCAGGGCGGCCGCCACCAGCGTCGCCGGGGTGTCGGCCCGGACCATCCCGGCGGCCCGGCACACCGCGTCGATCACGGCGTCCCCGGCCGCCAGCGCCTGCGTGTGGGAGGCGGCGGCGCGGGCGCCGGCGACGCTGGTCCCGGGGGCCAGCAGGGTCATGCCGACGCCGGCCGCGGCCAGCTCGGCGGCGACGGCGACCAGGTCCCGGGCGTCGCCGAGGTCCTCCGCGTAGACGCACACGGACCGGGTGTCGGCGTGCCCGACCAGCCCGAGCAGCGCGTCGACGACCCCGAGCCCGCGCGGGCCGACCGAGACGAACCGGGCGACGCCCCGCCCGTGGGCGGCGAGGAGCCCGGCGACCTCCAGGCCGACCTGCCCGCTCTGGCTCACGACCGCGATGTCACCGGGTGGGATCTCGCCCCAGGCGAGGCTGAGGTCGACGGCGTGGTCGACCAGGCCGAGGCAGTTGGGGCCGAGCAGGACGGCGTTCGCTGCGGCGACCAGCGCGGCCAGGTCGGCCTCGGCGGCCGCCCGGGCCCCCGGATCCGTGCCGTCGCCGACGTCGGCGGTGATCACGACGAACGCACGGGCTCCCGCGGTCAGGCCCTCCTGCACGACGGCGCGGACCGCCGGCCCGGGCACGGCCACGGCGACCAGGTCGACCGGGCCGGCGTCGCCCACGCGCGCGAGCGCCGGTCGGCCCAGCACCCGACCGGCGGTGGCCGCGACCCGTTCGTTGACCAGGTGCACGTGGCGCCGGTGCGCCCCGCCGAGAGCGCCGCGGGCCAGCCAGTGGCCCCACGACGACGGGTCGTCGGAGGCGCCGACCACCGCGACGGACTGTGGGTCGGCCAGTGCCTGGGGCCACGTCACGCGGCAGCGCCGGGTCCGGGCCCCGCGTGCCGGGCCAACGTCTGCTCCGCCAGGTCCATCGCCGCCGCGCGCGGCGTGCGTCCGCGCGTCGCCGCCTCGTCGAGCACCTGCGTGACCAGCTCGGTCATCGCGGTGCGCACCAGGTCGTACGACTCCCGCTGCGACGACGGGTCGGCCACGTCGCCGAAGAACACCCACCACCACCAGGAGTTGGTGGCGGAGTTGGCCACGAAGTCCGGCAGCACCGTCACACCGCGTCGGGCCAGCGCCGACTCGGCCGCCGCGGTGACCGGCAGGTTGGCTCCCTCGACGACCCAGCGCGCGCGCACCCGGTGCTCGTCGTGCAGGTCCAGGCAGTACGACACCGCCGCCGGCACCAGGAGCTCGGCCTCGACGTCCAGCCACTCCTCCCGGGGGCGCAGCCGGTCGCCGGGCCGCAGTGCCGTCCGGTCGACGCGCCCCAGCGGGTCCCGGCCGGCCAGCAGGGCCTCGACATCCAGCCCGTCCGGGTTCTCCACGACCCCGTCCACGTCGGCCACCGCGACCACGCGGACGCCGCTGCGGGCCAGGAACCGGGCCGCCGCGCCGCCGATGGACCCGAACCCCTGCACGGTCGCGCGCACGTCCCCCGGCGCGGTGCCGTCGTGCTGCACCGCGGTCAGCGCCGACACGGCCACGCCGAGCCCCCCGACGAGGTCCCCGATGCTGACGCCCGCGTCGGTGACGGCGAAGGCGTCCCGCACCCGCTGCATGGCCGCCTGCGGGGTCTCGGTCAGCAGCGGGTACGCAGCAACCAGCGTGCTGCTGAGACCGGCCCGGTCGGCGGCCAGGTCCACCTGCTCCTGGCGCAGCCCGAGGTCCTCGCCGAAGCTCCAGTACGCCTCGGCCAGCGGCTTCATCGCGGCGACGTAGCGGTCCAGTACGCCCTGCGCCCGCGGGTCCGCCGGGTCGAGGTCGATGCCGCCCTTCGCCCCGCCCATCATCGGCCGGCGCATCCCGGGCCGGTGCCCCACCGCCTCCTTGACGGTCATGCCGTACGCCAGGTCGGCGACCTCCTGCACGGTGACGCCGCGGCGCATCCGCAGCCCGCCCGAGGCGACGCCGTGGGCCAGCCGGTCCACCACGAGGTAGCCGACGACACCGGTCTCCGGGTCGGTCCAGCGCACGTCCAGGAACGGTGCGCGGCGGGCCGCGTGCCCGCTCACGGCCGGGTCTCCCGGACCGCGACCAGCGTCACCCCGGGCTGCGCCCATGCCGCCCGCACCGCGTCCGCCACCTGCGGGCCGCAGGCCGGGTCGCCGCTGTGCGCCGTCGGCTGGACGCACCGCGCGCCGAACGCGGCCGCCAGCGCCGGCCAGTCCGGTGCGGTCAGGTCCACCGCCACCGGGCGCTCGCCGCGGCCGAGGAACTGGTCGCGGATCTCGCCGTACCCGCCGTTGTCCAGGACGACGACGGGGACGCCGACCCCGGCCGCTACGGCCACGTCGCGCAGCGTCGCCAGCTCCGCCACGGTGAACATCAGGCCACCGTCGCCGGCGAGTGCGAGCACGGGCCGGTGGGGGGCGGCGCACACGGCGCCCACGGCTGCGGGCACGGCCCAGCCGAGGGTCCCGAAGCCGGTGGGGAAGAGGTAGGACGAGGCTGAGTGCACCGGGAGCGCGACCTGGGCGGCGTAGTAGGCCACCGTGGCGTTGTCGGCGGTGACCACGGTGTCGGCGGGGAGCGCGTCGCGCAGCCCGTCGAGGAGTCCGCGCCAGCGCACGGACCGCGTCAGCGCCTCGCCCCGGACCTGCTGCGCCACAGCCGGTTCGAGCGCGGTGGGGCGAGGCAGGCGCTCGGGAAGCTCCGCGAGCAGCAGCGGGAGGGTCACCTCCGCACGGCCCGGCAGCAGGACCGTATGGCCCGGTGCGTTGCGTTCGCGCATCGTGGCGTCGACGTCGAGGCGTACGACCGTCGCGGGCAGCTCGATCCGCTCCACCCAGGTGTCGGACTCGGCCAGCTCGCACCCGACCACGACCACGGCGTCGCAGTCGCGGAGCAGCCGGTGCACCGAGGGCAGGTGGAGGACGGCTCCCAGCACCCGGGGGTCGGACTCGTCGACGGTGCCGCGGCCGTTGACCGAGGTGACCACCCACGCGTCGAGCCGTTCCGCGAGGTCCAGGACCGCGGCGGCCGCACGACGGGCGCCGCCACCGGCCACCACCACGACGCGCTCGCGGTCGGCCAGTGCGGCGGCGGCCGCCCGCACCGCCCGCGGCTCATCCGTCGTCGCGGCGGACCCGGTCAGTGCCGGCGAGGCGTGCGTCGGGTCCGGGCCGGCCGGCGCCGCTGCGGGGGTCGGAACCGAGTCGACCAGGTCGAGGGGGAGCTCGAGGTAGCCGGGCCGTGGCCGCCCGGTACGTGCCCGCGTGACGACGGCAGCTACGGCGGCATCGACCCCGGCGGCGTCGTGCGCGCGCCAGGCACCGTCGACGCAGGCGGCGATCGCCGCCGTCTGGTCCGGCATCTCGTGCAGTCGCCCGGTCGGCAGGTCCGGCTTGGTCGTCGGCATGCCGGGGGCCACCAGCAGGGTGGCCGAGGAGTCGCTCCACGCCTGCGCGAGCGCGGCGGCTGCGTTGAGGGCTCCGGGGCCCGTGGTCGTCACCAGCACGCCGACACCGGGTCCCGGGCCGGCGACCCCCGTGATGCGGGCGTACGCATCGGCGGCGTAGCCGGCGCCCTGCTCGTGCCGGGTCACGACCACGCGCAGGCCACGGTCGGCGACGGCCGTCACCAGCCCGAGGTTGTGCGTCCCCGGGATGGCGAACACGGTGTCCACCCCGTGGCGGGCCAGCGCGTCGGCGACCGCACTCCCGAGCCCGGGTCCCGCCGCGGGACCGGTCTCGTCCGGCACGGTCACGCGCCGTCCCGCGCGATCGCGCGGGCCACCACGAGCCGCTGGATGTCGCTGGTGCCCTCCTCGATCTCCTCGAGCTTGGCGTCGCGCATCCACTTCTCCACCAGGAACTCCCGGCTGTAGCCCCACCCGCCGAGCGTCTGCACGGCGGCCCAGGTGCACAAGACCGCGGCCTCGCTCGCGGCCAGCTTGGCCTGGGCGGAGGCCACCGTGGCGTCCGCCCCCGAGTCGAGGCGGCGCGCGGCCCGCCACACCAGCAGCCGGGCGGCGTCGATGCGGGTGAGCATGTCCGCCAGCCGGAAGCCGACCGCCTGGTGCTCGACGATCGGAGCGCCGAACTGGGTACGCTGCCGGGCGTACTCCGCCGCAGTCTCGTACGCGGCCCGCGCGCAGCCCACGGCCGCGGCACCGAGGACGGTGCGCGAGATGTCGAAGGTCCTCATCAGCCCGCGGAACCCCTGGCCCTCGCCGCCGAGCCGGTCGTCCTCCGCGACCTCGACCCCGTCCAGGAACACCTCGGTGTTGACGATCGCCCGCTGGCCCATCTTCTTCATCGGCGGGCCGAAGGACAGGCCGGGAGCGTCGCGGTCCAGCACGAACGCCGTGATCCCGCGCGAGCGCGTCCCCGGCTCGACCGTCGCGAAGACGACGTAGGTCCGGGCCACGCCACCGTTGGAGATCCAGGCCTTCTGGCCGGTGAGCCGGTAGCCGCCGGGGATCCGATCGGCCCGGGTGGTGAGCGAGGCCGCGTCGCTGCCGACGCCCGGCTCGGTGACCGCCACCGCGGTCTGCGGGGCGTCCGGGGCGCCCAGCGGCTCCAGCCAGCGCCGGCACTGCTCGGGAGTGCCCAGCTCCAGCACCGGGTCGGCGAAGAAGCCGTTGCTGGTCACCAGGTTGGCCAGTCCCAGGTCGCCGACGGCCAGTTCCTCCACCGCCAGGCACTGGGTGAAGACGTCGGTCACGCCCCCGCCCCCGTACTCGCGGGGGAGCATGAACGCGGCGATCCCCGACTCGGTCGCCGCACGCCACACCTGCCAGGAGGTGTCGGCGCCGGGGTGGGCGTTGTCCTCCTCGTCCACCGCCCGGGCGTGGGGGCGCAGCACGTCAGCGGCGAACCGTCGGCACAGGTCGATGACGTCGCGCTGCTCGTCGCTCAGCGGGACGAGCTCGGTGGGGGGCTGCGCGAGCCGTTCCGACACCGTCCACCCCCTCCTCGGCTTACTGACTGGCGGGTCAGTCTAGGGGGAGCTCGGGGGTGCCACCAGGGCACCCGTCGGGGTCAGAGCCGGATGTCCTGGGCACGCTGCAGGATGCGCTCGACGTACGCCTCGGTCTCGGGGAACGGCGGCACCCCGCCGTAGCGCTGCACCGCGGAGTGCCCGGCGTTGTAGGCCGCCAGGATGTTGGTCACCCGGTCACCGGGGACCGAGCGCACCAGGTCGCGGTTGATGCAGTTGAGCTCGGCCGCGGAGTGGATGGCGTCCGCCGGGCTCCAGACGTCGGTGTCGCCGTCGCCGTCCCCGTCGATGCCGTACTGGTTCCAGGTCTGCGGCATGAACTGCGCGATGCCCTGCGCGCCCGCCCTGCTGACCGCGGTCGAGTCCCAGCCGCTCTCCTGGGCCAGCTGCGCGGCGAACACCTTCACCGGTACGGCGGGGCAGCGCTTGGCGGCCTGCTTCACCAGCGCGCGGTACTCCTGCGGTACCTCGTCGGGGCCGAACAGCGGCGCGCCGCTGCGTGCACCGCCGGCCAGCGCGGCCCCGGCCAGGGCGCCCCCCGCGAGCATCGCGACGGCGGCCACGCCGGCGACCACGGCGGTCGCGCGACGCCGACGACGGGGCATGCGGGGCTCCAGGAGGGGTGAGGCGGTCCTCCACGGTAACCCGGATGACGCCGCGCGCCGAACCGGAGCGCGGCGGTGTCAGTCGGCGGCGGGCTTCGCCGCCCGGGGGCGGGTGGCCTTCTTCCCCGTCGCGCCGCCGGACTTGCCCGATCCCGCCTTCGCGGCCCGCTTCTTGGCCGGCTTCGGGGCAGCCGCCTCGGCCGGTTCGGCGGCGGCCAGCTTCGCCTCGGCTGCGCTCTCCCCTGACGGCGGGGTGCCCACCGCCAGCACGTCGCCGAAGGCCTGGTCGAGGTAGCGCACCAGCCGCTCCGCGTCCGGCACCGCCTGGGTGTCGATGTTGATGCCGATCTCGGCCCGGCCGTCGTACGACATCAGGCCGATGTTCACGGCGGCGCCCGCCTTCGGCGCGAACGGCACCAGCTGGAGCACCTTGGCGCCGGCCAGGTAGACCGGGAACGGCGGTCCGGGCACGTTGGTCGCGGCGACGTCGGTGCCCTTCATCAGGCCGCCGGCGACGGCCGTGGTCACCGGCTGCGGCAGCGTCGCCAGCACCCGGAACACCTGACCGGAGATGGGCAGCGCCGGCTCGCTGCGGGCCTGCTTCAGCAGCGGGTGCAGCGCCTTGATCCGGGCGCCGGCGTCCTCCTGGTCGATCGGCAGCGGGAAGCGGGCGGGCACCCAGGCGTTGCCTCCCGCGCGGCTGTCGTCCTTGCTGCGCAGGTTGACCGGCATGTTGATGCGCAGCGCCTGCGGGGTCTGCCCGTGGTAGTCGTGGTACGAGCGCAGGCCGCCCGCGACGGCCGCGATGAACGCGTCGTTGAGCGTGCCGCCGACCGCCTTGCCGGCCCGCTTGAGGTCGTCAAGGGAGTACTCGAGCAGGTCCAGCCGCACGGACAGCGAGCGTCCGGTCATCACCGGGCTCAGCGGGGTCCCCGCCGGTGCCAGCAGGCGTCCCGCGGACGCCGCGAACGCGGTCGCCGCACCCGCGGTCCCGACCGGGTCGCTGACCGCCTTGCGCACCAGGTCCAGGCCGCCGTCCACGGCGCCGCGCACCTGGTCCACCGCCGTGCGGGTCTCGTACTCCACCCCGTTGAGCACGCGGCGGATCGGGTCGAGCACGTTCAGCGCCGGGACGTCGGGCTCGGGCCCGAGGTCGTCGCGCGGCGCGGGGGTGAAGTCGAACAGTGACGCCGCGATGCGCATGCCGCCGACGCCGTCGGTCACCGAGTGGTGGATCTTGAACAGCAGCGCGGCCCGGTCGCCGTCCAGGCCGGTGACCAGCGTCATCTCCCACAGCGGCCGGTCCCGGTCGAAGTCCTGCTCGGCCATCTGCGCGGCCATGTCCAGGACCGGGCGCAGCGTGCCGTCGGTGCGAGGGGCGCGGACCCAGCGCAGGTGGTACGACAGGTCGAAGTTGGGGTCGGTCTCCCAGCGCGGCGGCACCAGCGACATCGGGTTGCCGATGACCCGCTGGCGCAGGGCCGGCACCTCGCGGGTCAGCCGCTCGACCCGGGCGGTGCCGGTGGGCACGTCCGGCGGGCTCTCCAGCACGACCAGGACCACGATCACCGAGCGCAGCAGCGGGTCGTCCTCGACGCCCCACATCACCGCGTCGAACGCGCCCATCCGGTCCTCGTCGACCTGCGCCACCGTCGCCACCTCCCACGCCGAGCGCCGTGGCCACCTCCCGCGGCCGTCGCTGCGCACGCTAGTCGCCGCCGTACCGGTATGCCCGCGAACCCGGTGATCGCCGGGCGGGACGACCCGAGGGACGTACGGTGAGCCCGTGACCACGCCGCCACCCGGTTCCGGAGTGCCCGCCGTCCCGGACCCCGGGTCCGGATCCGGACCGGGCCGCGACTACGCCCGGTCCGACCTGGAGGCGATGTTCGCGCAGCAGCTGCACGAGGCCTTCCGGGCGCTGGGCTGCTTCAACCTGGCCGTGTTCGGCAAGACCGGGGTCGGCAAGTCGACCCTGGTCAACGCGATCTTCGGACGCGAGGTGGCGCAGACCGGGCTGGGTCGCCCGGTGACCCGCGGGCTCGTCTACTACCGGCACCCGGACGGCTTCCTGGGCCTGTACGACTCCGAGGGCTTCGAGACCGGCACCTCCGGAGACGCGATCCTCGGCGGGCTGCGGCGGCTGGTGGACGAGCACCGCACCCGGCCGGTGGACGAGCGGATCCATGCGGCCTGGTACCTCGTGCGCTGGTCGGACCGGCGGTTCGAGGACCGGCAGGCGGAGTTCGTCCGGGCCCTGGACGCGCTGGGGCTGCCGGTCGTGGTCGTGCTCACCCAGGTGCCGAGCCGGGACGGGGTGCCGCACCCGGAGGCGGTGGAGCTGGCCCGCTACATCGAGGACCTACGGCTGCCGCTGCGCCCGCAGGGCCGGGTGGTGCTCACCAACGCCCTGCCGGACGCGTTCACCGGCGCCCCGGTGTTCGGGCTGCGCGAGCTGCTGGACGCGACGTACGCCGTCGTGCCGGAGGCGGCCTCGCGCGCCCTGACCGCGGCGCAGGTCCTCGACTTGGAGCGCAAAAGACAGGCGGCTCGGTCGATTGTGGCGCAGGCGGTCGCGGTAGCCGCCGGGATCGGGGCCACCCCCATCCCGTTCGCGGACGCCGCCCTGCTCGTGCCCAACCAGGTCACGATGATCGCGCGGCTGACGGCGGCGTACGGGCTGCCGCCGCAGCGCTCGCGCGCCCTGGCCGCGGCGGGCGCGGTGGTCCTGACGGGGGGCGCGACGATGGCGGGTCGGTACGCGGTCACCAGCCTGCTCAAGGTCGTGCCGGGTGGCGTCGTGGCCGGGTCGGCGATCTCGGCGGGGGTCGCCGGGTCCCTGACGAAGGCGGTGGGCGTGGCCTGGTCCCGGGTGTGCGAGCACGCACTGGTGCTCGACGCCGGGGAGCGGGAGAAGTTCCTGTCGGGACCGGGGGTGCGGGACCTGTTCCTGGCCTACCTGCGCAAGCCGGACGGCACGCGCTAGCGTCGAGCCAGACACCCGGGTCCGTACCTCCCGGGTCGGGACGTACGAGTCGAAGAAGGTGGTCCGACCATGAAGAAGATGCTCCTGGTTGCCGCGGCGGTC
Organism: Candidatus Nanopelagicales bacterium; assembly: GCA_041393815.1. Classification (NCBI taxonomy): domain Bacteria; kingdom Bacillati; phylum Actinomycetota; class Actinomycetes; order Candidatus Nanopelagicales; species Candidatus Nanopelagicales bacterium. Next base: position 204,449 of record JAWKJK010000001.1, on the reverse strand, counting down.
GCCGGGGCCGCGGTGGGCGTGATCATGCTCAAGCGTCGCGGCGAGGCCGAGGCCGTGGGCGACAGCGTCGGGGCCTGGGCCGGCTCGGTCTCCGACTCGGTGTCCGGCGCTGCGACCAAGGCCGCCGACGCCGCGTCCGGTGCGGCCACGTCCGCGGCGAAGGCGGCCGACAAGGCCGCCCAGAAGGTGTCGGACGCCGCCTCGACGGCGGGCGAGGCCGCCGGCGAGCGGGTGGCGCAGGCCGCCGACGCCGTCAGCGGTGCCGCGGCCGAGGCCGGCTCCGCGGCGACCAAGGCGGCGGAGAAGACGTCCAGCGCGGCGTCGAAGGCGGCCAAGAAGACCGCGGAGACCGCGCAGGAGGTGGCCGACACCGCCGCCGACGCCGCGAAGACCGCGGCGGAGGAGTCGCAGAAGGCCGCCGAGGACGCGGCCCCGAAGGCGGACGGCTGACCCGCTCGCGCGAGGTGAGAGCCCGGCCGGTCACCGGCCGGGCCCTCGGCCTGCCCGGTCCCCTCCGGGGAGTGCTGCGCGGCGTGCTGGCGGGCGGGGTTGCCGCGGGCCTGGCGGCCGGGTTGCTCGTGCTGCCGGCGGTGGCGGCGGCACCCGCGGAGCCGAGTGACCCCACGGTGTCCGGGCCGGCCTCGGGAACGGCGGGCTCGCCCTCGGGTGATCCGAACGCGTCTGCGGACCCGTCCGCGTCCGCGTCGGTTGCGGCGGAGCCGGCCGACCCGGTGGCCGCGCTGCCCCGGGTGGTGCGGGTGGGCACCTCGGTCCAGGGTCGCGAGATCGTCGCCCGCCGGTTGGGCAACCGCAACGCCACCCGAGTGGTCCTGGTCCTCGGGCAGATCCACGGCAGCGAGCCGGCCGGGCGCCGGGTGGTGTCGGCGCTGCGGCGGGAGACGGCGCCGCGCGGCGTCCAGATCTGGACCATCTCCACGCTCAACCCCGACGGCGCCCGGGTCGGCGGTCGCCGCAACGCCCGCGGCGTGGACCTCAACCGGAACTTCCCGTACAACTGGCTGGGCTCCACCGGGTCCCGCGTCACCTGGCCGGGTCCGCGCCCGCTGAGCGAGCCGGAGTCGAAGGCCGCGGTGCGGTTCCTGCGGGTGCTGCGGCCGGACGCGATCCTCAGCTACCACCAGCCGTTCGGGCTGATCGACGTCACCGGCGACAAGACCAGGGCGTGGGCGCGCAAGCTGGCCCGCTGGATCGGGCTGCGCCCCTCGGTCGCGTCGTGCAGCGGGCCCTGCGGCGGGACCCTGACCGGCTGGTACAACGCGACCTTCCCCGGCTGGGCCATCACCGTGGAGCTGCCGTCGTACGTGTCCCAGGACCTCGTCGACCGCAACGTGGCCGCGATCCTGCGGGTCTCGACCCGCATCGTCGACCACCCCTGACCGGCCCACCCGGACCGGCCCACCCTGACCGGCCCACCCTGACCGGCCCACCCTGACCGGCCCACCCTGACCGGCCCACCCCGACCGGCCCACCCCGGTCGAAACGCGCTCCGCCTATTCCCGGCCCCGCCGGCCCCGCTGACGACCGTGCCCCCCGATCCTCGGACGGAATGAGTCTGGGCGTTGCTTACCGGCCGGAATCGGGCGTCCAAACGACGCCCAGACTCATTCCGTCGTGGGGTGAGTGGACCCGGTGCGTGGAGTCGCGAGCGGCGGGGGTGACGTGGGGGTGACGCGTGAGGGAAGGGGGGAGTGGATCTTCCGCGGAAGATCCACTCCCCCCTCGGGAGGTCGGGGTCGGTCGGTCCTAGGGCTCGCGGTCCGTCAGCTCCCAGGTCACGTTGCCCTGGTCATCGTCCTCGGTGATGACGACGACGCGCTTGGTGCCCGAGCTGTCGCTGGCGACGCACTCGAACGTGTAGCCCGTCTCCACCGGCTGGTCGGCCGGGCAGTCGACGGTGATGGTGTCGCCGATCCGGGTGGTGAGCTCCGCCGCGATCTGGGTCTCCAGCTTGGTGGTGTCGAGCACCTTGGCGTTCTTCAGCACCAGCCAGATGCCCGCGCCCGCGAGGGCCAGCAGGACGACCACCAGCACGACCAGGGTGACGATGAGGCCGGTGCGCTTCTTCTTCGGCGGGGCGCCGGCGGGCACCTGCTGGGCGTAGCCGGCCTGGGGGTAGCCGGCCTGGGGGTACCCACCTGGCCCGGGGGCGCCGGCGGCCGGAGGGCCCGCCGCAGGAGGAACCGCCGATGCGGGCTGGGCCGCGGGCTGCAGCGCGGGCGCGCTGGGCGGCGGACCGGAGGGGGCCTGCGCCGCCGGCGGTGTGGCGGCGGGAGGTGCGCTCGCCGGGGGCCCGGCCGCGGGCGGCGGTGATGCCGCCGCGCCGGCAGCCGCCCCTGCAGCCGCGCCGGCCGCGGCAGCGGCGGCGGGGGCGGCCGAACCACCCGAGGACTGCGACCCCGGGGATGAGGCGGGTGGCTGCGCGGGCGGGCTGGCCGGAGGCTGTGCCGGCGGAGTTGCTGCCGGCGGCGCTGAGGTGCCGGCTGCGGGTGCCGCCGCGGCCGCTGCTGCGGGGGCCGCGCCGGCAGGAGGCGTCGATGCGGGCGGCGGAGATGCGGCCGGGGGGGCCTGTGCCGGGGGAGCGGCGGCCGGGGGAGCCTGTGCCGGCGGTGCGGCGGCCGGGGGAGCGGCGGCCGGGGGTGCGGCGGCCGGGGGAGCCTGTGCCGGCGGTGCCGCTGCCGGGGGAGCCGCGGCCGGGGGAGCCGCGGCCGGAGGCTGCTGGGCTGCGGGTGTCGGCCGCTCGGCGTAGTGCTCGGTCCAGCGGGCGCCGTCCCACCAGCGCAGTCGTCCGTCACCCTCCGGTGCGGCGTACCACCCGGGTCCCGGCGTCCCGCCCGTGCCCATGCTCATCTGGCTCTCCCCTGGTTGTCGCCGCTCGCTGCGGCGTCGGGCCCAGCCTCCCAAACCAGCCCGGCGTCGCGCACGGCCTCGGACCGATCCGGCGCGGCGTGTCCCGCTCGGCGCGCCCGCTACCGCGTCCGTCGGGCGGCGGGGCGCTCGTTCTCGTCCTCGTCGTCGTCCCCGTCGTGGTGGTGGTCCACCGCGATCCGCTCCTCGTGCGGGTCGTAGTCGGGGCCCTCGTCGCCGTCGGAGTCCGTCCCGTCCGCCGCGTGCTCGGCCCCGACCCTTGCCAGTTCCGGCGCGCCCTCCGTCGGCGTTGCCTGACCCTTGAGCCCGAGGTCCTTGCGGGCGGCCTTCACCCCCTGGGAGATGCTGTGCCACATCCGGTCGCGGCCGAGCGCCTCCTCGAAGCCGGACTTCCGCAACACCCCCCGGGCGCGGTGGAACACCCGGACCAGGTACAGCCGTACCCCCTGCTCGCGCAGGTCCTTCAGCAGCTCGAACATCATGTCCACGCTGGTGGTGTCGAGCTGGTTGGTGGCTTCGAGGTCGAGGAGCAGCGCGACGGTGCCGGGGTTGCGGGCCACCTCCGCGAGGACCGCGTCGCGCACCTGGGCGGCGTCGACCCAGAACAGTGGCGAGTCCAGCCGCAGGACGAGGATGCCGGGCACGGTCACCCGGTCCGGATGTCGGGCCACGCTGCCCCAGGCGGCCTTCTCACCCGGGACCTTGCCCATGACGTCGATGTCGACCCGGCTGGAGCGGTAGACCAGCCCGAGCACCGACTGCGCGACCGCCGCGAGCAGGCCGTACAACGGCCCGAGCACCAGCACGCCGAGCAGCGCAGCCAGCGCGGAGACGAAGTCGTTGCGGCGGATCCGGCGATAGCGCAGCATCGCCGGGACGTCCATCAGCCCCCACACCGCCTGGATCACGATCGCGGACAGCACCGTACGAGGCAGCCCGGACAGCAGCCCCGCGGCGGCCAGCAGGACGACGACGACCACCGCGGCGGCCACGAGGCTGTACATCTGGCTGCGGGCCCCGGACCGATCCGCGGCCGCGGTCTTCGACAGGCTGCCCGCGACGCCGAGCCCGCCGGTGAACCCCGACGCGAGGTTGGCCGCCCCGGTGGCCAGGAACTCCTGGTCCGCGGACACCGGCGCTCCCGAGCGGGACGCGAACAGCCGGGCCGCGCTGAGGCCCTCGCCCAGCCCGACCAGCGCCAGTGCGGCCCCGCCGGCCAGGATCGCGGGGAAGTCGCCGACCCCGACCCCGGGCAGTCCGATCGGCGGCAGCCCGTCGGGCACGTACCCGATGACGGCGACGCCCCGACCGGCCAGGTCCAGGGCGTTGGACGCGACGATGCCCGCCACGACGAGCAGCAGGCCCCAGGGGAACCGAGGGGCGAACCTGGCGCCGAGGAACAGCACGGCCAGCGAGCCGACGCCGATGGCGGCCGTGAGCGGGTTCAGGTCGGTGATGTGGCTGACCAGGGACCCGATCCGGTCGAGCACCCCGCCGGACTCCGCGGGCAGCCCCAGCAGGGACGGCAGTTCGCCGAGGATGATGAGGATGACCAGCCCGAACACGAAGCCGGTGATGATCGGGCGGGACAGGAACTCCGCGGCCCAGCCCAGCCGGAGCAGGCCGGCGACGAGCAGCACGAGCCCGGTCGACAACGCCAGCGCCGACGTGAGGGCCATCGCCCGCGCCGGGTCCTGGGCCGCAGACCCGAGCATCCCAGCGACCAGCGTTCCGGAGAGCACCGAGACGGTCGAGACCGGACCGAGGAACAGGGTCCGCGAGGTCCCGAGCAGGGCGTACATCACCAGCGCCCCGGGGATGGCGTACAGGCCGACCTGGACCGGCACGCCCGCGATGCCGGCGTAGCCCAGCGCCTGCGGCACCGCCAACGCGGCGACGACCAGACCCGCGACCAGGTCGCGGCTGATGCGGGACCAGCGGTACGCGGGCAGCCAGGTCAGGGCGGGGACCCGGTCGCGGACGCGGTCGCCGAGGGTGCGGACCTCGTCCTCAGGAGTCGTCTGCGTCATGGCCACCTGCCGGTCCGGTGCCGTTCACGCGGCGTTCATGCGGGCACCGGCGCACCCTAGCCCCCACCGGGGGTGCCGTACGGCGGTTACCGTGGTTCGGTGGTGGACCGGTACGACGTCCTCCCGCCGCCCGGCCGTCGGCGGGGCCGCGGGCGGGCCGGTGTGGTCGCGGTGCTCGCCGCCGCGGCCGGGGCCGCCGTCCTCGCCGGGGTCGCCCTGGGAGCCCGGTCCGCCGATCCCGGCCTGCCCGATGCGGCCGCGAACGGATCCCAGAGACCCTCGGCCGTGGCCGGAAGCGCCGTGGGCTCCCCGTCCGCACCCGCCGCCTCCGGGTCGGCGGCCGGCCAGGGATCCCCCACCCCGAGCGCGACCCTCTCCTCCGCGGCCGCCGCCACCAGCGGGGACCCGTTCGGGCACGGCGGTTCGCCCTCCGCGTCGGGCACCACGTCGCTGGAGCCGCTGCTGCAGGCCCCGGACCCCGCCCCGACGGCCACGTCGTTCGCGTACCTGCAGACCCAGGAGGACTCCGCGGAGCCGGTCACGTTCAGCCCGTGCCGGGAGCTGCGGTACGTGATCAGGCCCGACGGGCAGCCCCGGTTCGGGGCGGAGGCGCTGGACTGGGCGATCGCGCGGATCTCGGAGGCCACCGGGCTGCGGTTCGTGTACGAGGGCCCGACCGACGAGGCCCCGCGCGAGGAGCGGTCGGCCTACCAGCCGGATCGGTACGGCCAGCGCTGGGTGCCGATCCTGGTGGCCTGGTCGTGGGCGCCGGAGATGGCCGACCTCGAGGGGCCGAACGCGGCGGTCGCGGGGCCGCAGTCGGTCCTCATCGGCGGTGTCCGGGTCGCGGTGTCCGGCCAGATCGCCCTCGACGCCCCGCAGCTGCGGCAGCTGACCACGATGCCCGGCGGCGTGGCGCTGGCCCGGGCGGTGGTGCTGCACGAGCTCGCGCACGTGGTCGGGCTCGGGCACGTGCCGGACCGCGGCCAGCTGATGTACCCGCAGACCACCGACGTCCGCGACCTGCAGGACGGCGACCTGGCCGGGCTGTGGTGGCTCGGCCGGGGGCCCTGCCTCGGCGGCGACGCCCCCTGACGGTCGGTTGACGCCCCCTGACGGTCGGCACGGCACCGACCGGGCGGGAACCCGGTGCCAGGTCCGCCGTGGCGTCAGCTCCGCCGCTCCGGACCGGCGTCCTCGCCCGGCTCGGTCCCGTCCGCGGACAGCACCGCGAGCCCGGCCACCGCGTCGGCGTACGACCTCGGGTCCTCGCGCGGCTCGAGGTGGGTGTGCACGTGCGCGTGCGGCAGCGCCAGCACGATCCGCTCCTCGACCTGCTCGAGCAGGTCGTGCCCGCGGGTCACGGTCCACCCGCCCGGGACCAGCACGTGCATGGACACGAACCGCTCGTGGCCGGACTCGCGGGTCTGGATGGCGTGGAATCCCACCTCGGGCTCGGCGGCCACGACCGAGCGCAGCACCCGCAGCACCGCCTCGACGTCGGCGGGCGGGAGGGAGTGGTCCATCAGGCCCCGGGTGGCGCGCCGGACCAGCAAGGCGCCCGTGACCAGGATGTTCGCGCCGACGGCGAGCGCGACCAGCGGGTCCAGCACCAGCCACCCGGTGAGGCCGACGAGCAGCACGGCCACCACGACGCCGACGGAGGTCCAGACGTCGGTGAGCAGATGCTTGCCGTCGGCGACCAGCGTCAGCGAGCGGTGCCGGTTGCCCGCGCGGACCAGGACCAGGCCGACCACCCCGTTGATGGCGGTGGCCACCAGCGTGATGGCCAGACCGATCCCGATCTCCTCCAGGGGCTGGGGATTGATCAGCCGCTGGATCGCGGTCCAGCCGATGAGCGCCGCGGCGATCGCGATGAGCACGCCCTCGGCGAACGCGGAGAAGTACTCGGCCTTGCCGTGCCCGAAGTGGTGAGAGTCGTCGGCCGGCTTCGCGGCGACCCGCAGCACCACCAGCGCCAGGATCGCGGCGGCCAGGTTGACCAGCGACTCCATCGCGTCGGAGAGCAGGCCGACCGACCCGGTGATCAGGTAGGCGCCGGACTTCAGCGCGATCGTGACGACGGCGGCGGCGATGGACAGCCAGGCGAACCCGGTCAGCCTCGGCCGGGGTGCACTCGCATGCCGATGCGCACCCTCCGCTCCGCCGAGGACGTCTGCCACGCGGCCAGCATCCCACCGAGGACGGGAAGACCGGCGGGTGCTGCGCGTGTTGACGTGTCATGGCTGGCGCCGGGCCGGCGCGCGACGGATGCTGGGCGGGTCCGTACGGCGCATCGGTGTCGGTCAGGGCAGCCCCGACGGGGCGAACCGCAGGAGAGGAAGGGTGCCGACGGTGGCGTCGCACGAGCTGTACGAGCTGCTGGGGGAGCCGGTCGAGACGGACCGGCGGGTCCTCGTGCACGCGTTCACCGGGTTCCTCGACGCGGGGTCGGCCGGCCGGCTGGCCGTCGACCACCTGCTCAGGACGCGGCCGCACCGCGAGCTGGCCCGCTTCGACGCGGACGCGCTGCTGGACTACCGGGCGCGCCGGCCCCGGATGGAGTTCCGCTCCGACCACTTCGCGACCATCGACATCCCCGAGATCCGGCTGCACGAGGTGACCGACGCGGACGGCCGCCCGTTCCTGCTGCTGGAGGGGCCCGAGCCCGACTACCGCTGGCGGGCCTTCGTCGCGGCCGTCGCGGACCTGGTCGAGCGGTTCGACGTACGGCTGGTCGCCGGGCTTGCGGCCGTGCCGTGGCCGGCGCCGCACACCCGACCGATGGGGATCACCTGGCACGGCACCGAGGCCGACGTCCTGGCCGCGCACCCCAGCGCACTGGGGGACCTCGAGGTGCCCGGCCACGTCGGCGGGATGCTGGAGCTCGTGCTCGGTGGGCGCGGCGTCCCCGTGGTGGGGCTGGCGGCGCACGTGCCGCACTACCTGGTGCAGTTCGACTACCCACGGGCCGTCATGACCCTGCTGGACGCGCTGTCGGAGGCCACCGGGCTTGCGCTGCCGGCCACCGAGCTGGAGCCCGCCGCCGCCCGCGCCGACGCCGAGATCGCGTCCCAGCTGGCCGGGAACGAGGAGTTCCAGGTCGTGCTGGCCACGTTGGAGCGGCAGTACGACGACACCCAGGCCTCGCTGGCCGAGGTGCCCACCGCCGACGAGATCGGTGCTCAGGTGGAGCAGTTCCTGGCCCGGATGGACGAGCGGGGCGCCGAGGAGGACTGACCGGAGCCTCGTCCGGTGCCTCGGGGGCTGCTCCGGCCGCGACGCGCGGGGGCCCTGCGGCGTGTTCGGGCGACCGTACGCCGTAGTGTCGGGAGACGCCCGGACGAGTCGACGGAGGGACGGCGGTGGCCTCGTGAGCGTGCCGATGCCGCGGTCGCCGCTTCCCGTCGGGGAGCCGGCCTCGGGTCACCTGTCCCGCCGCGCCGTCCCGGTCGCCTGGGAGCAGTTCGCGGTCTGGTTCGACGGCACCAACCGGTCCGGCACCCGGGTCGAGGTGTTCGGGGTCGGGCAGCCCGACCGTCCGCCGCTGGTGTTCGTGCACGGCTGGGGGCTCAGCCCGCGCGGGTACGCACCCGCCATCGAGGCGCTGGCCACGGTCGGCTGGCACGTGCTCGCGCCGAGCCTGCCCGGGTTCGGCGACTCCACCCCCGTCCGCGGGGGCCGCGGGACGCTGGGCCGCACGGCCGAGCGGATCGCCGAGGCGGTCGAGTGCCTCGCGCTGGAGGGGCCGGTGCCGGTGGTCGCGCACTCGTACGGCAGCGGGGTGGTCGTGGAGGCCGCCGCGCGCCGACCGGACCTGTTCTCCGAGATCACGCTGGTCTGCCCGATCGGCGGGGCCGGCTCCGCAGTGACGTCGTGGGCCGGCCTGGTGGCGGGGCTGCGGCACGAGGTCGGGCGCTCCAACCTGACCCGGGTCGTGGACGCGCTGCCGAACCTGGTCCGGCACCCCCGGGCGGTGGCCTCCGCGGGCGTCGCCGCCAAGCACTCCGACCTCGTCGACGAGATCGCCGCGCTGGCGGCCACGGGGGCGCGGATCACGCTGCTGCTGGCCGACCGGGACGGCATCGTGCCGCCGGCCCGGTTGCAGTCCCTGCACAAGCGTGACGGGGTGCGGGTCCGGGTGGTCGAGGGCAACCACGGGTGGCTGCTCACCGAGCCGCACCGGCTGGCGACGCTGGCCCCCCGCCCGCTGTCCACGACCTGACCGGACGTGCGGCCGCCCGGGCGCACCGCCGACCCCGTGCGCACGCGCCCCAGGGCGCCCACCCGTCCCGCGCTCCCCGTCCGTCCCCGCCGGTGGAACGCAGGACCAGCCCGCGCGCGCTCCTGGGTGGTCGTACGTTCCACCGGGTGCGGATGGGGGACGCGGACCGGGTCCCGGGGGCTCCTTACGGTCCGCGGAACGTGGGCCGCGCGGCCCGGCGGCACCCGTCGCCTCCGCCTACCCTGGGCGGCATGTCCTGCGTCCTGGTCGTCGACGACGACGCCACCGTGTCCGAGGTGGTGGCGGGCTACCTGTCCCGGGCCGGCCTGCGGACCGTGCGTGCCGCCGATGGTCCCTCCGCGCTGGCCGCGGCCGCCGAGCACCGGCCGGACCTGGTGGTGCTCGACCTCATGCTCCCCGGGATCGACGGCCTGGAGGTCTGCCGGCGGCTGCGCGCGGACCGCGGCGACCTGCCCGTGGTCATGCTCACCGCCCGCGGCGAGGAGGAGGACCGGGTGCTCGGCCTCGAGGTGGGTGCCGACGACTACGTGACCAAGCCGTTCAGCCCGCGCGAGCTGGTGCTGCGGGTCCAGTCGGTGCTGCGCCGCTCGGCGCCGTCCGCCCCCGGCACCGACGACGGCGACGGCGAGGGCGACGGCGGGGCGGGAGCGGCGCCCGCGGCCGCCGGACCCCTGCGCGACGGCGACCTCGTCGTCGACACCGTCGCCCACCGGGCCACTCGGGGCGGCACGGAACTGCTGCTGACCTCCCGCGAGTTCGACCTGCTGGCCCACCTGCTGGCCCGCCCCGGCCGGGCGTTCTCCCGCGCGGACCTGATGCGGGAGGTCTGGGGCTGGGAGTACGGCGACCAGTCCACCGTCACGGTGCACGTACGCCGGCTGCGGGAGAAGGTCGAGCGGGACCCGTCCGCCCCGACCCGGCTGGTGACGGTGTGGGGGGTCGGCTACCGGTGGGACCCGACCGAGCCGGACCGGTCCGCGTCGTGACGGCGGACCTCGTGACGGCGGATGTCATGACGGCGGACCTCATGACGGCCGGCCGGCGGAGCTAGCGGGACCACCATGGGACCGGAACTGCCCGCCGTCCTGCTGTCGGCCGGCACCGCGGCCGCCGTCGGCGCGCTCGGCGCGCTCGGCGTCGCGGTGCTCGCCCGTCGGTCCGTGGCGGCGGCCGCGATCGCCTCGCCCGTCGTCGTCGTGGCGTCGGTCGCCGCCGGCGTGCTCGCCAGCTCGCGGGCCATGTTCTTGTCGCCGACCGACACCACGCTGGTCCTGCTCGTCCTCGGCGCGGCCGTCCCCGTCGCCCTGCTGTTCGGCGTCCTGGTGGCCCGCCGGGTCGCCGCGTTGACCCGCACCGTGGCCGAGGAGCAGGCGGCCCGCGAACGGGACCGCGAGGTCGAGGAGTCCCGACGCGAGATGGTCGCCTGGGCGTCGCACGACCTGCGCACCCCGCTGGCCGGCCTGCGTGCCATGGCGGAGGCGCTGGAGGACGGGGTCGCGGACGACCCGGCCCGCTACCACGCCCAGATGCGCGCCGAGGTGGACCGGATGTCCGGCATGGTCGACGACCTGCTGGCGCTGTCCCGGCTGCAGGCCGGCACCCTCCGGCTGGCGCTGGACACGGTGTCCCTGGCCGACCTGGTCTCGGACACGCTGGCGTCCACCCAGCCGCTGGCCCAGTCGCGCGGCGTGGTGCTGACCGGGTCCGCGGACGGCCCGGTCGCCGTGACCGCCGACTCCCGCGAGCTGTCGCGCGCCCTCGCCAACCTGGTCGTCAACGCCGTACGCCACACCCCTGCCGACGGCAGCGTCGTGGTGTCGGCCCGTACGGAGGACGACGCCGCGGTGGTGTCGGTGCGGGACGCCTGCGGCGGGATCTCGGCGGCGGACCTCGAGCGGCTGTTCGAGGCGGGGTGGCGCGGCACGGACGCGCGCACGCCGGGCGCGGGCGAGGGGGCCGGGCTCGGCCTGGCGATCGTGCGCGGAGTGGTGGAGGCGCACGGCGGGCGCGTCGACGTGCGCAACGAGGGCCCGGGCTGCTGCTTCGAGGTACGGCTGCCCGCCTCGGTCTGAGGCCGCAGCACCGCACCGACAGCCGCCCGCGCACCCCCAACCACCCACACCCCCCAACGAGTGCTCGCGGGTGGGGGTTCCAGGACCGTCCCGGAACCCCCACCCGCGAGCACTCGACGCTGCCGGCCCGGGGCCTGCCGGGCCGGCAGCGCGCCGGCCTCAGGCCAGCTGCTCGGCGACCTCGGCCGGGGTGGACGAGCCGGACCAGGTGGCCAGCTCGTTGCCGTCGGCGTCCACCTGCACGAACGTGTGCTGGTAGGTGATCCCGTACTTCTTGCGCAGGTCGGTGTTGCTGTCGTAGTCGACGCTCACGACGGTGACGCCGGGCCCGAACCCGCCGGGGTCGGCCTCGAAGTTGCCCGTCGCCTCCTGGCAGGTGGGGCACCACGTCGCGTTGAAGAACAGCACGACGGTCCCCGCGTCGTACATCTGCTTGCCCGCCTCGTACGCGGCCAGGTCGATGTACGCCCCCGCCGCGGGAGCCGGCTGCGACGTCTCGGCCGGGGGCTTCGAGGTGGCCGCGGCGGACGAGGACCCGGGCGGCGAGGGCGAGGGCGCCGGGGGCTCCGACGTGGCGGCGGCCGACGAGGCCGGAGCCGAGGTGGCGGGCGTGGACGGCGAGGCGGAGCCGGCGTCGGACGTGCCGCCGGAGGCGCACGCGGCCAGGCCGAGGGACAGGACGGTGGTGGCGGCGAGGGCGGTCGCACGTCGCGCACGCATGGTTCCTCCGAGGGGCGTCGGTCCGCCGGGCCGGTCGACCCGCGGGTCTCCATCACAACCCGGGACGGGCACCAGGCGCACGTCCGCGGCGGTTACCGACCCCTTACGGACCGCGTACGACGGGGCCGCAGGGGTCGCCCCCGGCGCCGATCCACGGTGTCATGGTCACCGGTGCGCGGCCGGCAGTGGGTCGCGCCGGGAGCGGAGGTGGTCGTGCTCGCCCTCGTCGGTGCGTTCGTCGCCGGGGTCCTGACGACCCTGGCCCCGTGCGTGCTGCCGCTGCTGCCGGTGATCGTCGGCGGCTCGGTCGCCGGTGCCGGTGCCGCGCCGGCGACCGGACCCGGGTCGGGCCGACCGGGCACGGGGACAAGCGGATCGGGCAGCACGACCGGCGGACCGGACACCGGTCCGGGCGGCACCCGGACCGACACCCGGGCCGTCCCCACGACAGCGGCCCGCGCGTCGCGCCGGGGCGCGTACGTGATCGCCGCGTCCCTCGGCGCGTCGATCGTGGTGTTCACCCTGCTGCTCAAGGCCTCCACCGCGCTGATCGACATCCCGACCGAGGTGTGGCAGTGGGTCGCCGGTGGCCTCCTCGTCCTGCTCGGCCTGGTGTCGCTGTTCCCCGGCCTGTGGGAGCGGGCCTCGATGCTGCTGGGCCTGCAGGCGCGCAGCAACCAGCGGCTCGGCGCCGCCCGCCGACGCGACGGCGTGCTCGGCCAGGTCCTCACCGGCGCCGCGCTCGGCCCGGTCTTCACCAGCTGCAGCCCGCTGTACGGCTACGTCATCGTGACGGTGCTGCCGGCGGACGCGGCCTACGGGATGCTGCTGCTCCTGGTCTACGTCGCGGGGCTGTGCGGCACGCTGCTGGCCGTCTCGCTGCTGGGCCAGCGCGCGGTCCGCGGCGCCCGCTGGGCGGCGGACCCGCACGGCTGGTTCCGGCGCGGCCTCGGCGCGGTCTTCGTCGTCGTCGGGGTGCTCGTCCTCACCGGGTGGATGAAGGACATCGAGACCTGGCTGGTGCAGTACAGCCCGATCCGCCCGTGGGACCTCGACCAGGGCTTCATCCCCGAGTAGACGGCCCGTCAGCGGCAGACGGTGCCGTCGGCCGGCGGGACGCCGCGCAGCAGGAAGGTGTCGACCGCCCGGGTCACGCAGCGCGAGCCGCGCCCGTACGCCGTGTGGCCGTCGCCCACCCACTCCAGGAACACGCCGCGCGACAGTTGCCGGGCCAGTGCCTTGGCCATCCCGACCGGGGTGGCGGGGTCGTAGCGGGTCCCGACGACCAGGATCGGCGGGGTGCCGGGGGCGCGGACCCGGTGCGGGCGGACCGTGGAGTGCCCCGGCCAGGTCGCGCACGGCAGGTTGCTCCAGGCCAGCGGCGCCCCGAACGTCGGCGCCACCCGCGCGAACCGTGCCGCATCCCGCCGGGTGCCCGCGACCCCCGGCGTGGCCGGGTAGTCCCAGCAGCTCACGGCGTACAGCGCGTCGGTGCCGTTGGACTCGTAGCCCCCGCCCGGCAGCCGGCCGGTGAACAGGTCCGCCAGGTCCAGCAGCGGCCGTCCGTTGCCGCGCAGCGCCGCCCGCAGGGCGTCCCGCAGCGCCGGCCAGCCGGACGTGTCGTCGTACATCGTGCCCAGGACCGCGGTGGTGCCCAGGCCCTCCGTCAGCGGCCGGCCCGGCCGGCCCGGCAGCGGTCGGGCGTCGAGCCCGCGCAGCAGGGAGCGCACGGTCCGCACGGCCGCGGCGGTTCCGCGGGGGAGCGGGCAGCCGGCGTGGCGGGGGCAGTCGGCGGCGAAGCGGGTCAGCGCCCGTTCGAACCCGCGCGCCTGGGCCAGGGACAGCCCGACCAGGTCCAGTGACGGGTCGATGGCGCCGTCCAGCACGAACCGGCCGACCCGCGCGGGGAACAGCTCGGCGTACGTGGAGCCGATCGAGGTGCCGTACGAGAAGCCCAGGTAGTGCAGCCGCTCGTCGCCCAGCGCCGCGCGCAGCAGGTCCATGTCCCGCGCCACGTCGCGCGTGCCCACGTGGGCGACCAGGCGGGGCGACCGCTGCTGGCAGGCCCGGCCGAACAGCCGGCTGAGGGCGGCCACCGACCGGCGCTCGGTGGCGGTGTCCGGGGTGGGGTCCTGGGCGAGGAAGCGGTCGGTCTGCGCGTCGGTGAGGCAGGCGATCGGGTCCGACCGACCGACCCCGCGGGGGTCGAAGCCGACGACGTCGTAGCGGTCCAGGACGGAGGGGGACAGGTACGCCTCGGCCGCAGCGGCCAGGTCCACGCCAGACCCGCCGGGGCCGCCCGGGTTGACGACCAGCGACCCGATCCGCTGGGCCGGGCGGTCCGCCGGGCGGCGCAGGACCGCCAGCCGGATCGTCCCGGCGTCGGGGTCCTGGTAGGACCGCGGCACCAGGAACGACGCGCACTGCAGCCCGAACCCGCAGTCGGACCAGGTGAGCACCGGGGTGTCCACCGGCAGGGTGCTGTCCGCGGGTGCCGCGGCGGAGATGGTGGCGGCCACGCGGGGGCCAGCCGGCGCCACGGCTGCGGGGCCGACGCCGGCCGGATTCGCGTTCGCCGGCGTGGTCAGCGGGGTGGCGGCCAGCAGCCCCGCGGCGAGCAGTCCGGCCAGCGCCGCGCGACGTCGCCGGCGGCCGAGGGGGGCGCGGGCCACGGGACCTCCGGCGACGCGGGCCGCCTGCGGGCGGCCGGGGGTGGTCACGCTATCCCGGCGACCGGCATGCCCTGGCGCGCGCCGCCGACACCGAGTATGATGCTTGCCGATAAGCAACTAAATCCGCTGACCGGCCGCACCGACCGGCGGACGGACCACCGGATGGACGATGGACGAGCGGGACGACCTCGAGGTCGCGGCCGACCGGCTGCGCGTGGTGGTGGGCCGGCTGGCCCGCGGGCTGCGCACGACGGCCGGCGGCGGCATCACCCCGACCCAGCTGTCCGCGCTGGCCACGGTGGACCGGCACGGCCCGCTGCGGCTGTCCGCGCTCGCCGAGATCGAGGCCGTGAACCCCACGATGCTGTCCCGCCTGGTGGCCCGGCTGGAGGAGGACGGCCTGCTGCGCCGGACCCCGGACCCCGACGACGGCCGGGCCGCGCTGGTGGCGGTGACGGCCGACGGCCGCCGCGCCCTGGGGCGCCTGCGGGCCCGTCGCTCGGCGTACCTGCGCGACCGGCTCACCGACCTGACCGAGCGGGACGTCGAGTCCGTGCTCACCGCGCTGGACGCGCTGGAGCGGCTGGCCGGCGTCCCGGACCCGGTCGACGCCGACGACGGGGGCGGGTCGTGACCGGGCTGCGCCGCCGGGCGGGCGTGACGTTCTCGTCCCTGGCGATCCCCAACTACCGGCGCTGGTTCGTCGGCCAGACCGTGTCCCAGTCCGGCACCTGGATGCAGGCCCTCGCGCAGGGCTGGCTGGTGCTCACCCTCACCGGCTCCGCGACCTGGCTCGGCGTCGTCGTGGCGCTGCAGTTCGTCCCCACCCTGCTGCTGGGACCGTACGGCGGCCTGCTGGTGGACCGGCACGACACCCGGCGGGTGCTCGCCGTCACCCAGCTGGCCCTCGCCGCCCAGGCGGTGGCACTGGGCCTGCTCGTCCTCACCGGGCAGGTCGTGCTCTGGATGGTGCTGGCGCTGGCCCTCGTGCAGGGCCTGCTGCAGGTGGTGGAGCAGCCGGCGCGGCAGGCGCTGGTGCGCGAGCTGGTCCCGCCGGACGCCGTGCGCAACGCAGTCGGGCTGAACTCGGTCGTGATGAACGCGTCCCGCGCCGTGGGCCCGGCCGTCGGCGGTGTGCTGATCGCGGTCGTCGGGGTCGGGATCTGCTTCCTGCTCAACGCGGTGTCGTACGTGGTCGTGCTCGTCGCGCTGCTGCGGATGGACCGCTCGGCGATGTCGCCCAGCCCGGTCCAGGTCCGTGCCCCCGGGCAGCTGCGGGAGGGCTTCGCCTACGTCCGGCGGACCCCGGTCGTGCTGTCGGTCCTGGTGATGATGGCGCTGGTGGGGATGCTCACCTACGAGTTCGCGGTGACCCTGCCCGCGCTGGTCCGCACGACGTTCGCGTCCGGTCCGGCCACCCTCGGCTGGCTCAGCGCGGCCATGGGCGCCGGGGCCGTCGTGGCCGGCCTGTGGTCGGCGGCGCGGCGGACGACCGGCCTGCACCAGTTCGCGGCGGCCGCGGTGGCCTTCGGCCTGGCTGTCCTGGGCGTGGCGGTCGCCCCCACCGTCCCGCTCGCCGCCGTCGGCATGGTCGCCGTGGGCGCGGCCAGCGTCGCCTTCGCGTCCACCGGCAACAGCACCCTGCAGCTCACCGCGGCTCCGCACATGCGCGGCCGGGTGATGGCGCTGTGGGGGATGGCGGTGTTCGGCACCACGCCGATCGGCGGGCCGCTTGTCGGACTGGTCGCCGAGCACCTCGGGCCGCGGTGGGCGCTGGGCCTGGGCTCCGTGGCGGCGCTGGCCGCTGCCGGGCTGGGCGCGCTGGCGGTGGCCCGGATCCGGGAGCGGCGTCCGGAGATCGCGGTGGTCGTGCGGGCCTGAGTGCGGTAGACCGGGGGCATGCCCCCCGCCACCACCGCCGACGTCTCCGCGGCGCCCCTCGAGACCCGTACCGCCAGCCGGACCTGCCCGCTGTGCGAGGCGACGTGCGGCGTCGACCTGACGATCGAGGACGGGGTCGTCACGTCGGTGCGCGGCGACGACGCCGACGTCTTCAGCCGCGGGCACATCTGCCCCAAGGGCGTCGCGCTGGGGGAGCTCCACCACGACCCCGCCCGGGTGCGGCAGCCGCTGGTGCGCGATGAGGACGGCGTGCTGCGACCGGTCACCTGGGAGCAGGCGTACGCCGTGGTGCGCGAGCGGCTGCGTGCGGTCGTGGCCGAGCACGGCCCGCACGCGGTCGCGGTCTACCTCGGCAACCCGAACGTGCACAACCTGGCCAACACGTTCTACGTGCCCGCGCTGGTCCGTGCGCTGGGGACCCGCTACCGCTTCAGCGCCAGCACGGTGGACCAGATGCCCAAGCAGGTGGCGTGCGGCCTGCTGTTCGGCACCGAGCTGTCGGTGCCGGTCCCCGACCTGGACCGCACCTCCTTCCTGCTCGTGCTGGGCGCCAACCCGCTGGTCTCCCAGGGCTCCCTGCTCACCGCGCCGGACGTGGCCGGACGCCTGCGCGCGCTGCGCCGCCGCGGCGGGCGGCTCGTCGTCGTCGACCCGGTGCGGACCCGGACCGCCGCCGCAGCCGACGAGCACCTGCCGATCCGGCCCGGGTCGGACGCGTTCCTGCTCGCTTCCCTGGCCCAGGTGCTCGTGGCTGAGGACCTGGTCGCCCCGGGGGCGGCGGGGGAGTGGCTGGCCGACGGTGCGCTGTCGGCCGTCGCGGCCGCGGTCGCCCCCTTCACCCCCGAGGCCACCGCACCGCTCACCGGTATCGACCCGGACACCGTGCGCCGGCTCGCCCGCGACCTCGCCCCCGCCGAGTCCGCCGCGGTCTACGGCCGGATGGGCACCACCACCTCCGGCCTGGCCGACCCGGACGGCGCCGTGGAGTCGTACGGCACCGCGGCGTCCTGGCTGGTCGACGTGCTGCACGTCCTCACCGGCAACCTCGACCGGCCCGGCGGCGCCCTGTGGCCACTGCCGGCGGCCGGGGGCCCGAACACCGGCGGCGAGCCGGGTCGCGGCCGCGGCATCCGCATCCCCGGCAGCCAGCGGACCCGGGTGCGCGGGCTGCCCAGCGCTCTCGGCGAGTTCCCCGCCTCCGCGCTGGCCGAGGAGATCGACACCCCCGACCCGGAGACGGGCGAGCGGCTGCGTGCGCTCGTGGTCGTCGGCGGCAACCCGGTGGTGTCCACCCCCGAGTCGGCCCGGCTGGACGCCGCGCTGGACACCCTCGACCTGGTCGTGTGCGTGGACGCGTACGTCACCGAGACCTCGCGGCACGCGCACGTGCTGCTGCCCGCCCCATCACCGCTGGCGCGCCCGCACTTCGACCTGGGGTTCGCGCACTTCGCGGTGCGCAACGTGGCGCGCTACTCCCCGCCGTCGGTGCCGCTGGGCGAGGACGAGCGGGACGAGGGAGACACCCTGCTGACGCTGGCCGCGATCGCCGCCGGCGCCGCCAGCGGCGGCGATGAGCCCACTCCGGACCAGGTCGACGACCTGGTGGCGTACGACGTCGCCCGGCGCGCGGGAACCTCGCCGGCGAGCCGGGCCCACGGGCGGGACCCCGGGGAGCTGCTCGGGGCGGTCGGCGGCCGGCGCCGGGCGGAGCGGATCCTCGACCTGTCGCTGCGGGCGGGTCCGTACGGCGACGGGTTCGGCAGTCATCCCGGCGGGCTGAGCCTCGAGGCGCTCGAGCAGGCACCGCACGGGGTGGACCTCGGGCCGCTGCAGCCGCGGCTGCCCGAGGTGCTGCGCACCCCCAGCGGCCGGATCGAACTGGCCGCCCCCCAGCTGGTCGCGGAGGCCGAGCGGATGGCGGCCCGGCTGGCCGCCGGTGCGGGTCCGGCCGACGGGCTGCTGCTCGTCGGCCGCCGGCAGACCCGCAGCTGCAACTCCTGGATGCACAACCTGCCGCTGCTGGCGGGCGGCTCCAACGCGTGCACGCTGCAGGTGCACCCGGCCGACGCGGACCGGCTCGGGCTGGTCGCCGGGGCCGACGTGACGGTGACCAGCGCGGTGGGGTCGGTGGTGGTGCCGGTCGACGTCACCGACGCCGTGGCACCGGGAGTGGTCTGCCTGCCGCACGGCTGGGGGCACGACGACCCCGCCACCTGGGGCGAGGTGGCCCGGGCCCGGCCGGGGGTGGCGAGCAACCGGCTGACCGACTCCGCTCCGGTGGACCCGCTGGCGGCGACCGCGGTCCTCAATGGGATCACGGTGCAGGTCGCCCCGGTCTGACCTCCGGTTCGTCGCGACCGGGCGGCGTCCGGTCCGGTCACTCGGCGCTCGGACCGGTCAGACGGGGGTCGCCGGACCCGGCCGGAAGGCCGGGCCGTGGCCCGGCACCACCCAGGCCGGGTCGAGGTCCAGGACCCGTCGGCGGGACGCCGCCAGCAGGTCACGGTCGTCCGCGAACGGGTCGTCCGCGGGACCGTCGGCCGTCCACCACAGGTGCGTGCACACGACCAGACCGGTGTCGGTCTCGACCAGGGTCGACACGTCCTGCGGGGTGTGCCCGGGGGTCGCGGCGAGACGGACGTGCGGCCCGAGCGTCCGGCCCTCGGCCTCCGCGTCCTCCCACACGTCGTCGCGGTAGATCGCCATCACGTCGTGGAACCGTGCGTCGGGGAACAGCGCCGCGTTCAGCGTGTGGTCGGGATGGTGGTGGCTGAATACCACGTCGGTGACGTCCTCCGGGCGTAACCCGTTCTCCCGCAACGGGTCGAGGATCATCCGTCGGTCGGCGACCATCCCCGGGTCGACCACGACCACGGCGTCGCCGTCGCGCACCAGCACCACCGTGCTGGCCACCCGGTCACCCACGTACCCCGTCGTCAGCACGGTCAGCTCGGCGCTCATGCGGCCATCGTCCCCGACCGACCGCCGTCCGTGGGCGCTGTCCGCGCACGACGCGTGCGTCAGCGGGCGCGCAGTGCGATGACGGCGGCCTCGTCCACGACGAGCGCGACAGCCAGTGCCGAGGCCCAGCCGACGTGGCCGGCCAGCAGCAGGGCGGCGACACCGGAGCCGAGGACGACCAGCTCCACGACCAGGCGGGCGGGGTCGGGCAGCCGGTGCGTCGCCTTCGGGGCGACCCAGCGGCCCCATGCCAGCGCCGCCAGCACCGGCAGGCCCACGCCGAGCACCACCTTCAGCACGGGTGACCCCGGCCCGGTGAACCCCGCCACGGCCAGCGCGGCCAGGGTCGCGAGCTCGAGCAGGAAGCGCACTCCCAGCGCGACGGCGGTCACCGGGGGTCACCCGCATCGTCGTGGTAGGTGCTGCCCCGGAAGGCCAGGTCCAGCGCGGCCACCAGGCGGTCCAGGCTGCGGGCAACGTCCCGCGGGAGGCCGAAGCCGCCGGCCAGCTCCAGCGACACCAGGCCGTGCAGCGTGCTGCGCAACGCGCGGATGGCGTCGACGAGGTCGTCGCCCTGCAGGTCGTACTCGCGCAGCACCCCGGACACGACCTCGAGGACCCGGGCGCCGGCGGCCTCGTGCGAGGCGTCGCCGGGTTCGGGCGCGCGCAGCGTCGCGGGGTACGTGCCCGGGTGGGTGCGCGCGAAGTCGCGGTACGCCGTCGCCGTGGCCCGCAGCGCGTCCAGCCCGGACCGGCCGACGGCGGCGGCGGCCAGTGCGTCGGCCAGCTGATCCAGCGCGAGCACGGACACCCGCGAGCGCAGGTCGTCCAGTCCGCCGACGTGCTTGTAGAGGCTGGGCAGCGCGACCCCGAGGCGCTCGGCGACCGCGGCGAGGGTGAGCCGGTCCCAGCCGCTCTCGTCGGCCACCGCCGCGGCCTCAGCGACCACGCGGTCCGGGGTGATGCCCTTGCGCACGGGGGTACGCGGCGGCGCGCTCACCGGCCGTCCCCGTCGAACGCGGCCTTCAGCAGGGCCAGGACCTCGGGCGTGACGGTCTCGGGGTACTCCACGTGCGGGTAGTGCCCGGCGTTGGGCACCACGAGCAGCCGCCCACCCGTCAGCGTGGCCACGGTCTCCGCCTCGGCCCGGGGGTCGGGGAAGTCGGGGTCGCGGTCGCCCATGACCACCAGGACGGGCATCCGCAGGTCACCCAGCCGCGCCTCGGCTGCCGCGTGCGACGTGCGCGTGGTGGCCCGGAACGCCTGCCAGTGCCGTCCGACCGACGCGCGCACCTCGCGGCGGCGTTCGGCCAGGTCCACCGGCGGGCGGCCCGGGAACAGCCGGCCCCAGTAGGCCGCCCACGCCGCGGGGCCCCAGGGCCGGCGCAGCGCCAGCGCGAGCGCGACCCGCTGGACGGCGGAGATCGGGACCTCGCGCACGAACGGGCCGGACAGGACCAGCCCGGCCACCAGGTCGGGCCGCTCCGCAGCCGCCCAGACCGCGGCACCGGCGCCCATCGAGGAGCCGACCAGGACGGCCGGGCCGCCGCCGAGCTCCTCGACCAGCGCCAACGCGTCGCTGCCCGCGGCCTCGTCGTCGTACGCGGTGAACGTGGCGTCGCTGTCGCCGTGGCCGCGCAGGTCCAGCGTCGCCACCCGGTAGCCGGCGTCGGCCAGGGCGGGCGCCAGCAGGCGGTACGTGGCGCGCAGGTCGCCCATCCCGGGCAGGCAGACCACGAGCGGCCCGGTGCCGCGGACGTCGTAGCCGATGCGGCCCTCGGGGCGGGCCAGGAAGCGGGTCGGTGCGGTGTAGGTCGTCGTCATAGCCCCAAAGCTAATATCATTAGCCAATCCCGTCAACCCCCGGTCGCCGGTGCGCGCCGCGGGCGACCGACGTGTGACACTGGACCGCCCCCCGTCCGCCCGGGTGCAGGCTGGCAACCCGGGGAGAGGAAGTCATGTCCGGCAACGCCAGGTCCGGCAACGCCCACTACCGGTTCGCCAACACCGCGGTGCTGTCCGTCGCCGCCGTCGACGCCCCGGTGGTCGTGACCTCCGCCCAGATCGACGAGTGGCTCGCCCCGACGTACGACCGGCTGGGCCTGCGGCCCGGGATGCTGGAGAACGTCGCCGGGATCGTCGAGCGGCGCTGGTGGCCCGAGGACGTGACCTTCGCCGACGCCGCCGCGATGGCGGGGGCGAAGGCGCTGGCCGAGGCCGGGGTCGACCCCGAGGCCGTCGGGCTGCTCATCGACACCTCTGTCTGCCGCGACCACCTCGAGCCGTCGGCGGCCGTCGACGTGCACCAGCAGCTGGGCCTGGGGTCGCACGCCTTCAACTTCGACCTGTCCAACGCCTGCCTGGGCTTTGTCAACGGCATGCAGCTGGCCGGCATGATGATCGACGCCGGCCAGATCGACTACGCGCTCGTCGTCGACGGCGAGGGCAGCCGGCGCACGCAGGAGACGACGATCGAGCGGCTGCAGCGCGACGACGCCACCGCCCAGGACGTCTACGACAACTTCGCCACCCTGACTCTCGGGTCAGGAGGGGCCGCCATGGTGCTCGGCCGGGCGGACGAGCACACCGACGGTCACCGGTTCGTCGGCGGCACGGCGCGCTCGGCGACCCAGCACAACAACCTGTGCGTGGGCGACATCAACGGCATGCGCACCGACACCAAGGGCCTGCTCGAGGCCGGCCTGGAGCTGTCCAAGGTGACCTGGGATGCCGCGGCCGAGCACTTCGACTGGCAGGACCTCGACTGCTACGTCATCCACCAGATCTCCAACGTGCACACCGCGGCGATCACCGCGACCCTCGGGATCGAGCCCTCGCGCGCCCCGCTGACCTTCCCCCGCTACGGCAACATCGGCCCGGCCTCGGTGCCGTTCACGCTGGCGCTGCAGGCCCCCGAGCTGGTGCAGGGCCAGCGCGTCGGCTGCCTCGGCATCGGCTCCGGCCTCAACGCCGCGGTCATCGAGATCGCCTGGTGACGGCGCCCGCGCCGGCCACCCTGCCGCCGCCGGGCCTGCCCGGACTGGACCCGCGCTGGTCGCGCCTGGTCCAGGCCCCCGACGCGCACGGCGTCGTCCGTACCTGGCACCTGCTCGACACCGGCGCACCCGCCGACGGGGCCCCGCCCCGGGTGACCCTGCTGTGCGTGCACGGCAACCCGACCTGGTCGTACCTGTGGCGCCGGCTGCTGGCCGAGGCACCCCCGGACTGGCGGGTGGTCGCCGTCGACCAGCTCGAGATGGGCTGGTCCGAGCGGACCGGCACCACCCGGCGGCTGGCCGACCGGATCGCCGACCTCGGCGGCCTCACGGACGCCCTGGGCCTGTCCGGCCCCGTCGTGACCGTCGCCCACGACTGGGGCGGTCCCATCTCGCTGGGGTGGGCCGAGCGGCACCGCGACCAGCTGCTCGGGGTCGTCCTGGCCAACACCGCGGTGCACCAGCCCGCGGGCGCGCCGGCACCGACCCTGATCCGGGCCGCGCGCGCCTCCGCCCTGCTGCCCGCGGTCACCTGCCGGACCCCGACATTCGTCCGCGGCACCACCGCGCTCTCCCGCCCGCGACCTCCCCGCGAGGTCCGCGACGCGTTCGCCGCGCCGTACGACGCCCCCGAGCGGCGCCGGGCGGTGCAGGCCTTCGTGGCCGACATCCCGCTGGAGCCCGACCACCCGTCCATGCCTGCGCTGCAGCAGGTCGCGGCCGGGCTGGCGGACCTGCGCGACCTGCCCGCGCTGCTGCTCTGGGGGCCGGAGGACCCGGTCTTCTCCGACCGCTACCTGCGCGACCTGGTGGTGCGGCTGCCGCACGCCGACGTGCACCGCTACGAGGGCGCCAGCCACCTGGTGACCGAGGACGCGCCGCTCGCGGTGACCGACATCGTGACCTGGGTCACCGACCTGCTGGACCGTCGTGCGGGTGTCGCGGCGGGTGGTGCTGCCGACGTCCCCGCGGACCCCGGCCGGCGACCGCTGTGGGACGCGCTCGACCGTAGGGCTGGGGACGAGGCCACCGCGGTGGTGGAGATGGGCGGCGCCGGAGCAGTGGCCCGCCGGGTCCCGTGGCGCCTGCTGGGCTCGGTGGTGCGCGACCTGGCGGCCGGGCTGCGCGCGGAGGGGGTCGAGGCCGGCGACCGGGTCGCCGTGCTGGTGCCCCCCGGCGCGGACCTCACCGCGGTCGTCTACGCCTGCTGGCGGGCCGGTGCCGTCCCGGTGGTCGTGGACCGCGGACTCGGTCCGGTCGGGATGCGCCGGGCGCTGCGGGGCGCCGGCCCCCGGCACGCGATCGGCATCGCGCCCGGGCTGGCCCTGGCCCGGTCCGTGGGGGTGCGCGGGCTCACCGTGCTCGTCGGCGGCGCGTCCCCGGCCGCGCGCCGGGCGCTGCGGGTCGACACGACGCTGCCCGAGCTCGCGGCACTGGGAGCCGACCGACCCGAGCCCGCCGCGCCGCGGCCCGGTGACGACGCCCTGGTCGTGTTCACCTCCGGTGCGACCGGGCCGTCCAAGGGCGTGGTCTACCGGCACGGCCAGCTGGAGGCGCAGCGCGACGCGCTGCGGGGCGCGTACCGGATCACGGCGGACGACGCGCTGGTGGCGGCGTTCGCGCCGTGGGCGGTGCTCGGGCCCTCGCTCGGGATCTCCTCCGTCGTCCCCGACATGGACATCACCGCCCCGTCCACGCTCACCGCGTGTTCGCTGGCGGACGCGGTGCGGGCCGTGGGCGGCACGCTGGTCTGGGCTTCCCCGGCAGCGCTCGTCAACCTGGTCGCCACTGCCGGCGACCTCACTGATGAGGACCGGGATGCGCTGGGCACGGTCCGGCTGCTGATGTCCGCGGGTGCCCCGGTGCGGCCGGACCTGCTGCGCGACGCCGCGGCCCTGGTGCCCAACGCCTCGGCACACACCCCGTACGGCATGACCGAGGCGCTGCCCGTCTCCGACGTGACCCTGGACGAGATCGACCGCGCCGCAACGGATCCCGAGGGTCGTGACCCACGTGGAGGGGTGTGCGTGGGGCACCCGGTTCCCGGGGTCGAGGTCGCGGTCGCGCCGTTCGACGAGCACGGGTGGCCGGACGGCCCGCCGCAGCGCGCGATCGGTGTCACCGGCGAGATCTGCGTGCGGTCCCCCCACGTCAAGGACCGCTACGACCGGCTGTGGGCGACCGAGCGGCGGTCCGGGCGCGACCCCGGCTGGCACCGGACCGGTGACGTCGGTCGCGTCGACGACCAGGGCCGGCTGTGGGTCGAGGGCCGCCTGGCCCACGTGCTCCGTACCCCGGACGGCGTGCTCACCCCGGTCGGGGTGGAGCACCGCGTCGAGGGCCTCCCCGACGTGGCGCTGGCGGCCGCGGTCGGTGTCGGCCCCCCGGGGACCCAGCAGGTCGTCGTCCTCGTGACGCGCGCCGGGGCACCGCCGGTGCGGCGGCCCGCGCCCGCCGACGCGAATCTGGCCGACCGGGTGCGGGCGGCCGCGGGCGTGCCGGTGTCCGCCGTCGTCGTGCTGCCGCGGATGCCGGTGGACCGCCGGCACAACTCCAAGATCGACCGGGGGCGGCTGGCCGACTGGGCCGCCCGCTACCTGTCCGGCGAGCGGGCCCGGACGCCGTGACGCGGGGGAGGTGCCGGCCGTGCGGGTCCTGGTGACCGGGGCCAGCGGCCTGCTCGGGGGAGCGGTCGCGTCCGCGCTGGCCGACCGCGGGGACGACGTGGTCGTGCTGCAGCGACGGGCCAGCGGTCTCCCGTACGACGAGGTGCGGGGTGACGTCGCCGACCCGGCCGCGGCCGCCGCCGCGGTCGACGGGGCCGATGCGGTCGTCCACCTGGCCGCGAAGGTCTCGGTCGTGGGCGACTGGGCCGACTTCGTCCGCACGAACGTCGAGGGCACGCGGGTCCTGCTGGGCGCCGCGCGCGGTGCCGGGGTCGGCCGGTTCGTGCACGTGTCCTCCCCGTCGGTCGCGCACGCCGGGACTTCCCTGGTCGGCGCTCCCGCGGGACCCGCCGACCCCGACCGCGCGCGGGGGCACTACGCGCGCAGCAAGGCGATGGCCGAGCTGGTCGCGCTGGCCCCGGACGGGCGGGGCCCGGCGGTGGTCGCGGTGCGCCCGCACCTGGTGTGGGGGCCCGGCGACACCCAGCTGGTCGGCCGGATCGTGGAGCGCGGGCGGGCGGGCCGGCTGGCCGTCGTCGGCTCCGGCGCGCCGCTGGTGGACACGACGTACCTGGACAACGCCGTCACCGCGATGCTCGCGGCACTCGACCGCGCCGAGGAGCCCGACGTACGGGGGCGGGCGTTCGTGGTGTCGAACGGCGAGCCGCGCACGGTCTGGGAGATGTTCACCCGGATCTGCGCGGCGGCAGGGGTGGAGGCGACGCCGCGGCGCGTCCCGTTCCGGCTCGCCTGGCTCGGCGGCGCGGCCGCGGAGCGGGCGTGGGCCGCGCTCGGTCGCGAGGACGACCCGCCGATGACGTCGTTCCTGGCCGAGCAGCTCGCGACCGCGCACTGGTTCGACCAGCGCGAGACCCGGCACGCCCTGCGGTGGCGGCCGCACGTCCCCCTCGACGAGGGCTTCGCCCGGCTGGCGGCGTCGTACGCCTGACCCGTGCGGCCTCCTGACTCCGGGGCGACCCTCCTGACCCCGGGGGGCGACCCGGTGTCGGCCGGGGACGGCAGGATGGGGTCATGGACTACACCCACCTCGGCCGCTCCGGCCTGTCGGTCAGCCGCCTGTGCCTGGGCACCATGAACTTCGGGCCCCAGACCGAGGAGGCGGACGCCTTCGCGATCATGGACCACGCCCACGACGTCGGGATCAACTTCTTCGACACCGCCAACGTCTACGGCTGGGTCAAGGGCGAGGGCGTCACCGAGCAGATCATCGGCCGCTGGTTCGCCCAGGGCGGCGGTCGCCGCGAGCGCACCGTGCTGGCCACCAAGCTGTACGGCTCGATGGGTGACTGGCCCAACGAGACGTTCCTGTCGGCGCTGAACATCCGCCGCGCGTGCGACGCCTCGCTGCGCCGGCTGCAGACCGACCACATCGACCTGTACCAGATGCACCACGTGGACCGCTCCACGCCGTGGGACGAGATCTGGTCGGCCATGGAGGTGCTGCGGGCGCAGGGGAAGATCCTCTACGTCGGCACCTCGAACTTCGCCGGCTGGCACATCGCCCAGGGCCAGGAGGCGGCCCGGGTCCGGCACCTGCTCGGCCTGGTGAGCGAGCAGTCGATCTACAACCTGCTCACCCGCGACATCGAGCGGGAGGTCATCCCCGCCGCCCAGGCGTACGGCCTCGGGGTGATCCCGTGGTCCCCGCTGCACGGCGGGCTGCTCGGCGGCGTCCTGCGCAAGCAGCGTGAGGGTCGCCGGCGGCTGGAGGGTCGCGCCCAGGAGGCACTGGAGGCGCACCGGGACCGGATCGAGCAGTACGAGGACCTGTGCGCCGAGCTCGGCGAGGAGCCGGCGATCGTGGCGCTGGCCTGGCTGCTGCAGCGCCCCGGCGTGACCGCGCCGATCATCGGGCCGCGCACGGACGAGCAGCTCGACCAGACGCTGCGGGCGCTGGAGGTCGAACTGGACGACGCGACAGTGGCCCGGCTGGACCAGATCTTCCCCGGGCATCGGACCGCGCCGGAGGACTACGCCTGGTGAGACGGCCATGAGCGGCTCGGGCGCGTACGGTCCGGACCCGGGAGGGCCGGACCCGGTCGTTGGCCGTCCCGCCCCGGCCGGCGAGCCGCGCTGGACGCCGTTCACGTCCGTGGCGGACTACCTGTCGCTGCCCCACAGCCTGCGCCCCCCGGTGTGGCGGGAGCGGCGGGCCGAGGCGGAGCGTCGCCCGCACCTGGCCGGACCGCCGCCCGCGGCCCCCGTCGCAGGCGCGCCGGTGCTGGTCGTGCCCGGCTTCGGGGCGTCCGACGACGCGTTCGCCGACCTGCGCGGCTGGCTGGCGCTCGGCGGCTGGGCCCCGGTGGAGTCCCGACTGCCGGGGCGCCGTCGCTGCGGGTCCGCGGAGGCCGACGAGGTCGAGGCGCTGCTGCTCGAGGTGGCCGACGTGCACGCGCTGCCGGTCACGCTGGTCGGGCACAGTCGCGGCGGCCAGCTGGCCAAGGCGGCGGCCCGCCGGCACCCGCACCTGGTCGCGGGCGTCGTGGCCTACGGCAGCCCGCTCACCGACCCGTTCGGCACCCACGTCGTGGTGCGGGTGCTCACGCTGTACCTGTCGTACCTGACCCGGACCGGCCGCGGCGACTACGTCCGCGAGTGCGCCACGGGGGAGTGCTGCCGGGCGTTCCACGACGACGTGGTGGGCCGGCTGCCGGAGGACCTGCCGTTCTGGTCGCTGTACAGCCGGACCGACGGCATCGTGCAGTGGCAGACCTGCCTGGACCCGCAGGCCCGCACCCTCGAGGTGGCCGGGACGCACGGGGGGATGCCGGCCAACCCGGACGTGTGGTCGGCGCTGGCGACGGCTCTGGCGGACCCGCGGATCGCCGCCCGGCTGCGCGGGACCGTGCCGATGCGAGGGGGGTCGGCGTGAGCGTGAGCTCGCCGGCGGGCGGCTCGGGCGGCTCGGGCGGTGCCGTTCCCGACCGTCGGTCCCGGGCCCGAGGCCTGCTGCTCGGCGGCGCTGTCGGGGACGCGCTGGGCGCGGCGGTGGAGTTCTGGTCCTGGGCCGAGATCGTGTCGCGTCTCGGTCCGTTGGGGGTGACGGACCTGGTGCCCGCGTACGGCCGGGCCGGGGCGGTCACCGACGACACCCAGATGACGGTGTTCACCGCGGAGGGCCTGATCCGGGCGCACGTGCGCTACCGGTCGCGCGGCATCACCACGGTGCCCGGCGTGGTGCTGCACGCCTACCAGCGGTGGCTGCGCACCCAGGGCGAGACCCCGCCGGACGACACCGCCGTCGACGGCTGGCTGTCCGGGGAGTCCTGGCTGCACCACCGCCGGGCCCCGGGGACCACCTGCCTGTCCGCGCTGCGCCGTGTCCGGATGGCCGGTCCGTACCGGGCGGACAACGACTCCAAGGGCTGCGGCGGGGTGATGCGGGTCGCTCCGGTGGGGCTGGCGATGGCCGGTCCGGAGCAGTCGTACGACACCGCCGTCGAGCTGGCCGCGCTTACCCACGGGCATGCCGACGGCCAGCAGCCGGCGGGCGTCCTGGCCGCGGCGGTCTGGCTGCTCGCCCACGGCGCGGCCTCGGTCGGCGAGGCGGTGCGGGCGGCGCTGGACCTGCCGGCGGCCCGTCGGCCCGAGGCGGCCGCGACGGTGGCGGCGGTGTCCGCGGGACTGGGCCTGGCGGGGCGCGGGTTGGCGTCGCCGGCGGAGCTCGACGCGCTGGGCGGCGGCTGGGTGGGGGAGGAGGCCCTCGCCATGGCGGTGGCGTGCGCCGCGGCCGAGGCGCCGGTCCGATCCGCGCTGCTCGCCGCGGTGAACCACTCCGGCGACAGCGACTCCACCGGCAGCATCGCCGGCCAGCTGCTGGGGACCGCGTACGGCGAGGCCGGACTGCCGGCGGACTGGGTGGCGGCCGTGGAGGGTCGGGAGACGCTGGAGGCGCTGGCCGACGACCTGGCCGCCGAGTTCGACCCGGACGCGGACCCCGGGCGGGAGTGGGAGCCGGACGACGGCTGGCGGGAGCGCTACCCAGGCTGGTGACGGGGTACCCCGAGTGCTGACCGGGGAGTGCTGACCGGCGGCGCCCGCCGGTGACCCAGTACCCCGAGTGCTGACCGGCGGCGCCCGCCGGTGACCCAGTACCCCGAGTGCTGACCGGCGGCGCCCGCCGGT
This sequence comes from Candidatus Nanopelagicales bacterium, assembly GCA_041393815.1. Classification (NCBI taxonomy): domain Bacteria; kingdom Bacillati; phylum Actinomycetota; class Actinomycetes; order Candidatus Nanopelagicales; species Candidatus Nanopelagicales bacterium. The sequence goes on along the minus strand of JAWKJK010000001.1, from coordinate 175,152 downwards.
GACCCGGTACCCCGGTCGGTCTGCCCCGCGAACCCCGCGGGTCCCGCGCACCCCTTCCGTTCCCACCGGTGGAACCCCTGACCACGCGGACCCGCCGGAAGGCGGGTCCGACGTTCCACCAGTGGCGGCGGTGCCGGGTCGTCCGCCGCCGCTGCTTCGGCCGGCAGTCCCAGGAGTCCCACGGGTCACCACGAGGGTGTCGTTGTGCCGAGACACGCCGGCGTGTCTCGGCACAACGTCACAGTCGCAACGTCACAGTCGCAACGTCACAGTCGCGACGTCACAGTCGCGACGGGTGCAGTCGCGCGGACCCGCGCGCGGCTGCGCGTGTCAGGGCAGGGCCAGACCCGCCCGGCCGAGGGCGCGGCCCAGCGCCGCCCCGAAGCCCGCCACGTCCCCGCCCACGGTGTCGAGGTCCGCCGGGCCGAGGACGACCACCAGGTCCTCGGCGGGCCCCGCCCCCGGGACGTGGGCCAGGACCGCGGGTGTCGCCATCCCGGTCGCCGCGGCCACGGCGGGGGAGCGCTCGTTGAGGTGGACCAGGTCGAACGGGACGCCGAGGGCGGAGACGTACGCGTCCCACTCCCGCTTGCGGCGCACCGGTGAGTGCGTGACGTCGCACAGCGCGCAGTGCGCCCGGCCGAGGGCCTTGCCGACGACGTACGCCAGCTCGCCCCGCAGCCCACCGTCGGCGTGGTAGACGCCGGTCAGCCGGCGCACCGGTCTCAGCGGGTCCATCCGGCGTCGGTCCCTCCGTGTCCGCGTGCCTGGAGATCCCATGTTGCGCCCGGGTCACCCGGGCCGCCACCTGTGGAACGTCCGACCCCGCGCCACCGGGGTAGCGCGGGGTCGGACGTTCCACCAGCGGGAGCGCGTCAGGCCGGGACGGGCACGGGGGCCGGCTGGGTGCGCAGGTCGACGACCGGCTCGGCTTGCGGGGTCCGCCGGCGGCGCGGCAGCGCCAGCGCGGCCACCGCGCCCACCGCCACGACCGCTGCCCCGACCCAGACCGCCGGCACGGTCCCGTCGACGAAGGTCTGCGGGCTGGCGTACCCGCCCTGGCCGGCGAACACGGCCGCCAGGATGGCCACGCCCAGCACGCCGCCGACCTCGCGGATCGCATTGTTCGCTCCGGAGGCGACCCCCTCCAGACTGCGGTCGACGCTGCCGAGCACCTCGTTGGCCAGCGGGGCGAACACCATGCCCATGCCCAGGCCGGACAGCACGAACGCCGGCACCATCGCCGAGTAGCCGGTCGTCGGCGTCATCGACGTCGCCAGCAGGCCCAGTCCGATGGCCTGCAGCGCCAGGCCGGTGGCCAGGATCGGCCGGCCGCCGATGCGGTCGGACAGCGGTCCTGCCAGCGGTGCCACGAGCAGCGGCATCGCCGTCCACGGCAGCGTCTTCAGCCCGGCCTCGAGCGGGGACGAGCCCTGGACGGTCTGCAGGTACTGCGCGAGCAGGAAGATCGAGCCGAACATCCCGAAGCTGAACAGCAGCGACACCACGTTGGAGACCGCGAACCCGCGGCTGCGGAACATCCCCATCGGCAGCATCGGCTCCTTCGCCCGCAGCTCCCAGGCCACGAACCCGGCGAGCAGGAGCCCACCGGCCAGCATGGGCAGCAGCACGGTGGCGCTGGTCCAGCCGTGCGCATTGCCGCGGACCAGGCCCAGCACGATGCCGAGCAGGCCGGCGGTCACCAGCGCCAGACCCGGCAGGTCGAGGGACCGGGGCACGCCGAGGGAGTGCGGCAGGCGGCGCAGCACCACGGGGAGCAGGGCGATGCCGATCGGCACGTTGATCCAGAAGATCCACTGCCAGGCCAGACCCTCCACCACGGCACCGCCGACCAGCGGGCCGAGCGCGACCGCCACGCCGTTCACGGCGCCCCACACCCCGAGGGCGGCGCCGCGGCGCTGCGGCGGGACCGCGGCGCTGAGCAGGGTCAGCGTGAGCGGGAGCACCAGCGCCCCGCCGGCCCCCTGGACGGCCCGCGCCAGCACGAGCCACTCGATGCTCGGGGCGAGCGCGGCCGCCGCCGACGCGGCGGTGAACACCGCCAGGCCGATCGCCAGCACCCGGCGCCGGCCGAACCGTTCGCCGAGGGTCGCGCCGGTCATGAGGAGCACGCCGAACGTGAGCGTGTAGGCGTTGACGGTCCACTCCAGGCCCTCCAGCCCGGCGTCGAGCTCGGTGCGGATCGACGGCAGCGCCGTCGTCACGACCAGGTTGTCCAGCGAGACCATGAAGGCGGCGAGGGACGTCACCACGAACGTCCACACCACCCCGCGTCGGTCGGTCATGATGGGTTCCTCCCAGTGAGTACTGACTGATCACTAACTTGGCTGCGCAGGGCTGCGCGGGTGCTCGGGAACGAGGGTCAGGTCAGGTCGTGCGCGGCGGGACGGGCGGGGGCAGGCAGGCCTGGGCCCACGGCGCGTCGAGGTGGTCGAGGTCCATCGCGGCGATGACGTTCATGAGCATCCCCATGGCGAAGAACGACCGGACCTCGTCCTCGGGGACACCGGTGGTCTCCTGCACCATCAGCCACAGTCGGCCGTACGCGGCCCGGGTCACGTCGCGGACCTCCGGGTCGTCGCAGGCGGCGTACGCCTGCAGCTGGTGCAGCAGCAGGTCGCGGTCCTGCAGCAGTCCGGCGTACGCCAGGGCCATCGCATCCAGCGCCTCGCGGCCGGTCCGGCCGTCGGCGGCGTCGCGGAAGGCCTGCTCCACCCGGGCGAAGGTCCGCTCGGCCGAGGCCAGGAACAGCGCCTTCTTGGTGGGGAACAGCCGGAACAGGTAGGGCTGGCTCACCCCGGCCCGGCGGGCGATGGACTCGGTGCTGGTGCCGGCCAGCCCGCCGAGGGCGAACTCCGGTGCCGCGGCGCGCAGCACCGACTCCCGTCGCTCGTCCGCGGTCATCCTGGCCATGGCGAGGAAGTTAGTGGTCAATCACTACCGTGTCAAGCCCCGGTCGGTCGGACCCGGGTGAGGGGCGGGAGCGCCGCGGGCGGAGCCGCCGCTCCGCCCGCTCCACCCGCTCCGCCCGCCCCACCAGCCACCCCTGGTGGAACCTCGGACCACCCGCGGGGGCCGCCAGGCTGGCCCAAGGTTCCACCGGTGCGAGGGGGACGGGGCCAGCGGTGGATCCGGGGATCCGGCGCGCCCGGAGCGACACCGGCACCGCAGCGTCGTAGCCTCCGCAACCGGGCAGGGTGCTGCGGCGCCCGCGCCCCGGGGCGAGGGGAGTCGGCCATGGCGGACGAACAACAGGGCGAGCGGGCCTCGTCCCACCCGCGGGACCCGGGTCAGGACCCGGCGGTGGGACAGCCCGGTCCGACCGAGGCGCAGATCCTGCATGGCGGTCCGGCGGCGACCATCCCCGGCGCACCCGCGTCGACGGCGAGCCGGCTCGGCGCAACCGGGCCGGCCGGCAGCGGGCCCGCCGCGAACGGGCCGGCGGCCCCGGACCCCACGGCCCCGGACCCCACGGCCCCGGACCCCACGGCCCCGGACCCCACGGCCCCGGACCCCACGGCCCCGGACCCCACGGCCCCGGCGACGCCGGTGCTGCCGGGGCTGGCCCGCACCCACCACCTGCTCATGCTCGAGTTCGGCGACCCGCGCGACTTCGACGACCCGCGGCAGGAGTGGCGGCGACTGTTCTCGGAGCTGTTCGGCACCTTCCTGCTGGTGCTGGCGGCCGCCGGTGGCGGGCTGCTGCACGCACTGGGCCAGATCAGCCTGGCCGCCGCCGTGGTCGCCCCCGGGCTCATGGTGATGTCCATCATCCTGTTCATGGGTGCGGTCTCCGGCGCCCACCTCAACCCCGGCGTCTCGCTGGCGTTCGCACTGCGCGGCGACTTCCCCTGGCGACGGGTGCCCGGCTACATCGCGACCCAGCTGCTCGGGGCCACGCTGGCGTGCCTGTTCCTGCTGGCGGTCTTCGGCAACGTCGAGGGCCTCGGCGGGACGGTCCCCGGCCCCGGGTACGACGCCGGCCAGGCGCTGCTCATGGAGATCGTCACGACGGTGGGGCTGCTGAGCGTCATCCTCGGGACCGCCTCGGCCGCGCAGAACGTGGGCGCGATCGCCGCGGTCGGGGTCGGTGGCTACATCGCCCTGGCCGGTCTGTGGTCCGCGCCGGTGAGCGGCACCTCGATGAACACCGCCCGCTCGTTCGGGCCGGCCCTGGTGAGCGGCAACTGGACCGCCTTCTGGGTGTACGTCGTCGGGCCGCTGACCGGCGCGCTGATCGCGGTGGGCTTCGCCTACCTCCTGCGCGGCCGCGGTGGGGACGCCATTGCCAGGGCGGCGGGCTCCGGGGTGCTCAGCGAGCAGGCGTTCCTGGCCCGGCTGCACCTGTCGAAGCAGATCGAGGACGGCGCGGTCATCCCGCCGGGGATCGGGGACGCGCCGCCGGACCCGGACGTGGCCCAGCCGGGCGACGGCCGACCCCAGCGCTAGCCCCCCGGTCGCGCGGGCGGCACCCCCACCGCGAGCAGGGCCCGGGCGTACGCGTCGACCGCCGACGCGGCGACCCCGACGCGGGCCACTCCGTCCGAGGTCTCCGCGGTGACCGCATACCCGTCGGACGTCCGGCGCAGCGACCGGAACGCCTCCCCGAGCAGTTCGCGCAGCGCGTCCTCGCGGGGCAGCCACAGCGCCTCGTCGATCTCGACGCTGTCCAGCGCCCACTCCACGGTGCCGTTGAAGCCGATGACGCGGCCACTGGGCACGTCCTGCACGTCCACGGTCATGTCGCTGAGCACGAACACCAGGTGGTCGAGGTCGCGGTCCGGGAGCACGAACTGGTCGCCGCTGGCCGGCACCCAGCGCAGCCCGGCCGCCTTCAGCGCGGCGGCCAGCTCGGTCGACAGCCGGCTCGGGGCGGAGGGGGCGGTCACGTCACCATCCTGCCCGGACATGCGTGGGACCCCTCGACGTATGAGGTCGAGGGGTCCCACCCGGTCCGTCCGGCACGCCCGCCCGACGGGTCGGGCGGGACCGGCCGGGGTGCCTCCCGGACGGGCCCCGACGCCGCGTCGCCGCGGCGCAGGCGCAGGCCGTTCTCGGACCTCGGACCGGATCGGGGTCCGGCTGCGTGGCACCGCAGCCCCGCGGGTCCGGCCCGCGGACAGGACCTCTGTCACCGTCCCGACCCTCGCCGTCTCCGGCGAGGTGTACGAGTTCTAACAGGGGGGCGGACACGACCACAAGGCCTTGCGGGACGTGACTTTTCGGCGATCTTGGAGTAGCGCGTGTCGCGCCCGCGGTCAGCCCTGGAGCATCCCGTAGGCGTAGGTCGGGCGCAGTCGCAGCACGAGCCGACGGTCGGCCACCATCGCCGACCGGTACTGGTCCCAGCTGGGATGCTCGCCGCTGATCTCCCGGTACAGCGAGACCAGCTCCTGCACGGTCGGGTCCTGCGGGTCGCGCGCGGCCGGCGTCAGCTCCGCCTCCCCCTCGACCACCGCGTAGGACCAGAAGTCGTCGGCGGTCACGTACAGGCTGACGCGCGGGTCGCGACGGGCGTTGGCGGTCTTCGCCCGGGTCTCGGTGACGGAGACGCGGACCACGCCGTCGTCGGCCAGGGCGTACATCACGTTGGACAGCTGCGGGCGGCCGTCGGCCTTGAGGGTGACCAGCACGCCGCGGTGCCGGGGGCGGACGAAGTCGAGCGCGGTCGTGAGATCCATGCCCCGATCCTGCCGCTCCCCGCCGGTCAGCGCGCCCCGAGCGCCCGGACCGCCGCGGCGACGTCGTAGCCGCCCGGCAGCAGGGCCAGGACCGGGGTCGTCACCCCGTTCTCGACGTACGCCGCCACGTGCTCGCGGCAGGCCTCGGGCGGTCCGTGCACGACCAGCTCGTCCACGACGGAGTCGGGTACGGCGGCGGCCGCGGCGCGACGCTCGCCGGCGGCCCACAGCCGCCAGGTCTCACCGAGTCGGTCGCCCCGGCCCAGCCACTCGTGGAAGGCCGCGTACGCCCCGACCGTGAGGTACGCGGCGATCGCGAACCGGGCGACCCCGCGGGCCACCTCGGCGTCCGCCGTCGGGATCACGAAGATGCGGGCCGCGATCTCGCGAGGGGCACCGGCGGCGGCGTCGTGCACGATCCCCGCCACCTTCGGCACGTCGTCGGCTGCCAGCCAGTTGAGGATCGCGCCGTCGGCCTCGCGGCCGGCCAGCGCGAGCATCCCGCTGCGCAGCGCGGCGAGCAGGATCGGGGGAGCCGGGTCGGGCACCAGCCCGGGACGGAACCCGCGCACGTGCACCGTCGGCGACTCCAGGTCCACCTTGCCGCCGGCGAAGGCCAGCCGCAGGAACCGCAGCGTGTCGCGCACCCGCGCGTAGGGCTCCTCGTACGCGATCCCGTTCCAGGCCTCGACGATCGTCGGGCTGGACGCCCCGATCCCGGCGGCGACCCGTCCCGGCGCGGCCTGCGCGAGCGCCGCGAAGCTCTGTGCGATCAGGGCCGGCCCGCGGGTGTGGACGGGCACGATCGCGGTCCCGAGCCGCAGCGACGGTGCCCACTGGCTGGCCAGCACCAGCGGGGTGAACGCGTCGGTGCCGGCGACCTCCATCGACCACGCGTCGGTGTAGCCGAGGTCGGGCAGGGACTCCACCAGTCGCCGCAGCTCGTCCGGCGGCATTCCCTCGAGCGGGATCGTCAGGCCCAGGCGCATGGGCCCTTCCTACCGTGCCCGGCCGGACGCCGCGGCCGCTGCGCCGATCCGGCCGCGTGCGGCCGCCGACGGCAATAGCCTCGGTCCTCGGGGCGCCCGCCGCGCCCAGGGACGACCATGCCGCCGAGGGACGAGAGGGAGCAGCGCCCATGGGCCGCGCGACGATGCCGGAGCGGGACGCGCTGCTGGTGCTGGACGACGACCCGCTGTGGTACCAGAACGCCGTCATCTACCAGGTACACGTCAAGTCGTTCTTCGACAGCGACGGCGACGGCATCGGGGACTTCCGCGGGCTGTCCGAGAAGCTGGACTACCTGCAGGACCTCGGGGTCACCGCGCTGTGGGTGATGCCGTTCTACCCCTCGCCGCTGCGTGACGACGGGTACGACATCGCCGACTACACCGGCGTCAACCCGTCGTACGGGACCATGGCCGACGTCAAGCGGTTCGTCGACGAGGCCCACCGCCGCGGGTTGCGGGTCATCACCGAGCTCGTCATCAACCACACCAGCGACCAGCATCCGTGGTTCCAGCGGTCCCGGCACGCCAAGCCGGGGTCGAAGTGGCGCGACTTCTACGTGTGGAGCGACACCCCGGACAAGTACGCCGACGCGCGCATCATCTTCAAGGACTTCGAGCCCTCGAACTGGAGCTGGGACCCGGTGGCGGGCGCCTACTACTGGCACCGCTTCTACCACCACCAGCCCGACCTCAACTTCGACAACCCCGCGGTCCACGACGCCGTGCTCAAGGCGCTGGACTTCTGGATGGACCTCGGGGTCGACGGCCTGCGCCTGGACGCCATCCCCTACCTGTACGAGCGCGAGGGGACGACCGGGGAGAACCTGCCGGAGACGCACGCGTTCCTGAAGAAGCTGCGCGCGCACATGGACGCGAAGTACTCCAACCGGATGGTCCTCGCGGAGGCCAACCAGTGGCCGGAGGACACCCGCGAGTACTTCGGCGACGGCGACGAGTGCCACATGGCCTTCAACTTCCCCGTCATGCCGCGGATGTACATGGCGGTGCAGCTGGAGGACCGCTACCCGATCATCGACATCCTGCAGCAGACGCCGGAGATCCCCGCCAACGCACAGTGGGCGCTCTTCCTACGCAACCACGACGAGCTGACCCTGGAGATGGTCACCGACGAGGAGCGGGACTACATGTACCGCGCCTACGCCGCGGACCCGCGGGCCCGGATCAACCTGGGCATCCGCCGCCGGCTGGCCCCGCTGCTCAACAACAACCGGCGCAAGATCGAGCTGCTGCACGGGCTGCTGTTCTCGCTCCCCGGGACGCCGGTGCTGTACTACGGCGACGAGATCGGCATGGGGGACAACATCTATCTCGGCGACCGCGACGGCGTGCGCACGCCGATGCAGTGGACTGCTGACCGGAATGCCGGGTTCTCCAAGGCCAACCCGCAGAAGTTGTTCCTGCCGGTCAACATCGACCCGGAGTACCGCTACGAGTCCATCAACGTCGCCTCGCAGCAGAACAACCCGACGTCCCTGCTGTGGTGGATGCGTCGGCTGATCACGCTGCGGCAGCGGCACCCGGTGTTCGGGCGCGGCGACATCACCTTCCTTCACCCGGACAACCCGAAGGTGCTGGCCTTCGTGCGTTCCAGCGGGGACGAGACGGTCCTGGTCGTGGCGAACCTCTCCCGCTACGTGCAGTACGCCGAGCTCGACATGGCCGAGTTCCAGGGCCGCACGCCGGTCGAGCTGTTCGGCAAGACGCCCTTCCCCACGATCGGCGAGCTGCCGTACTTCCTGACCCTGGGCCCGCACTCCTTCTACTGGCTCAAGCTCGAGCCTCGACCGGAGGAAGTGACGCCGGCCGGCGAGGAGGGGCCCGATGTCCCGTCGGTCACGCTGAGCGGGTCCTGGGACACCCTCTTCACCCAGACGAGGGCGCGTGGCGCGTTCGAGGCCGCGCTGCCGGAGGTCCTGGTGCACCGGCGCTGGTACGGCGCCAAGGCCCGCACCATCCAGACGGTGACGGTCCTCGACGCGGTCCCGCTGCCGCGCAAGGGCCGGTCGGACCTCGCCTACCTGGTGCTGGTCCAAGTGGCCTACACCGACGGCGAGCCCAGCACGTACGTCCTCCCGCTGGCCTTCGCGACGGGGGACGCCGTCGACGCGGTCCTGCACGACATCCCCGCCGCCGCAGTGCTGCGCGTCCGGCCTCGAGGGCAGCACGGTGCCGACGGCCTGGTCTACGACGCGACCTACGACTCCACCGTCGATACCCGGCTGCTGGAGGCGATCGGCCGCCGGCAGAAGCACCGCGGCTCGGCCGGAGTGGTGCAGGGCGTCACCACCAGCGTGTACCGGTCGCTGCGTGGCGACGACGAGCTGACGCCGTCGGTGGCCCGGGGCGAGCAGAGCAACACCTCGGTGCTCTACGGCGACCGGTTGATCCTCAAGGTGTTCCGGCGTGCCTCCCGGGGACTGAACCCGGACTGGGAACTCGGCCGGTTCCTCACCGAGCGGGTCAAGTTCCCGCACGTCCCGGCGATGGCGGGGGCGCTGACCTACACCGACGTCGACGGCCAGCAGCGGACCCTCGCCGTCCTGCAGGAACTCGTCGCGCACGAGGACGACGCCTGGTCGTACACGCTCAGCCACCTCGGCGGCTACTACGAGGACGTGCAGCAGGAGTTCGCCGACGAGCCGGGTCTGCTGACCGACACCCGGCCCCCCAACAGCCTCGTCGATCTGGAGGTTCCGGACCCGGCCCAGGACCTGTTCGGTGCCTACCTCCAGCAGGCGGCGTTGCTGGGCGAGCGGACTGCCCAGATGCACCTGGCGCTGGCCTCGGCGAGGGATCTGCCGGACCTTGCCCCTGAGGCGTTCACCCCCCACTACCAGCGCTCGATCTACCAGTCCTCGCGCAACCAGTTCCGCCAGATGCTGTCCCTTCTGCGCCGTCGCCGCGGCACGCTCGCGGGCGCGGCAGCGGAGGACGCCGACCGGCTCCTCGCCTCGGAGGACGCGCTGTACGCGGCCATCGAGGCGGTGAAGGGGGAGCGCATCGGCGCGCTGCGGATCCGTGTGCACGGGGACTACCACCTGGGTCAGGTGCTGTTCACCGGTCGGGACTTCATGATCATCGACTTCGAGGGCGAGCCGGCGAAGTCGCTCTCGCAGCGCAGGATCAAGCGGTCCCCGCTGCGGGACGTGGCGGGGATGCTCAGGTCGTTCCACTACGCGGCCTACACCGGGCTGAGCGAGCACGTCGTCCAGAACAACGTCCAGGACGAGGCCGAGGTCATGCCGACACTGGTCGGCGCCGCCCGGTTCTGGACGTCGTGGGTGAGCGCCTCGTTCCTGACCTCGTACCTGGGGACCGCCGGACCGACCCTGCTGCCGGAGGGGCAGGAGGCCAGCGAGGTCCTGCTGCGCTCGTTCCTGCTGGAGAAGGCGGCGTACGAGGTCGCCTACGAGCTGAACAACCGGCCGGCCTGGGTGGGCGTCCCCCTGCGGGGAATGCTGCACCTGCTCGAGTGAACGCCGGTCGGGACGCTCGATGACCGTGCTGTCGGGGGTCGGGCTCGGCCGCTACGTGCCGATCGTGCGCTGGCTGCCCCGCTACCAGTGGTCGTGGCTTCCCAAGGACCTGCTGGCCGGCCTCGTGGTGGCCTCGGTGGCCATCCCGATCGCGTTGGGCTATGCGGGGGTGGCGGACGCCCCGGTGCAGGTCGGCCTCTATGCCCTGCCCGGTGCGCTGCTGGCGTACGCCATCTTCGGCTCCTCCCGGCAGCTGTCGGTGGGCCCGTCCTCGACCGTCGCGCTGATGTCCGGATCGGTGGTGTTCGGCCTGGTCGGGTCCGGCAGCCCCGCCGAGGCGGCGGCGTTGTCCGCGGCGCTGGCGCTGGCGTGCGGGCTGATCCTGATGCTGGCGGGCACGGTCCGCCTGGGGTGGATCACCGACTTCATGTCCAAGCCGGTCATCACCGGCTTCACCTTCGGCCTCGCGCTCACCGTGATCGTGGGCGAGCTGCCGCACATCCTGGGCCTGCCCAAGGAGCCGAACCAGTTCGTGCCGCGCCTGTGGGCCACGGTGCAGCAGCTCGGCGAGACGAACCCGGTAACGCTCGGGATCGGGCTGTTCTGTCTGGCCGTCCTCATCGCCGGCCACCGGCTGGCGCCGCGCTGGCCGTGGGCGCTCACGCTGATGGTGGCGGGCATCGCGCTGGCGCCGGTGCTCGACCTGCAGTCGCACGACGTCGAGGTCATCGGGCCGGTGCCGCAGGGACTCCCGCCGCTGGGCGTGCCCCAGGTCGACCCCTCCGACCTGCCGACGATCGCGCTCGGCGGGGTGGCCCTGGCCCTCGTCGCCGTGGGGGAGGGCCTGTCGGCTGCCCGGCTGTTCGCGGCGCGCGGCGGATACCGGATCAGCGCCGACCAGGAGTTCGTCGGGGTGGGCGCGGCCAACGTCGCCGCCGGCTTCTCGGGCGGACTGTCCGTGTGCGGCAGCCTCAGCAGGACGGCATCCGCCGTGTCGGCGGGCGCCCGCAGCCAGATCTCGGCCCTCGCGGCCATGGTCGCGGTGCTGGTGGTCCTGGTCGCCTTCACCGACCTGCTCGCCGACCTACCCCGGGTCGTGCTGTCCGCCGTGGTCGTGATGAGCGTGTGGTTCCTGATCGCGCCGCGGACGATGACCCGCTATCGGAAGGTGCGGCGTAACGACTACGTCGGGGCGTGGACGGGGCTGCTGGGCGTGGTCCTGCTCGGCCCGCTGTACGGCCTGCTCGCCGCGGTCGGGATCTCGTTGCTGGGCCTGGTGTACCGGTCCAGCAAGGTGCGCGTCGACCCGCTGGGCCGGATCCCGCACGAGCGGGCCGGGTGGGGGTCGCTGCGGGGGCACCCGGAGCGACGTCCGGTCCCGGGCATCCTGGTGCTGCGGCTGGATGCCCCGCTGTTCTGGGTGAACTGCGAGGACGCCCACGGGCTGATCCTGGCCGAGCTGGACGGGGCGCCGGGCACCCGCGCGGTCGTGCTCGACCTCGAAGCCACGGGGCAGCTCGACACCACCGCGGTGGACGTCCTGCACACGCTCCTGGTCGAGCTGCGCGGGATGGAGGTCGAACTCGTGCTCGCCCGTGTCCTCAGCCGGGCCGAGCTGGTGATGGAGAAGGCCGGGTTCGTGGGGCTGCTCGGTCCGGACCGGATCTGGCACAGCATCAGCCAGGCGGTGGCCGCGGCCTGCCGCCTGACTGGCGTGCCGGACGAGGACGCGGAGGACGTCCCCTCATGACGCCCGCCCGCCCCCGCCGGCTGCTCCTCGTGGGCCTGATGGGGTCGGGCAAGTCGTCGGTGGGGGTCGCGGTCGCGGAACGGACCGGATGGTCGCTGCTCGACAACGACGTCCTGCTGCGGGCCGAGGCCGGCGGCGACGCGGCGGAACTGGAGCGCGAGCAGGGCGTGGAGGCCCTGCACCGCGCCGAGGCGCGGGTCGTCGACCTGATCCTGTCGGCGCCCGAGCCCTGCGTGGCGACGCTGCCCGCCAGCGCCGCGGACGACCGCGACCTGCCCGAGCGGCTGAGGCGGGCCGGCGTGGTCGTCTGGCTGCGCGCGACGCCGTCGACCCTGGCCCGCAGGACCACCACCGGCCCGCGGAGACCGCTGCTGCCCTTGGATCCGGGGGCCCGGGCGGAGCTCCTCGCGGCGCAGGTGCGGGCCCGGGCGGACGTCCTGGCCGCGGCCGCCGACGTCGTCCTCGACGTCGAGGGCCGCGACCCCGGCGAACTCGCCGCGGCGGCCCTGGCAGCGATGGCAGGCTGACCCCATGCAGCGGCTGCTGGTCGACGACACCCGCACGTTCACCGACGACGGCTACGCGCACCGTCGCGCCCACACCTCCCAGGAGGCGCTGGACGTGCTCGCCGAGCTGCACACCGAGGACCTGTTCCTCGACGAGCTGTGGCTCGACGACGACCTGGGCGCCGGGGTCGACGGGGCCCCCGACTCGACCATCCCGGTGCTGGACTACCTGTCCCAGTGCGCCGCCACGGGCGCCCCGTACCCGATCGGCGTCGTCGTCGTGCACACCACCGACCCGTCCGCGGCGGCCACCCTGGTCACCGGCCTGAAGCAGTACGGCTACCGCGTCCGGCGGGTGTCCGCGGCCGACTGGCTGCGGGAGGGGTGAGCGCCGGACTCGGCGAGCCGGTCCGGCTCGTCAGCCCCGGCGGCGCGCTCGCCGACGTCAGCCCGGCCCTCGGGTTCAACTGCGTCCGGCTGGCGCTGGTGCCGGTGGACGGCAGGGATCCGGTGGACGTCGTGCACGCGGAGCCGGACGCGCTGCGCGGCGGGAGCCCGACGCGCAGCGGGATCCCCGTGCTGTTCCCGTTCCCGAACCGGATCGCCGGAGCGTCCTTCGACGCGGGCGGCCGCCGATGGGACCTGCCGCGCACGCACCCGGGCGACCCGAACGCGATCCACGGCTACGCCTGCCGCGCCGCCTGGAGCCGGTACGAGCGCACCGGCCCGGGCTCGGTCACCGGCCGGTTCGCGCTCGACCGGGACACCGCCGACCCCGCCCAGGTCTGGCCGGGTGCCCTGGAGCTCACGCTGACGTACGCGCTCTCGGACCGGGCGCTGGCGATCGTCGCCGAGGTGGCCAACCGAGGGGACGAGCCGGCGCCCTTCGGCCTCGGCCTCCACGCGTACCTGCGCCCGCTTGCCGGGGCGGTGGAGCGGACCCGGGTCTGGTGCGGTGCCGACGAGCGCTGGCTGCTCGCGGACGGCATCCCGACCGGCGAGCTCGCCCCGGTGGACGACCGGACCGACCTGAGATCCGCCCCCGCGCTGGGGGACCGGTCCCTCGACGAGGTGCTCACCGGGCTGCCCGCGTTCGCGCCCGGCCCGGACGGCCTGATGGAGCGCGCCGCCGTGCTCGGTGACGGACTGCGGCTGGCGCTGCGCGGCGATGCCTCCTTCCGCGAGATCGTCGTGTTCACGCCACCGAACCGGGAGTCGGTCGCGGTGGAGCCCTACACCTGCCCCACCGACGCGGTGCACCTGCAGCGGCCGGGACGGGACCTGGGCTGGCGGACGCTCGCGCCGGGGGAGTCGTGGCGCGGCGTGGTGCACCTCACGCTGGACGCGCCGGGGCCTGACGGGGGCCATGACGTTGGCCTCTACGGCTCGGGCCCTTCGTACGGTGCCGTGGAGCGAGGCTCCGCAGGGCCGGAAGGGCGGGACTGAGCATGCCGATCGCCGTCCCCATCGTCGCGGGCACCGCCATCAAGGGCGTCGCCGCGAACGCGATGATGCGGGGCGTCCTCGAGCGGCACCCCAATGCCTTCCTGGTGACCCTGGCCAGCTTCGGCGTCACGCTCCCGCTGCACTCGTCCCAGGAGCACCTCGCCCGCGACATCCGCAAGGGCCTGCTCGCGCAGGGGCGCAGGCCGGACGCGCCGCTGGTGCTGGTCGGCCACTCGCAGGGCGCGCTGGCCTGCCTGCGCTACCTGATCGACCACCCCGACCAGGTGCTGTACGTCTTCTCGGTCGGCGCGCCCTGGCACGGCTCGCGCAGCGCGTCTCGCGTGACCCGGCTGCTGCGCTGGACCGGGCGCGACCTCACTCCGGCCCTCACCGACATGGCGGCCGGGTCGGAGTTCCTCACTCGCCTGCACGACGAGCTGCCGCCGGTCGCCGACCGCGTCACGAACATCTACTCCACGCACGAGATCGTCATCAGCCCGTACGTCGAGGCGCACATCGACGTGCCCGGGGTCTCCAACGTGCTGATCGCGAACGAGCAGGAGTACCGCCAGCACCTGCTCGCCTACCCGGACCTGCCCATCGACGATCTCATCATCGGCCGGGTCACCCACCTGGGCGAGATGAACATGGGCGAGGTCCGCTCCCGCGTCTGGGCCAAGGTCGAGGAGCTGGCCGCGGACCCGTCGCGCCGGCTGCGCCGGCCCACGACCGACACCGTGGACGGCCACGAGGGGGCCGGCGGCGACGCCGAGTCGACCGGCTGAGTGTCAGAGGTAGCCGCCGAGGCCCCGCGGGTAGTGCTCGTCGTACGCCTCGGTCTTGCGCTCCTCGAAGAACGGCCGCCCGCCGAACGACTCGACCAGCCGCTTGCCGAAGGCGTCGGTGGCCCCGGCGACGTAGCGGCAGGCGTGCTCGAAGTTGGCCGGGTTCACGTCCGCACCGAACATCTCCGACTCGATGAGCACCTGCTCCTGGACGTGGAACGCCCGGGCGAACTGCAGCTGGGTGTTGATGCCGTTGAGCGCCTCATACAGCCCCGGGCTGGGAGCGAGCCCGGCGACGGCGACGGCGAAGACCTGGACCAGCGGGTTGCCGTCGTTGCCGACGACGCGGACGAAGAACGCGCCGCCCTGGTAGTGCACCGGCAGGTCGCCGTCCGCGTCCGGACTGACGGTGCTCCCGGTGAGCCGTTTGAGCAGGTCGATGACATACGCCTGCACCATGTCCGCGCGGAGCACGGCACCCTCCCGGATCTGGTGCCCCCGGCAGGATTCGAACCTGCGCGCATGGCTCCGGAGGCCACTGCTCTATCCCCTGAGCTACGGGGGCCAGGGACGAGCGGGAGGTTATCAGCCGGCGCGGTCGCGCTCCGAATCCCGGGGTGGCGGACGACCGGGCGTCTGTGACGGAACCGACATGGCCCGGACCACAGGTCCCGGTTTGGCCGTCGAGCACCCGGGCACATCGACGGTGCCGGTCTCCCACGGGGGTGGGGACCGGCCATCGGGCCCGCGGCCGGCCGACCTCCCTCCCCTGGTCGGCTGCGGGCCCGCCCCCTGCCGCCCGTCCGCTCCCGCCCCGCGGCGGCGGGAACTGCTACGAGTCGAACCAGCGCGGCGGGCCCGCCACCAGGGCCGTCAGGAACGCGCCGAACGCGGCACCGAGGCCGGTCGCCCAGAACCCGGTGGCCAGCAGCGGGATCGGCCCGAGGAACATGCCGACGAACGCGCCGATGACTCCGACGACGACCGCCGCCAGCAGTGCGAAGGCGACCCGGCCGCCCGCGCTCCCGCCGGACTCCTCCACCTCCTTGCCCTTGCGGCCCTTCGGCTGCGGCGTCGACCCGCGGGACGCGACCTCCTTGCCCGCGGAGCCCCCGGCAGGGGCCCCGCCCGCGTTCAGCGCGTCGACCTCGCGCAGCAGGCGCTCGATGTCGTCTCCACCTGTGCTCATGCCCCCCATCGTCACCCGAGGCGCGCCGATCTGGTAGATCCTGTCCGCATGACGGCGACCCCCGGGCTGCGGCGGGTCGGCGCGGAGCCGTACGACGAGATGCCCGCAGCCGACGCGCGGTCGGCGCCCGGGCGGGTGCACCGGGTGCTGTCCCGGCTCGGACCCGAGGGTCTGGAGGAGCGGGCCCGGCTGCGCGATGCGTACCTGGACCGCCAGGGCATCACCTTCTCGCTGTCCGGCCGGGAGCGGCCGCTGCCGATGGACCTGGTCCCCCGGGTCATCGGGGCGGAGGACTGGCGCCACCTCGAGGCCGGCGTCGCGCAGCGGATCCGGGCGCTGGAGATGTTCCTGGAGGACATCTACGGCGTCGGCGACGTGCTCGCCGACGGGATCATCCCGCGGCACCTGGTGGTCAGCTCGACGCACTACCACCGGCAGGCGTGGGGCCTCCAGCCGCCGAACGGCGTCCGGATCCACGTCGCCGGCGTCGACCTGGTCCGCGACGCGGAGGGGGTGTTCCGCGTCCTGGAGGACAACCTGCGCAACCCGTCCGGCGTGTCCTACGTGCTGGAGAACCGGCGGGCGCTCGCACACGTGCTGCCGGAGGTGTTCTCCGGGCACCGGGTCCGGCCGGTGGCGGAGTACCCCGAGCGGCTGCTGGACGCGCTGCGCGCGGCCGCCCCGGCCCACGTCATGGACCCGGTGGTCGCGGTCCTCACCCCGGGCGTGCACAACAGCGCGCACTTCGAGCACGCGTTCCTGGCCCGCCGCATGGGTATCGAGCTGGTCGAGGGCCGCGACCTGTACTGCCGGGACAACCTGGTCTGGATGCGGACCACGCAGGGTCCCCGACCGGTGCACGTGCTCTACCGGCGCATCGACGACGACTTCCTCGACCCGGTGCAGTTCCGGCCCGACTCGGTGCTGGGCGTGCCGGGCCTGGTCAACGCGGCGCGCGCGGGCAACGTGACCATCGCCAACGCCGTGGGCAACGGCGTCGCGGACGACAAGGCCATCTACCCGTACGTCCCCGCGCTGATCCGGTTCTACCTCGGCGAGGAGCCGCTGCTGCCCAACGTCGAGACGTACGACCTTCAGCAGCCGGACGTGCTCGAGTGGGTCGTGGAGCGGCTGGACCGCATGGTCATCAAGCCGGTCGACGGGTCCGGCGGCTACGGCCTGGTGATGGGGGACCGGGCCAGCGACGGCCAGCTGGCGGAGGTCGCGTCGGTGATCCGCCGCGACCCGCGCGGCTGGATCGCCCAGCCGATCGTGACCCTGTCCACGTCGCCGACGGTGGTGGAGGACGGTTCGCTGGCCCCGCGGCACGTCGACCTGCGTCCCTTCGCGGTCAACGACGGCCGTCAGGTCTACGTGCTGCCCGGAGGCCTGACCCGGGTGGCCCTGCCCGAGGGCAGCATGGTCGTCAACTCCAGCCAGGGCGGCGGCTCCAAGGACACCTGGGTGCTGGAGGACGGCAGCGGCCCGACCCAGCGGCCTGAGCCGCGCCGCACGCGCGCTCGCCGCCGGATCACCCCGCTGCCGAGCCGCGCGGACGCCCCGAAGACGCACGACGAGCGGCTGCGCCAGCAGGAGGCCCAGCAGCAGCAGGCCGGTGGGTCGCCGTGCTGAGCCGCATCGCCGAGTCGTACTTCTGGATGGGGCGCTACCTGGAGCGCGCCGAGGCCACCGCCCGGATGCTGTCCGAGCACCACCAACTGCTGGTCGAGGAGCGGCTGGAGTCGGAGGAGACCGCCTGCGTCGTCCTGCTGGACGCGCTGTCGCTGCCCCGGGTCGATGCCGTCGAGACGGCCGGCCTGGTGCGGGCGCTGGTCGGCACGCCGGACCTGCCGGCGACCATCTCCGGTTCGGTGTCGGGCGCGCGGGAGAACGCCCGGGCCATCCGGGACACCATCTCCAGCGACGTCTACGAGGCCCTCAACGGCGCCTACCTGGCGCTGTCGCGGGGACTGGCGCTGGCGGCCAGCCCGGGGGTCGCCCTGCACCGGGTGATCGAACGGCTGCTGGTGGTCAACGGGGTCCTGCAGTGGACCATGCCGCGCGACGAGGGCTACCTGTTCATGGACCTCGGCCGGTCCCTGGAGCGCATCGACATGACGGTTCGGCTGATGAACGTCCGGCACGACCAGCTGTGGCCCGAGACCGGCCCGGTGGCGACCCTGCGGGCCGCGGGCATGCACGACGCGTTCCTGCGCGCGGGGCTGTCCATGAGCGGGGACGAGGTGCGCGCGTTCCTGCTCCTCGACGAGGTGAACCCCCGGTCGGTGCGCAGCTGCGCCGCGCACGCCGAGGACGCGGTCCGGGCGCTGCAACTGATGGGCGTCGACGACGGCGGGATGCTGCTGCGCGAGGTCGGCATGCTGCGATCCCGGGTCGAGTACGTCGTCTCACCGACCCCGGCCGAGGTGGACCGGCTGGCCCGAGACGCGCAGGCGGGGGCGACCCGGGCGTCCGACGCGGTGGTCGAGGCGTACTTCCGGCAGGCCGGCACGATCGTCTGGAGCCACTGACATGACTGCCGAGGAGCACGGCCGGCGGCTGCGCATCACCCATCGCACCGGGCTGCGTTACGCGGGCCCCGTGCACGCGTCGTTCAACGAGGTCCGGATGACCCCGAACGACGGGGACGGCCAGGTGCTGCTGTCGCACCGGCTGGACGTGACCCCGAGCGCCGGGGTGACGTCGTACGTGGACTACTGGGGGGCCTTCGTCGAAGCCTTCGACGTGCACGAGGAGCACCGGGTGCTCGAGGTCGTGTCCACGAGCACGGTGGAGGTGACCCGGGCACCGGTGCTCGCCGGGTCGGCGTCCTGGGAGGACCTGGCGGACCCGGCGGTGCGGGACCGCTGGTGCGAGTACCTCGACCCCACCGGCTACGTCGACGACGCGGCCGCGGACCCGGACCGGGTCGAGACCGTGCGGATGCTGCGGGCGCTGCCGACCCCACGCGTCGCGGTGGCCGCGGCCGTCGCGGTGGTGCGCGAGCGGATGACCTACACCCCTGGTGTCACGACCGTGTCCACCACCGCGCACGAGGCGTGGAACTCCGGGCACGGCGTCTGCCAGGACTTCTCGCACGCGACCCTGTCGCTGCTGCGCGCCGTGGGGGTCCCGTCCCGCTACGTCAGCGGCTACCTGCACACCGAGGAGCCGGCGGTCGGCAGCAGCGTCCACGGGGAGAGCCACGCCTGGGTGGAGTGCTGGACCGGCGGGTGGGAGGCGCACGACCCCACCAACGACCGCTATGTCGGCGTCGGGCACGTGGTGGTCGCTCGCGGCCGGGACTACGGCGACGTGCCGCCGCTGAAGGGGATCTACAACGGCGAGCGCAGCGAGGAACTGGGCGTCAGCGTGGAGATCCTGCAGCTGCCGTCCTAGGCCCTACTGCACGGGCACGTATGCGGACACCCCGCCGCGCGCCACGTCGGCGAACTCCACCGGCACCACCTGCTTGCCGAGCGGGTTCAGCGACAGCCGGGCCAGCTTGAACAGCCCGATCCCGAATGGGATCCCGATGATCGTCACGCAGTAGACGATCCCGGCGACGAACTGGGACAGCGCCAGCCACCAGCCGGCGAACACGAACCACAGCACGTTGCCGATCGTGCTCATCGCACCCGCCTCCGGGTCGTGCACCACCGTCCGTCCGTACGGCCACAGCGCGTAGCCGGCCAGCCGGAAGCAGGCGATGCCGAAGGGGATGGTGACGATGAGGATGAAGGAGATGACCCCGGCCAGCACGTAGGTCAGCGCCGTGCCGATGCCTACGAACACCAGCCAGAGCAGGTTCAGCAGGGTGCGCACCCAGCCATCACATCACGGGCCCGGGAACGCCGGAAGGGGCCCCGTCGCGACGGGACCCCTACCGGTGAAGCCAGCGATCAGGCCGGGCGGACGTTCTCCGCCTGGGGGCCCTTGGGGCCCTGGACGATCTCGAACTCGACGCGCTGGTTCTCCTCCAGCGTGCGGTAGCCGTCCATCTGGATGGCCGAGAAGTGGACGAAGACGTCAGCGCCGCCATCGGCCTGGGCGATGAACCCGAAGCCCTTCTCGGCGTTGAACCACTTCACGGTGCCCTGAGTCATGCGAATCTCCTTGAGCGAAAAACTGCGAGTCGCCTTGTTGCTCCCCGCCTGGTGCCGTGCCTCGCCGTCGTCCTGCTCGTGGAGATCGCTCGTGGACTAGCCGTGAAGCGGACATCTCTATGTAGCAAAGCGCCCGGAGACGTGGTCCACGGGCGCCGTAGAACGGTGGTGGTGCTCAGCGGTCACGAGTGTAGCGGGTCCGCGGGGGTGCCGGGCACCACTCGGCACGGTCGCGTCGCCGGGAGCGGCCCGGGGCACCTCCGCGACGGCCTGGGTAGGCTCCGGCGCCATGACGCCCGACCAGCTCTCCGAGGCCCTCGCGGCGGTGCTCCAGCGGCTCGTCGACGAGGGTGCCCTCGCCGTCGAGGTCCCCGGCGAGGTCAAGGTCGAGCGCCCCCGCAACCGGGAGCACGGCGACTACGCGACCAACGTGGCCATGCAGCTGGCCAAGCCCGCCGGCCGCCCGCCCCGCGAGGTGGCCCAGCTGGTCGCCGACGCGCTGGCCGAGGTGGACGGGATCGCGTCCACGGAGGTGGCGGGGCCGGGCTTCATCAACGTGGTGCTGGAGTCCGCGGCCCAGGGCGAGCTGGCCCGCACGGTCGTGGACGCGGGCCCCGCCTACGGCCGCGGGGACTCCCTCGACGGGGAGAGCGTCAACGTCGAGTTCATCTCCGCCAACCCGACCGGGCCGCTGCACCTGGGGCACACCCGCTGGGCCGCGGTCGGCGACGCCATCGCGCGGGTGCTGGAGGCCGCGGGCGCGTCGGTGGCGCGGGAGTTCTACATCAACGACCGCGGCGTGCAGATGGACCGGTTCGGCGAGTCCATCAAGGCGGCCGCGCACGGCCGGCCGGTGCCCGAGGACGGCTACCACGGCGCCTACATCATGGACCTGGCAGCCCGGATCGTGGCGGAGGACCCGGGCATCCGGGACCTGCCCGACGACGAGCAGATGGAGGCCTTCCGGGAGGCCGGCTACGCGCTGCAGCTGCAGCAGCAGAAGGACGTCCTGGAGCTGTTCCGCACCCACTTCGACGTCTGGTACTCCGAGCGGTCGCTGCACACGTCCGGGGCCGTGGACCGCGGCCTGGCCAAGCTGCGGGAGCAGGGGCACGTCTTCGAGCAGGACGGCGCGGTCTGGCTGCGCACCACCGACTTCGGCGACGACAAGGACCGGGTGCTGGTCAAGGCGGACGGCGAGCTGACCTACTTCGCGTCCGACACCGCGTACTACGTCGACAAGCGTGCGCGGGGCTTCGACATCAACATCTACCTGCTCGGCGCTGACCACCACGGCTATGTCAACAGGCTGCGGGCGGTCGCCGCCTGCGCGGGCGACGACATGGACCGCAACATCGAGGTCCTCATCGGCCAGCTCGTGAAGATGTACAAGGCAGGCGAGGAGGTCCGGCTGTCCAAGCGGGCCGGGAACATCATCACCCTGGAGGACCTGGTCGACGAGGTCGGCGTCGACGCCGCCCGCTACACCCTGATCCGCTACCCGGCGGACTCCCCGCTGACGCTGGACATCGACCTGCTCACCCAGCGCACCAACGACAACCCGGTCTTCTACGTGCAGTACGCCCACGCGCGGATCTCCTCGGTCCTGCGCAACGCCGCGGACCTCGGGATCGACTGGCGGAGCATGCCGTTCGACCCGGCGCTGCTCACGCACGACCGGGAGAGCGACCTGCTGGGCGTGCTGGGCGAGTTCACCCGCGTGGTGGCGTCCGCCGCCGAGCTGCGCGAGCCGCACCGGGTCGCCCGCTACCTGGAGGACCTGGCCACGGCCTACCACAAGTTCTACGACTCCTGCCGGGTGCTGCCGCGCGGCGACGAGCAGGTCGAGCCGATCCACGTGGCCCGGCTGTGGCTGTGCGCCGCCGCCCGGCAGACGCTGGCCAACGGTCTGCACCTGTGCGGCGTCACGGCCCCGGAGCGGATGTAGCCGCCGCCTCCCGCCGCCGCCGGATCACGACCAGCACCGCGCTGAGCGCCAGGAGCACCGCGCCGGCCACGAACATCCCGGCGATCCAGCCGAGCGTGCCGCCGCCGATGCTCAGGGCCGCGAAGACGCCGGCCGCGACCCCGCCTGCGGCGTACGGCCAGTGCGCGCCGCGGGCGAACATCAGCAGGCAGCCCACCGCCATCACCAGCAGCAGGCTGCGGGAGACCCAGGCGGCCGTCATCACCTCGGCCGGGAGCTCGCCACGCGCGAACTCGTCCACCGGGCGCATCGCGGCGGGCACCAGCCCCATCAGCAGCCAGGCCATGCCGAGTGCCTCGCCCAGCCGGGGTACGGCGAGCAGGCGCGGGGCCGCGTACAGCCAAACGATGCCCAGGACCCACGCGGCCACCGGGGCCACCCAGGTCTCGGTCACGTCGGAGAAGAGGACCATCGCGGTGGCCGCCGCGGTCCAGAACGCGCCCGCGGCCACCGCCAGCGTCGTCATCGCCCCGCGCACCAGCACGGCCGCGCCGACCGCGACCGCGAACGCCACGACGCCGGGGAGCAGGTACCACGGGCTACGGTCCGGCAGGGCCATCGCCAGGTCGAGGGCCTGCAGCGTGGCCAGCCCGGCCAGCGGGACGGACAGGGCCAGCAGCGTGGCGACCAGGCGGCGCCGGTTGTCCTGACCGGCCACCGCGCGGCGCCCGCCGCCCAGCGCCATCGCGGTCAGACCGGCGGCCCAGAGGACCACGACGGCGGCGGCGAGCAGGCCGAGTCGCAGCCCCTCCGGCCACCGGTCCCAGGAGTTGAGGACGAGGCTGAGGCTGGCGCTGCCGAGCAGGGCCGCGCCGGCGTAGCCGAGGATCTCGGGGACGGGGGACCGGCGGACCGCGGGGGCGCCCTGGGAGCGAGCCTCCGCCTCGGCGGCGCCCGCGCGGGCGGCCCGCACCGCCCGCGCCTGGTCGTCGGTCAGGGTCCCGTCGGAGACCAGGCCCACCAGCGCCGTCTCGAGCGCGTGGTCCGGCGGCAGCGGGCCGTCCGGCAGGGACCGGTCCAAGCGGGCCGGGGCGGGGGAGTCGTGCGGGGTGCGACGGATTGCCATGGCGACCTCCCGAGGACGTCGACCGACCGGGCCGGCACCCGTCCCGGCGATTCGACGCTAGGGCGCTCGCACGGGACGGGGTAGGGCCGTCGGGCCCGGAGCCGTCGCTAGCCTTTCCGGATGCGCGCCCACCCCGCAGGCCCCCGGCACGGTGACGTCCTCACGCCCGGAGGCGCCCCGCAGCGACCGGGCTCGGCGGAGGACCTGCACCGCATCGACCCCCGGATCTGGCCCGCGGGTGCGGACCGGGACCCCGACGGGGTGCTGCGGATCGCCGGCGCCGACGTGCGCGACCTCGCGGGGCAGTTCCAGACCCCCCTGTTCGTGATGGACGAGGCCGACTTCCGGGCCCGCGCCCGGGGCTACCACGGCGCGTACGACGACGGGGACACTCCGGCGGACGTCTACTACGCGGGCAAGGCGTTCCTGGCCACGACGGTGGCGCGCTGGATCATGGACGAAGGTCTCAACCTCGACGTGTGCAGCGGTGGAGAGCTCGCGGTGGCCCTCCGAGCGGGAGTCCCCGGGGAGCGGATCCTGTTCCACGGCAACAACAAGTCCGTGCCCGAGCTGGCGCGGGCGCTGGACGCCGGCGTGGGTCGCTTCGTGGTGGACTCCTACCTGGAGATCGCCCGGCTGGCCGCCCTGGCGGAGGAGCGGGGCACGGTCGCCCCTGTCCTGGTGCGCGTGACGGTCGGCGTCGAGGCGCACACCCACGAGTTCATCGCCACCGCCCACGAGGACCAGAAGTTCGGGCTGTCGCTCGCCGGTGGCGAGGCGGAGGAGGCCGTCCGCCGGATCGCGAAGCTGCCGTCGCTGCGCCTGGTCGGGCTGCACTCGCACATCGGGTCCCAGATCTTCGACCCGGCGGGCTTCGAGGTGGCCGCCGCACGCCTGGCGTCACTTGCCGCCCGGCTGCGCGACGAGCAGGGGATCGAGGTCGGGGAGCTGAACCTCGGCGGCGGCATGGGCATCGCCTACGTCGATGCCGACGACCCGCTGGACGTGGCCGAGATGGCGGCGCAGTTGAGGGAGATCGTGTCGAAGGCCTGCGCGGACGCCGGGATCCCGGTGCCCCGGCTGGCCGTGGAGCCGGGCCGCGCCGTCGTCGGGCCCTCGGGCGTGACGCTGTACGAGGTCGGCACGGTGAAGCCCGTGGACCTCGGCCACGGAGTGGTGCGTACCTACGTCTCGGTCGACGGCGGGATGAGCGACAACATCCGGACCGCGCTGTACGACGCCGACTACACGGTCACGCTGGCCAGCCGGACCTCGGACGCGGAGCCGATGCTCACCCGGATCGTGGGGAAGCACTGCGAGAGTGGTGACGTGGTGGTGCGCGACGCCTGGCTGCCCGCGGACCTCGCCCCGGGCGACCTGCTCGCCGTGGCGGCGACCGGGGCCTACTGCCGGGCGATGGCGTCGTCGTACAACTACCTGCCGCGCCCGGCCGTGGTGAGCGTGCGGGACGGCGCCACCGCCGTCGTCCTGCGGCGCGAGACCGAGGACGACCTGCTGTCCCTCGACCCGGGCGCCTGACCGCCGGAAACCCGATTCCCGTCGGGGCCCCGGACTCTGAGAGGCTGTGGGGCGCGCCGGCCGCCCGTCCCCCGGTGCGCCGACCCCGTCGAAGGAGCCCGCATGAGCACGTCCGCCGCCGAACCGCGTCCCCTCACGGTCGCGCTGCTGGGCGGCGGCACGGTGGGCACCCAGGTCGCCCGGCTGATGCGCGAGCACGCCGCCGACCTGACCGCGCGGGTAGGTGCCCCGCTGGACCTGGTCGGGGTCGCGGTCCGCGACGCGGGCAAGCCCCGTGAGGGCATCGACCCGGGTCAGCTCACGACCGACGCGGAGTCGCTGGCGGCGTCCGGCGCGGACGTCGTGGTCGAGCTGATGGGCGGCATCGAACCGGCTCGGTCGCTGATCCTGGCCGCGATGAAGTCCGGGTCCTCGGTCGTCACGGCCAACAAGGCACTGCTGGCCGAGGACGGTGCCACGCTGTACGCCGCGGCGGAGGCGCAGGGCGTCGACCTGTACTTCGAGGCCAGCGTCGCCGGCGCGATCCCACTGCTGCGGCCGCTGCGCGAGTCGCTGGCCGGCGACCGGGTCCGCCGCGTCCTCGGCATCGTCAACGGGACCACCAACTTCATCCTCACTAAGATGGACGAGGAGGGAGCCGACTACGCCGAGGTGCTGGCCGAGGCGCAGGCGCTCGGCTACGCCGAGGCGGATCCCACCGCCGACGTGGAGGGACATGACGCGGCCGCCAAGGCAGCGATCCTGGCCGAGCTCGCGTTCCACACCCGGGTGACGCTGGAAGACGTGTCGTGCGAAGGGATCTCGGGCGTCACGCTGTCCGACGTCCAGGCCGCCCAGGACATGGGTTTCGTCATCAAGCTGCTCGCCGTGGCCGAGCTCGCGGACGACGAGCAAGGTGTCATCGTCCGCGTGCACCCGACGATGGTGCCCAGGTCGCACCCGCTCGCCAGCGTGCGCGAGGCGTTCAACGCGGTGTTCGTCGAGGCCGACGCCGCCGGGCAGATGATGTTCTACGGGCGCGGTGCGGGCGGTACCCCCACTGCGTCAGCCGTTCTCGGCGACATCGTCGCGGCCGCCCGCAACAAGGTTTCCGGTGGCCGCGGCCCGGGGGAGTCGACGTACGCCGACCTCGACGTCCGGCCCGTGGGTGACGCCGTCACCCGCTACTACGTCAACCTCGACGTCGCCGACCGGCCGGGCGTGCTCGCCACGATCGCCCAGGTCTTCGCCGAGCACGGCGTCAGCATCCAGAACGTCCGCCAGGACGGCCACGGGGACGACGCCGGGCTCGTGGTCCGCACCCACCGGGCGACCGACCGGGCGCTGAGCGCCACGGTGGAGGAGCTGCGTGGGATGGACGCGGTCAAGAACGTCGTCGGCGTCATGCGCGTCGAAGGGGAGGCGGGCAACTGATGGCGCACCAGTGGCGCGGGGTGATCGAGGAGTACCGCGACCGGCTCCCGGTGTCCGACACGACGCCGGTGGTCTCGCTGCGCGAGGGCGGCACTCCGCTCGTCCCTGCGGAGTCGCTGAGCCGGGCGACCGGTTGCGAGGTGTGGCTCAAGTACGAGGGTGCCAACCCGACCGGCTCGTTCAAGGACCGCGGGATGACGATGGCGATCTCGCAGGCCGCGGAGGAGGGCGCGAAGGCGGTCATCTGCGCGTCGACCGGCAACACCAGCGCCAGCGCCGCGGCGTACGCGGTGAAGGCGGGGATGGTCTGCGCCGTCCTGGTGCCGCAGGGGAAGATCGCCATGGGCAAGCTGGCCCAGGCGCTGGTGCACGGCGCCACCCTGCTGCAGGTCGACGGCAACTTCGACGACTGCCTGGACCTGGCGCGCGACCTGTCCGACAACTACCCGGTCGCGCTGGTCAACAGCGTGAACCCGGCGCGGATCGAGGGCCAGAAGACCGCGAGCTTCGAGATCGTCGACCTGCTCGGCGACGCCCCTGACATCCACTGCCTGCCGGTCGGCAACGCGGGCAACATCACCGCCTACTGGAAGGGATACCGGGAGTACGCCGACGACGGTCCGGCGACCCGCCGGCCGCGGATGTGGGGCTTCCAGGCCGCCGGCGCGGCACCGATCGTCCTCGGCCACCCGGTGGCGACCCCGGAGACGATCGCCACGGCGATCCGGATCGGTAACCCGGCGTCGTGGCGGCAGGCCGAGGAGGCGCGCGACGAGTCCGGTGGGGTCATCGATTCGGTCACCGACGAGCAGATCCTCGCGGCCTACCGGCTGCTGGCCGCGGAGGAGGGTCTGTTCTGCGAGCCTGCGAGCGCGGCCAGCGTGGCCGGCCTGCTGCAGATGCACGCGGCGGGGCGTCTCGACCCCGGCCAGCGGATCGTCTGCACGCTGACCGGGAACGGGCTCAAGGACGTGCAGTGGGCGCTGGAGTCGGCCAAGGACCCAGTGGTTGTCCCGGTCGACGCCGTCGCGGCAGCGGCCGCGCTCGGGCTGGGCTGAGCGGTGCCGGACCGCCCTGGACCGCCGCCCGCCTTCGTCGAGGGCCCGGTGCGGGTCGTCGTCCCTGCCACGAGCGCCAACCTCGGCCCCGGCTTCGACGTCTTCGGCCTCGCCCTGGACCTCGTGGACGAGCTCGCCGCAGTCGCCCTGGACGGCCCGGGGCTGCGTGTCGAGATCGTCGGCGAGGGCGCGGACTCGTTGCCGCGCAACGAGGATCACCTGATTGTTCGCACCATGCACCGTGCTTTCGATGCGATGGGCGGTCGCCCTGCCGGGCTCGCGCTGACCTGTGTGAACCGCATTCCGCACGCCCGGGGCCTGGGCTCGTCCGCCGCCGCGATCGTCGCGGGCGTGCTGCTGGCCCGCGCGATGGTCGTCGACGGGCCGGACCGGCTGCCGGACGCGTCCGTGCTCGACCTGGTAGCCACCCTGGAGGGCCATCCCGACAACGTGGCGGCCGCGCTGATGGGCGGGTTCACGCTGTCCTGGTCGGATGAGACGGAGGCGGTGGAGGAGGACGGCCGCGCGGTCCTGGCGGCCAGCGCCGTCCGGCTGGAGCCGCACCCGGACCTGATGCCGATCGCGCTGGTCCCGTCGCAGGGGGTGGCCACGAAGGCGGCCCGGGCCCTGCTGCCGGAGTCCGTGCCGCACCGTGACGCCGCGTTCAACGCCGGGCGGTCCGCGCTGCTGGTGCACGCGATCACTCAGGACCCCTCGCTGCTGATGACGGCAACGGAGGACCGACTGCACCAGGACGCGCGGCGCCCGGCCTTCCCGCGGTCCCACGACGTGATGAGCGCGCTGCGAGCCGAAGGCGTCCCCGCGGTGATCTCCGGCGCCGGCCCCACGGTGCTGGCGCTCGCGGACGTGCGCACCGCTGACGTCGTGCCCGGTCTGGCCGACGCGGACATGCGGGTGCTGCCGCTCGCACCGGACCGTCGCGGTGCTCGGTCGTCCACCGACGGCTGAGGAGGCACCGCGGGTCACGGTGCGCGGCGGACCCCGCCGGGGTGTGGTGCGCGGTCGAACGCCGCGGGGGTGTTATGGTGAGGGCGCTCCAGGGCTCCGGCGGCCCGTTCCGTCCGGCCTCTCGCAGTCGCTCTCCCTGGCTCGCCGTTCCCACGTCGAGATCGGTTGCGCAGTGCGTCGGCACGTCCGGCACCGACTTCAGGTCTGGTCCCGTACCTCCACCCGAAGGCCCTGAGCGATCGCGGCACCGGTCGACGACCGGTCCGCACGCGGAGCGCGTCCCGGAGGGGGACCGCTCCGGTCCATCTCACCGAAGGACTACCGAGTGACCGACACCATGCAGACGGTCGAGACCGCGGACGAGGCGCCCAAGCGCCGGCGCGGAACCGGACTGTCGTCGATGCTGCTCCCCGAGCTCAAGCAGCTCGCCTCGCAGCTCGGCATCCCCGGCGCCAGCGGTATGCGCAAGAGCGACCTCGTCGCCGCCATCGCGGAGCGCCAGTCCGGCGGCGGGTCGTCCCGCCCGGCCGGTCAGACCAAGACCGAGCGCGCCGACGCGCCCCAGGACCAGCCGGAGCGGCGGGACTCCCGGGCCAACGGCGGGGACCGCGAGCAGCGTCCCCCCCAGCAGCGCGAGCAGCGCCGCGGCGATGAGCAGCGCGGCGATCGGCAGGACCGCCAGAACGACCGCGGCGGCCAGAACGACCGGCAGAACGACCGGCAGAACGACCGCGGCAACGACCGGCAGAACGACCGGCAGAACGACCGGCAGAACGACCGGCAGAACGACCGGCAGAACGACCGGCAGAACGACCGGCAGAACGACCGCGGCAACGACCGGCAGAACGACCGCCAGGGCGGCGGCCGCAACCAGAACCAGGGCGGGTACGACGACGACGACGAGCGCGGCGGCCGGCGCCGGCGCCGCCGCGGCCGGGACCGCTACCGCGACC
Organism: Candidatus Nanopelagicales bacterium; assembly: GCA_041393815.1. Taxonomy (NCBI): domain Bacteria; kingdom Bacillati; phylum Actinomycetota; class Actinomycetes; order Candidatus Nanopelagicales; species Candidatus Nanopelagicales bacterium. The sequence continues at coordinate 146,176 of JAWKJK010000001.1, read as the reverse complement.
GGCGCGACCGCCAGCGCGGCGGCATGGGCGAGGGCGAGCCGGAGATCTCCGAGGACGACGTGCTCGTCCCGGTCGCGGGCATCCTCGACGTGCTGGAGAACTACGCGTTCGTGCGGACCAGCGGCTACCTGCCCGGTCCGAACGACGTGTACGTCTCCCTGTCCCTGGTCAAGAAGTTCGGCATGCGCAAGGGCGACGCCGTCACCGGCGCGATCCGGCAGCCGCGCGAGGGGGAGCGGCGGGAGAAGTTCAACCCGCTGGTCCGCGTCGACACCGTCAACGGCACCGAGCCCGACGAGGCCCGCAACCGGCCCGAGTTCGGCAAGCTCACCCCGCTGTACCCGCAGGCCCGGCTCCGGCTGGAGTCCGACCCCACCAACCTCACGACCCGGGTCATCGACCTGGTCGCTCCCATCGGCAAGGGGCAGCGCGGCCTCATCGTCTCCCCGCCGAAGGCCGGCAAGACGATGGTGCTGCAGGCCATCGCCAACGCCATCACCCACAACAACCCCGAGTGCCACCTCATGGTCGTCCTCGTCGACGAGCGGCCCGAGGAGGTCACCGACATGCAGCGGTCGGTCAAGGGCGAGGTCATCGCCTCGACCTTCGACCGCCCGGCCGAGGACCACACGATCGTCGCCGAGCTCGCGATCGAGCGGGCCAAGCGGCTGGTGGAGCTCGGGCACGACGTCGTCGTGCTGCTGGACTCGATGACCCGGCTCGGCCGCGCCTACAACCTGGCCGCGCCCGCCTCCGGCCGGATCCTGTCCGGCGGTGTGGACTCCACCGCGCTGTACCCGCCCAAGCGGTTCTTCGGCGCCGCCCGCAACATCGAGCACGGGGGCTCGCTGACCGTGCTCGCGACCGCCCTGGTCGAGACCGGCTCCCGGATGGACGAGGTCATCTTCGAGGAGTTCAAGGGCACCGGGAACATGGAGCTCAAGCTCGACCGCAAGCTCGCCGACAAGAGGATCTTCCCCGCGGTGGACGTGGACGCGTCCGGCACCCGCAAGGAGGAGCTGCTCATGTCGCACGAGGAGCTGAAGATCGTCTGGAAGCTGCGCCGGGTGCTGCACGCGCTCGACCAGCAGCAGGCCATCGAGCTGCTCCTCAACAAGCTGCGGGACACCAAGAGCAACTACGAGTTCCTGCTGCAGGTGCAGAAGACGACGCCGACCACCGGCAACGGCCACGACGACGACTGACGTCCCAGCCGGCACGCGCGACGCGGGGGCGGCCCGGCCCGGTGCCGGTGCCGCCCCCGCGTCGTCGCGTCAGCGGGCCGCGTAGGTCAGCGGGCCGCGAAGTGGGCCTGGATCCGAGCGTCGGACAGGGCCGTCGGGTAGATCGCCACGTTGGCCAGCGCACCGCCGAACACCCCGCGGTTCGGCTGGCTCACCGGGGCTCCGGGCCATCCGTTCAGGTTCCCGCAGCCGATCCGCCAGTAGCCGTTGTAGGTCCACGTGGTGCCGGGCGGCCCGCTCACCACGGGGGTGCCGTCGACGTAGATCTTGGTCTGCGCGGGCGTGCGGGTGACCACGACCTGGTGCCACTGCCCGTCGGCGTAGCCGGCCGTGGTGGACGCCACTGTCATGTCGTTGGCCCGGCCCACGCCGAAGGACAGGGCTCCGCCCGGTGTGAGGTACAGGTGCCGGTCGTCGTTCCCGCCGGTCCCGGTCGCAGCGCCCTGGAAGCCGACCAGCTGACCGTCCGCCCCCGGGTTCGCGCGGAACCAGGCTTCGACGGAGTACGTCGTGGGCGCGGCGACCTGCGGTGAGGTGGACAGGCAGGCGTTGGGGTTGACCGGCTGCACCGCGGTGCCCGGGTTGTTGGGCAGCGGCTCCGGGGTGACGCCGAACGCCCACCGGTTCGCATTCCCGTAGTTCCCCGGCTGCCCTCCGGGCGCGCTGTTGATCGCTACCGTGCCACGGGAGTCGTTCAGCCGGAAGAACATCAGCGGGTCGTCCGCCAGCACCGCGGCCGGGTAGTCCGCGGTGACGAAGGTCGGCGCCGACGTCCAGGTGTTGCCCGGGGCGGGAGACTCGGCCCGGAACGCCGCCCTTGCCGTGCCGCCTGCCACGACGGTCAGCAGCAGACCCGTCGCGGCGACGCCCACCCCGAGGGTGATGAACACGACGGCCGGGCGCAGCCGCGGCGGTGCGGGCGGCGCCACCACGACGGGGACGTGGTCCCCGGCCTGCGGGCCGGGGCGTGCGTGGCCGGACCCGACCGGGGTGCCCGAGTCCGGGTTCGGCGAGTCGGCGTCCTGCGCGCCCGCCGAGGCGGTCCGGTCCCGGTCGGCGGCAGCGATCCGGACCAGCGCCAGCGCAGCGACCACGAGCAGCAGCAGCGAGAACCAGCGGCCCTGGGTCGCCCACAGCACCGGCAACCCGGCGAAGGGGACCCGCAGCCGGGCCAGGCCCTCGACCAGGTCCGGGGTCACGGGAGCCGCGTCCGGGGACTGGTTGTGGTCGCCCCGGGTGGTGAGCGAGCCGTCTTCTCCCACGTCGGCGATGCGGTGGACCAGGGACCGTCCGGGGTTCTCCGGGTCGCGGAACAGGATGACCTGGCCCGCGCGCAGCGTGGCCGGGTCCACGTCCACCGCGAGGACGACGTCACCGGGGTTGACGCGGGGGGACATCGACTCGGTGAGGACGACCTGGGCGGACCAGCCGAGCAGCGCCGGGGCGGTGGCCCACAGCAGCAGGCCGACCCCGAGCGCGAGCACGACCCGGGCGAGGACGGCTCCGGCGACCCGGGGCCACGACGGTTCCTCGGAGTCGGAGTCGGCGTCGGTCAGGGAGCGGGGGACGGTGAAGCCCGACTCGGGTCGGTGCAGCACCGCGACCGGCCCGTCCGCCCCCTCAGCGCGGACGGGCCGGCCGGCCCCGGTAAGATCGACGACCGGCTCCCGGCCGTCGGTGTCGGTGAGGTCCAGCAGCGAATCGAGCCTGCTCCCGGCGCTAGAGGTCCCACCGCTGAGGTCCACGACCGACCCCTCGACGGCCGGCCGGTCGTCGCCGGCGCGCAGCGCCACCAGGTCGGTGAGCCGGTCGATGCCGTCCCAGTCCGCCCCGTCCGGGTCGGATGACCCGGGGTCCCGGACCGGCCGGACGCCCTCGGGCAGGTCGTCCCGAGGGTCCGGCCGCCCCGGGACGACGTGCTCCATGGCCTGCCTCCGACGAGGGTGGTGACGGGGTCGCTCAGACGGCGTTCGGGACCTCGAGCTTCCAGGTGAACACCGTGTCGACCGAGGCGTCCGCGGCGGACTCGGTCGTCGTGCCCGGGAGGTTCCAGCTGATCCGGTAGGCCTGGCTGGCGCTGGCGCCACCGACGGCGGTCGCCGCCCAGGTGTCCGCTGCGGGGGCGCCGGACGTGGGCAGCCCGCTCATGGCGCCCGTGGCGTACGGCGTGCCGACCGCGGTGAACGCGGTGCAGGAGGCGCCGCGCTCGACCGTCACCTGCAGCGCGTTCGCCAGGTTCGCGCCGTTGTTGCCGCCGGGGGAGACGGTGGCCCAGAACTTCACCGTGCCCTCGTAGTCGCTGGTGTTGGTCACGGTCACGCACTTGGAGCCGCTGGCCCCGGGGCGGATCTTCAGCTCGCTGAACACGGCCTGGCCGGTCAGGTCGTTGCTCAGTGAGACCACGCCGGTGGTCCAGGCGTTGGACCCCGAGTTCGTCTCGGCGGTGAAGGCGGCGTACGAGCCCTGCCACACCAGCGCGCCGGAGGCGAGCAGGGCGACGGGCACGGCGGCGGCGCGCAGGGCCTTGCGCTGGGACGCGGTGGGACGCGGCATGGTGTGGTTCCCCTCATCGACATCGGCGGTCGGACCCCCGCGAACCGCCGGTACCCGGTGGGGCCCGCCCGGTCGGGCGGACCCGTGCCAGGTGTGCTTCGGCCGGTTCCCGGGGAACTTGAGGCCCGAGGGGCAACTTTTTTCGGAGAGATCCCTGGGACGGGAGTGACTGGTTTTGGCCGCTGCGCCGACGGGTGGAATACTCGTGCGCCGGTCCCGGTTCACGCGGGGTGCGTCCGCGCCCGCGACCCGGGAGCCCGAGACGAGGAGAACCTGTCGTGAAGCCCGACATCCACCCGCAGTACGGCGAGACCACCGTCACCTGCACCTGCGGGAACACGTTCACCACCCGCAGCACCGCGAAGAACGGCGTCATCCACGCCGACGTGTGCTCGCAGTGCCACCCGTTCTACACCGGCAAGCAGAAGATCCTCGACACCGGCGGCCGGGTCGCCAAGTTCGAGGCCCGCTTCGGCGCCAAGGGTGGCAAGGCCAAGGCCGGCGAGGCTGCGGCCGAGAAGCCGGCCGCCGACGCGGCCACCACCGACTCCTAGCACGACCCCGGGCGCCGGCCCGGGACCGTCCGCACCCGCACGCCGGGTCGTCGGGCGGCCCCGGACCGGCGCCCGCCCCGTCCCGTACCCGCCCGGAGGGCGCCCCGTGTTCGAGGCCTGCGAGGAGCTCGAACGCGAGTTCGCCGACCTCGAGCGGCTGCTGGCCGACCCGGCGGTGCACGCCGACCAGGCCGAGGCGCGCCGGATCGGGCGCCGCTACGCCTCGCTGCGCGCCGTGGTCGGGACGTACCGGGACTGGCGCGCGGCCGTGGCCGACGAGGCCGCCGCCGAGGAGCTGGCGGCCGAGGACCCCGGGTTCCGGGCGGAGGCGGACGCCCAGGGGGTCCGCCGCGAGGAGCTCGCGGACCGGCTGCGCACCCTGCTGCTGCCCCAGGACCCCCTGGACGACAAGGACGTCATCCTCGAGGTCAAGGCGGGCGAGGGCGGCGAGGAGTCCGCGCTGTTCGCCGGCGACCTGCTGCGGATGTACCTGCGCTACGCCGAGCGCCGCGGTTGGCGCACCGAGGTCCTCGACGCCGAGCCGTCCGACCTCGGGGGCTACAAGGACGTGTCCGTGGCGGTGAAGTCGCGCGGTGATCCCGAGCGGGGCGAGGCGCCGTACGCCCGGCTGAAGTTCGAGGGCGGCGTCCACCGGGTCCAGCGGGTCCCCGTGACGGAGTCGCAGGGCCGCATCCACACCTCCGCGGCCGGGGTGCTCGTCCTACCCGAGGCGGAGGACGTGGACGTCACCGTCGACCCGAACGACCTGCGCATCGACGTGTTCCGGTCCAGCGGGCCGGGTGGCCAGAGCGTCAACACCACCGACTCCGCGGTGCGCATCACCCACCTGCCCACCGGGATCGTCGTCTCGTGCCAGAACGAGAAGTCCCAGCTGCAGAACCGCGAGCAGGCGCTGCGGATCCTGCGCGCCCGCCTGCTGGCGCAGGCCGAGGAGGAGGCGGCCCGGGAGGCGTCCGACGCCCGTCGGTCCCAGGTGCGCACGGTCGACCGCAGCGAGCGGATCCGCACCTACAACTTCCCGGAGAACCGCATCTCCGACCACCGGGTCGGCTTCAAGGCGCACAACCTCGACCAGGTGCTCGACGGCGACCTCGACGCCGTGGTCGAGGCCTGCCTGGCGGCCGACGAGGCCGCCCGACTCGAGTCGGCCGGCGCCCACGCGGGGGAGTCCCGGTGACCTGGCACGGCTCCGACCTGTCCTTCGAGGACCGCAACACCCGCGGCGGCCGGGTCTCGATGCGCGACGTGCTGGTGGACGCGGAGAAGCGGCTGGCGGCCGCCGGCGTCCCGTCCCCGTCGGCCGACGCCGCCACGCTGGTCGCGCACGTGCTCGGGGTGCCGCGCACCCGGCTGCTCCTGCAGGACCCGATGACCTCCACCCAGCGGGTCCGGCTGGAGCAGCTGCTGGTCAAGCGCATCGCCCGGGTCCCGCTGCAGCACCTCGTCGGCACGGCCGCCTTCCGGCACCTGGAGCTGAAGGTCGGGCGCGGGGTGTTCGTACCCCGGCCGGAGACCGAGCTGGTGGCCGAGACGGCGCTGACCGTGCTGGCCGACCTCCCCGCGGGCGACCGGCTGGCGGTCGACCTGTGCACCGGCTCCGGTGCCATCGCCCTGTCGCTGGGGACCGAGCTGGACGGCGTCGAGGTCCACGCGGTCGAGCTGGACGGGGCCGCCGTGGACTGGGCGGCCGACAACATCGAGGCGCACCGGGACCGGCTGGCCGCGCGCGGCTCGCGGGTGGTGCTGCACCGTGCGGACGCGACCACCGTGGCCGATCCCGGCGCGGCGCTGTCCGTGCTCGCCGGCCGGGTCCCCCTGGTCGTGTCGAACCCGCCGTACATCCCCGAGCGCGCGGTCCCGCGCGACCCGGAGGTCCGCGACCACGACCCAGTCCTGGCGCTGTACGGCGGCCCCGACGGGCTGGACGTGGTCCGCGGCCTGGCCGTCACCGCCGCCCTGCTGCTGCGCCCGGGCGGGGTGTTCGTGGTCGAGCACGCGGACGAGCAGGGCGAGCAGGCCGGTGACGCCGGCGTGCCGGGCCTGCTGCGCGCCCAGGTCGTGGACGAGGTGCTCGCCGACCACCAGCACACGCCCGAGGGGCGGCCGGTGTGGACCGAGGTGGCCGACCGGATCGACCTTGCCCGGCGCCCGCGCTTCACCGTCGCGGTGCGGGCCTGACGCCGTGGCGCTGGTCATCGACTGCGCGGTCCCCTCGGAACGGACTCGCGGGCTGACGACCGCCGCGTCCGCGGCGCGGCGCGGCGACCTGGTGGTGCTGCCCACCGAGGCGGTCTACGGCCTGGCCACCGACGCCTTCTCCGCCCGCGGAGTGCAGCGGCTGCGGGAGGCCAAGGGCCGCGGCCGGGACCTGCCGCTGCCGGTGCTGGTGGGACGGCCGCGCACCGTCGACGGCCTGGCCACGGGTCTGGGCCAGCCCGCGCGGGCGCTGATGGAGGCGTTCTGGCCCGGCCCGCTCACGCTGGTCGCCCGCGCCCACGCCACCTTGGCCTGGGACCTCGGCGAGTCCGGCGGCACCGTGGCGCTGCGGATGCCGCTGCAGCCGGTCGCGCTGGAACTGTTGCGGGAGACGGGGCCGCTGGTCGTCACCGCGGCCAACCGGGCCGGCCTGCCCGCGCCGGTCACCGTCGCCGAGGCCGAGGAGCAGCTCGGGCCCGCGGTGGCGGTCTACCTCGACGGCGGTCCCTGCCCGGAGACCCGGACCAGCGCCGTCGTCGACGTCACCGGCGAGCATCCCGTCCTGCTGCGACCGGGTGCCTTCGACGCCGACGTCCTGCGTGAGGTCGTCGCGGACCTCGTGGTCCCCGAGGACGAGGCCGCGCCCGCGTAGACTCGGCGGCGGCCGCTCGGCCGGCCGTCCCCGCCATCCGGCGGCGGTCCACGTCCCGATCCCTGGAGACCGCATGAGCAGCGACGTCCCGTTCTGGGGCCCCGACTTCGCCGCGCTGGCCGCGGAGGACCCGGAGATCGCGGACGTGATCCTCGGCGAGCTGGACCGGCTGCGCGGCGGCCTGCAGCTCATCGCCAGCGAGAACTTCACCTCGCCCGCGGTGCTCGCGGCGCTGGGCTCGACGCTGTCGAACAAGTACGCCGAGGGCTACCCCGGCCGCCGCTACTACGGCGGCTGCCAGGAGGTGGACAAGGCGGAGCTGATCGGGATCGAGCGGGCCAAGGAGCTCTTCGGCGCCGAGCACGCCAACCTTCAGCCGCACTCCGGCGCCAGTGCCAACATCGCCGCGTACGGCGCGTTCGTGAAGCCGGGCGAGACGGTGCTCGCCATGAGCCTGCCGCACGGCGGCCACCTGACCCACGGGTCCAAGGTGAACTTCAGCGGCAAGTGGTTCGACATCGTGTCCTACGGCGTGCGCGAGGACGACAACCTGATCGACTACGACGAGGTGCGCGACCTCGCCGTCCGGCACCGGCCCAAGATGATCATCGCCGGCGCGACCGCGTACCCGCGGCTCATCGACTTCGCCGCCTTCCGCGCGATCGCCGACGAGGTCGGCGCGATCCTGATGGTCGATGCCGCTCACTTCATCGGCCTGGTGGCCGGCAAGGCCATCCCCAGCCCGGTGCCGTACGCCGACGTCGTGTGTTTCACCACGCACAAGGTCCTGCGCGGCCCCCGCGGCGGGATGATCCTGTCGAAGGCCGAGCACGCCCAGGCCATCGACAAGGCGGTCTTCCCGATGATGCAGGGGGGCCCGCTGATGCACGCGGTCGCGGCCAAGGCCGTGGCGCTGCGCGAGGCCGCCTCGCCGGACTACCAGACCTACGCCCGGCAGGTCATCGCCAACGCCCAGGCCCTCGCGGAGGGTCTGGCGGCCGAGGGGATGCGCCCGGTCAGCGGCGGTACCGACACCCACCTGGCGCTGATCGACCTGCAGCCGCTGGGAGTGACCGGCGCCGAGGCCGAGGCCCGCTGCGACGCCGCGCGCATCACGCTGAACAAGAACGCCATCCCCTACGACCCCCAGCCGCCCGCGGTGGCCTCGGGGATCCGGGTCGGCACCCCGGCGGTCACCACCCAGGGCATGGCGGAGTCGGACATGAAGGAGGTCGCGTCCCTCATCGGGCGGGCCGTCCGGGACGCCGACGGAGCGGCGGCGGCCGAGGTCGGCGCCGAGGTGGCCGCGCTGGTGTCCCGCCACCCGGCCTATCCGCGCGGCTGAGGTCGCGGTCGCGCCGTGCGCGAGTACCTGCTGTGCCTCATGGCGGCGGCGGCGGTCACGTACCTGACCACCCCGCTGGCACGGCGGGTCGCGACGCGGTGGGGTGCCCTCGCGGAGGTGCGTGACCGCGACGTCCACGACGCGCCGACCCCGCGGCTCGGCGGCCTGGCGATGCTCCTGGGCCTGCTGGCCGCACTGCTGCTCGCCAGCAAGCTGCCGATGATGAGCGCGGTCTTCGACGACGGCTCCCGGGAGCCGATCGCGCTGCTGTCGGGGGCCGCCGTGATCGTCGCCCTCGGGGTGATCGACGACCGCTGGGGCCTGGACGCCCCCACGAAACTGGCCGGCCAGGTCCTCGCGGCCGGCGTGATGGCGTTCCAGGGCATCGCGATCATCTGGCTGCCGATCGGCGGGACGCTCGTCCTGGACCCGCTCACCAGCGTGCTGCTCACGGTGCTGGTGGTGCTGGTGACGGTCAACGCCATCAACTTCGTCGACGGACTCGACGGTCTGGCGGCGGGCATCGTGGCCATCTCCGCGCTGGCGTTCTTCGTCTACTCGTACCTGCTGTCGGTGGAGTACGGCTTCGAGCGGGCGACGCTGGCGACGCTGGTCAGCGCCGCCCTGGTCGGCATGTGCGTGGGGTTCCTGCCGCACAACTGGTACCCGGCCCGCCTCTTCATGGGCGACACCGGCTCCATGCTCATCGGCCTGCTGCTGGCGACGAGCACGATCACGCTCACCGGCCAGGTGGACCCCGGTGCCCTGCAGGGCGCCGCCCTCGTGCCCGCGCTGCTGCCCATCCTGCTGCCGCTGGCGGTGGTCGCGATCCCGCTCGCGGACCTGGCCCTGGCGGTCGTGCGGCGCACCCGCGCCCGGCGCTCCCCGTTCGCGCCGGACAAGATGCACCTGCACCACCGGCTGCTGGAGATGGGGCACTCGCAGTCCCGCGCGGTGCTGCTGATGTACGGCTGGACGGCGGTGGTCGCCGGTGGGGCAGTGGCCAGCGCGTTCGTCTCTCCCGCGGTCACGGTCCTGCTGGTCCTCGCCGGCGTGGTCCTGCTGGTCCTGGCCGCGCGCCGCGTCCGACGGCCACCGGCGGCGTCCGCCGCCGGATTGGGCCGGGACCGGCTCCTGGGATAGCCTCGTCGGGCCCGACCGGCGCCTGGCGCGCCGGCGCAGCCCCCCACCTCGCGAGGCACTCCCGCATGAGCCCCACGCCGACCGGAGCCGCTCCCGTCGACCCCGGCCGGGTCGACTCGGCCATCTTCCGGGGAGCCGGTCTGCCGGCCCTGCTCGTAGGCGTCGTCGCCGTGGTGATCGGTGCCGTCGTCGCCGGCGGCGGGGGTGCCGTGGGCGCCGCGCTCGGCACGGTGCTGGTCCTGGTCTTCTTCTCCGTCGGGCAGGTCGTGCTCGGTCGGGTGCTGCGCTCGAACCCCCAGATGGCGATGACGGTCGCCCTCACGCTGTACCTGGTGAAGATCGGCGTGCTCTTCATGCTGCTGGTCCTGTTCCAGGACACGACGGCCTTCGACACCAAGGTCTTCGCCCTGACGATCCTGGCCTGCACGCTGGCCTGGACCGTGGGCGAGGTCTGGGTCTTCTCCCGCACCAAGGTGCTCTACGTCGAGCCCGGCAGCGGGCCTCAGGGGCCGCTGCTGTGAGCGCGTCGGGGGGGTCCCGACCGGGTTCCGGGGGCGGCGTTCCCGGATGGTACGGTTCGGGCGCGACGAAGAGGTCGGCGGCGCGGGCCGAAGGGCGCGCGACGGCCGATGCCGCATGGATGATCGTCGGCCACCTGCTGGCCGGCATCGTGCTCTACGCGGGCATCGGCTGGCTGCTCAGCCTGTGGCTGGGTCACCGCAGCCTGTTCATCGCGGGAGGCGCCCTCGTCGGCCTCGGCCTGTCGATGTACCTCGTCTTCACCCGGCTCGGACTGCTGTCCGACCCGCAGGGGGACGACGGGCCGGAGCGCACGTGAGCCGCCTCCGCCGCTTCGACGGCCGGGGCTCCGTCCCGGCCGCCGTGTCCGATGACGTGACTGCCGTGGAGGCCGGTCGTGCCTGAGCAGGTGCTCGCCAGCGCGTGGGGGTGCCACTTCGGCTCCGAGTGCGATTTCCCCGCACCGGGGGCGGAGATCTTCTCCTTCGACCCGCTGTTCACCTTCACCTTCCTGGGCATCGACTTCAACGTCGGCAAGCCGACGATCCTGCTGGTGATCGCGGTGGTGCTGGTCGCCGGGTTCTTCATCTGGGCGTTCCACAAGCCGAAGCTGGTTCCCCGCGGCGTGCAGAACGTCGCCGAGGTCGGCTACTCGTTCATCCGCGACGGGATCGCCCGCGACACGATCGGCAAGGACGGCGACAAGTACGTCCCGTTCCTGTTCTCGCTGTTCTTCTTCGTCTGGATCCTCAACTTCATGGGGATCCTGCCGTTCGCGCAGTTCCCGGTGACCTCGCAGTTCGCCATCCCGGTCGCGTTCGCCCTGATCGTCTACCTGACCTGGGTGCCGCTGGGCATCGTCAAGCAGGGGCCGGTCAAGTTCTTCACCAACATGATGTTCCCGCCGGGCGTGCCCAAGCCGATGTACGTGCTGCTGGCGCCGATCGAGTTCGTCTCGAACATCCTGGTCCGCCCGTTCACGCACGCCGTGCGTCTGTTCGCCAACATGTTCGCCGGCCACCTTCTGATCGTGACGTTCTCCGTGGCCGCCTGGTACCTGTTCAGCGCCAGCGTCATCGGCCTGGTCGGCTCCGCCGCGTCGTTCGCGATCACGGTCGCGCTCACCGGCTTCGAGGTCCTGATCCAGGCCCTGCAGGCCTACATCTTCACGCTGCTCACCGCGGTCTACATCGCCGGTGCGCTGCATCCCGAGCACTGATCCGAGCACGACGCACCACCGCACGACCCGTACGACGCACGACCTGCTCGACGAACGACCCGCACGACGAACGACCTGACCGGCGGAGGGACCGCCGGCCGACAGAAAAGGACACGACATGTCGCTCCTCGCTGAGGTCACCGGCTCGATCGGTTCGATCGGCTACGGCCTCGCCGCCATCGGCCCCGGCATCGGCATCGGCATCATCTTCGGCCAGGGCGTGCAGGCCATCGCGCGGCAGCCGGAGGCCTACGGCGTGATCCGGCAGAACATGCTGCTGGGCTTCGCCCTCGCCGAGGCGCTCGCCCTGATCGGCTTCGTCGTCCCGTTCGTCTACGGCGTCTGACGTCCGCTAGGACCCGTCACCCCACGGACGAAGGACAACCACCGTGTCGTTGCTAGCAGCAGCCGAAGAGGGCGGCAACAGCGTCCTGTCGGTCCCGCTCGACGAGCTGATCCTCGGGACGCTGGCGTTCCTCATCGTCTTCTTCCTCCTCGCGAAGCTGGCGCTGCCGGGGATCCGGAAGACGCTGGACGAGCGCGCCGACGCCATCGAGGGCGGGATCAAGCGGGCCGAGGACGCCCAGGCCGAGGCGCAGTCGACGCTCGAGGCCTACCGCGCCCAGCTCGCCCAGGCGCGCGAGGAGGCGGCCGCCATCCGGGCCCAGGCCCAGGCGGACCGGCAGTCCATCATCGAGGAGGCCCGGACGGAGGCGGCGGCCGCGGCCGCCGCGGTCACCGCCCGCGCCGAGGCGCAGATGGAGGCCGAGCGCAGCCAGACCATGTCGACGCTCAAGCGCGAGGTGGGCGCGTTGGCCATGACGCTCGCGGACAAGATCGTCGGTGAGTCCCTCACCGACGACGCCCGCGCCCGGGCGACGGTCGACCGCTTCCTCGCCGACCTCGAGACGTCGGCGGGGACCACCACCGGCGAGACGGGGCGCTGATGATCGGGGCCAGCCGGGAGAGCATCGCCGGGCTGCGCGAGCAGCTCGACGGGCTGCGCAGCGACCCGGGGTTCGCCGCCCTGTCCGGCGAGCTGCTGGCCGTCGCCGACCTGCTCGGCCGGGAGAAGGCGCTGCGCCTGACCCTGTCCGACTCCGGTCAGCCCGAGCGGGTCCGTGCTGACCTCGTCTCGTCCCTCCTGTCCGGCCGGGTCTCCGCGCTCACGCTCGACGTCGTCCAGCGCATCGTCCGGGCCCGCTGGTCCACCGACGCCGACCTGGTCGACGCGGTGGAGCAGCTCGGCGCCCAGGCCGCCTTCACGACCGCCGAGGCCGACGGGTCCCTGGACCGGGTGGAGGAGGAGATCTTCCGGTTCGGCCGGGTCATCGACGCCTCGCCCGAGCTGCAGATGCTGATCACCGACCCGGCGCAGCCGGCTGCGGCCAAGGCCGCGGTGATCCGTGACCTCCTCGGGGAGCGGACCGCGCCGGCCACGGCGCAGCTGCTGGAGTACCTCGCCGGCCACCTGCACGGTCGACGGGTCGACGCGGCGGTGGCCACTCTCAGCGACCTCGCCGCGCAGCAACAGCAGCGGGTCGTGGCCGAGGTCACCTGCGCGGTGTCCCTCGACGCCGACCAGCAGCGCCGGCTCGCCGACGCGCTCAGCCGGCTCAAGGGCCGGCAGGTCCGGCTCAACGTGATCGTCGACCCCGACGTCGTCGGCGGCGTGTCCGTGCGGATCGGTGACGAGGTCATCGACGGCACGGTCGCCAGCCGGCTCGAGCAGGCCCGCCGGGCGCTGCTCGGCTGACCACCGCACCACGGACCACCGCACGACGGACCACCGCACGACGGACCACCGCACGACGGACCACCGCACGACGCACCACCGCACCACCCGCACGTACCAGCCCCAGGCACCGCACACCACCGCCGACCCGGCGGGCCGAACGAGAGAGCAGGACACCATGACGGAGCTGACGATCCGGCCGGAGGAGATCCGGGACGCGATCGAGCGGAACGTGGAGTCGTACTCCCCCGAGACCGCGCGCGAGGAGGTCGGGCGCGTCGTCGAGACCGGCGACGGCATCGCCCGCGTCGAGGGTCTGCACTCGGCGATGACCAACGAGCTGCTGGAGTTCGAGGGCGGCCTGCTCGGCGTCGCGCTCAACCTCGACGTCCGCGAGATCGGCGTCGTGCTGCTCGGCGACGGGTCGGCGATCGAGGAGGGCCAGCTGGTCAAGCGGACCGGCGAGGTCCTGTCCGTGCCCGTCGGCGACGGCTACCTCGGCCGCGTCGTCGACCCGCTGGGCAACCCGATCGACGGCCTCGGCCCGATCACGGCGGAGGACCGCCGGGCCCTGGAGCTGCAGGCGCCCACGGTGGTGCAGCGCCAGCCGGTGAAGGAGGCCATGCTCACCGGCATCAAGGCCATCGACGCCATGACGGCCATCGGCCGCGGTCAGCGCCAGCTGATCATCGGCGACCGCCAGACCGGCAAGACCGCGGTGGCGATCGACACGATCATCAACCAGCGCGAGAACTGGGAGTCCGGCGACCCGGCCAAGCAGGTCAAGTGCATCTACGTCGCGATCGGCCAGAAGGGCTCCACCATTGCCTCGGTCAAGGGGGCGCTGGAGGAGTACGGCGCGATGGCCTACACGACCATCGTCGCGGCGCCCGCGTCCGACCCGGCGGGCTTCAAGTACCTCGCCCCCTACACCGGCTCGGCCATCGGCCAGCACTGGATGTACAACGGCCAGCACGTCCTGATCATCTTCGACGACCTGTCCAAGCAGGCCGAGGCCTACCGCGCGGTGTCCCTGCTGCTGCGCCGCCCGCCCGGCCGCGAGGCCTACCCCGGCGACGTCTTCTACCTGCACTCGCGGCTGCTCGAGCGCTGCGCCAAGCTCAGCGCCGAGATGGGCGCGGGCTCGATGACCGGCCTGCCGATCATCGAGACGAAGGCCAATGACGTGTCGGCGTACATCCCGACCAACGTCATCTCCATCACCGACGGGCAGTGCTTCCTGGAGTCCGACCTGTTCAACTCCGGCGTCCGCCCGGCCATCAACGTCGGCATCTCGGTGTCCCGGGTCGGCGGGTCCGCGCAGCCCAAGGGGATGCGCAAGGTGGCCGGTCGGCTGCGTCTGGACCTTGCCCAGTTCCGCGAGCTGGAGGCGTTCGCGGCGTTCGGCTCCGACCTCGACGCCGCGTCGAAGGCCCAGCTGGAGCGCGGGGCCCGCCTGGTCGAGCTGCTCAAGCAGCCGCAGTACCAGCCGTTCCCGGTCGAGCAGGAGATCGTGTCGGTGTGGTCGGGTACGACCGGCAAGCTCGACGACGTGCCGGTCGACGAGATTCGCCGGTTCGACCGCGAGTTCCTCGACTACGTGGGGCGCGACCACAAGGCGATCCTGGACAGCATCCGCCAGACCGGTGACCTGTCCGACGACACGGTGGCGCTGCTCGAGAGTGCCATTGCGGAGTTCAAGAAGCAGTACACGACCAACTCCGGCCAGATGCTGGTGAAGGACGAGCCGGTGGCGAACCTCCCCGAGGACGAGATCGCCCCCACCCAGATCACCCGGGTCAAGCGGGGCTGAGGGACCGCAGGCATGGGAGCCCAGCTCAGGGTCTACCGACGACGGATCCGCTCCGTCCAGGCGACCAAGAAGATCACCAAGGCGATGGAGCTCATCGCCTCGTCCCGCATCGTCAAGGCGCAGCAGCGGGTCGAGGCGGCGGCGCCCTACACCCGCCACCTCATCGCCGCCGTGTCGGCGGCCGCCTCACACGCGACGGACGTCTCCAAGCACCCGCTGACGGCCAAGGCCCGGCTCAACGACCGTGCCGCCCTGCTGCTCATCACGGCCGACCGCGGCCTGGCCGGCGCCTACTCGACCAACGCCATCCGCGAGGGCGAGGCGCTGACCGGGACGCTGCGCGGGGAGCGCGGCATGGAGGTCGTCCCGTACGTCGTCGGCCGCAAGGGCGCGTCGTTCTACCGGTTCCGCGGCCGGGAGATGGGCGGGGAGTACACCGGCTTCACCGACCAGCCCACCTTCGCCGATGCCAAGCGGATCGCCGACGACCTGCTCGCGCGGTTCCTCACCAAGACCGAGGAGGGTGGGGTGGACGAGATCCACATCGTGTATACCCACTTCCTGTCGATGGTGACCCAGGAGCCGCGGGTCCGCCGGATCCTGCCGCTGGAGGTCGTCGACCAGGTGGTCCCCCTGGAGGACGCCTCCGACCTGCCGTTCCCGCTGTACGAGTTCGAGCCCTCCCCGGAGGCCGTGCTCGACGCGCTCCTCCCGCAGTACGTCCAGAACGTCGTCTACGGCGCACTGCTGCTGTCCGCGGCGTCCGAGCACGCCGCCCGCCGACGCGCGATGAAGTCCGCGACGGACAACGCCGAAGAGCTCATCCGCACCCTCACCCGTCAGGCCAACCAGGCCCGCCAGGCAGAGATCACCCAGGAGATCAGCGAGATCGTCGGCGGAGCCGACGCGCTGGCGTCCGCCACCGCAGGGAGTTGAATCGCATGACCGCCACGACTGAGACGGCCACGACCGACACGGCGGCCCCCGGCGTCGGCCGCGTCGCCCGGGTCACCGGCCCGGTCGTCGACGTGGAGTTCCCCGACGGCGCCATCCCCGAGCTCTACAACGCCCTGCACGTGGACGTGGACTTCGGCGAGGGCGAGGAGGGCGGCGGCGCCCGCCTGCTCACCCTCGAGGTCGCCCAGCACATCGGCGACAACATGATCCGCGCCATCTCGATGCAGCCGACCGACGGCCTGGTCCGCGGGGCCGAGGTACGCGACACCGGTGAGGCGATCACCGTCCCCGTCGGCGACGTGACCAAGGGCCACGTGTGGAACACCCTGGGCATCCCGCTGGACGTGCCGGCCTCGTCGCTGGACATCACCGAGCGCTGGGGCATCCACCGGTCCGCGCCGCCCTTCGACCAGCTCGAGGCCAAGACCGAGGTCTTCGCGACCGGCATCAAGGTCATCGACCTGCTCACGCCGTACGTCAAGGGCGGCAAGATCGGCCTGTTCGGCGGCGCCGGCGTGGGCAAGACGGTCCTGATCCAGGAGATGATCTACCGCGTCGCCGAGAACTTCGGCGGCGTGTCGGTGTTCGCCGGCGTGGGTGAGCGCACCCGCGAGGGCAACGACCTGTTCCTGGAGATGACCGAGTCCGGCGTCATCGAGAAGACCGCGCTGGTGTTCGGCCAGATGGACGAGCCGCCGGGCACCCGCCTGCGCGTGGCGCTGTCCGCGCTGACCATGGCGGAGTACTTCCGCGACGTGCAGAAGCAGGACGTGCTGCTGTTCATCGACAACATCTTCCGGTTCACCCAGGCCGGCTCCGAGGTGTCCACCCTGCTGGGCCGGATGCCCTCAGCGGTGGGTTACCAGCCGACGCTGGCTGACGAGATGGGTCAGCTGCAGGAGCGGATCACCTCGACCCGCGGCCACTCGATCACCTCGCTGCAGGCGATCTACGTACCCGCCGACGACCTGACCGACCCGGCGCCGGCGACCACCTTCGCCCACCTCGACGCCACCACGGTGCTGTCGCGGCCGATCTCCGAGCTGGGCATCTACCCGGCTGTGGACCCGCTGGACTCCAGCTCCCGGATCCTCGACCCGCGCTACGTCGGTGACGAGCACTACGCGGTCGCCGCGCGCGTGAAGGAGATCCTCCAGCGCTACAAGGACCTGCAGGACATCATCGCGATCCTCGGCATCGACGAGCTGTCCGAGGAGGACAAGATCCTGGTCAACCGGGCGCGCCGGATCCAGCGCTTCCTGTCGCAGAACATGTTCGTGGCCGAGGCGTTCACCGGCCAGCCCGGCTCGTTCGTCCCCGTCGAGGAGACGATCGCGTCGTTCAAGGCGCTGGCCGAGGGCGAGTACGACCACATCCCCGAGCAGGCCTTCTTCATGTGCGGCGGCATCGAGGACGTGGAGCGCAACGCCAAGAAGCTGGCGGGCTGATCCCACGATGGCCGAACTGACCGTCGACGTGGTCTCGGTCGACCGCAACCTGTGGTCGGGCAAGGCCAAGAACGTCGTGGCGAAGACGCCGGAGGGTGACATCGGCATCCTGCCGGGTCACGAGCCCGTGCTCGCGCTGCTGGTGGAGAGCCCGCTGCGGATCGAGTCGGTCGAGGGCACCAAGGTCCTCATCGCGGTGCACGGCGGGTTCTTCTCCGTCGACAGCGACGTGGTGACGATCCTGGCCGAGACCGCCGAGCTGGCCGAGGAGATCGACATCGACCGGGCCAAGCTGGCGCTGGACCGGGCCAAGGCCGCGGGCGCTGACGACCCGGACGAGCTGGCCGCCATCCGGCGCGCGGAGACGCGGATCCAGACCGCCTCGCTGGCCAAGGGCATCAAGGCGCACTAGCGCCGCAGGCGTCACCGACGCCCCGGTCGAGACGCTCTGTGGTGCCGGTTGCGTGCGCTACAGCGCACGCAACCGGCACCACAAACACGAGGGGGCCGGGGGCGTCGGGGATGCGGGCTCAGCTCTGACGTTCGCCGCCGGGGCGCCACAGCACGTCGCCACCGGCGTCCACGTTCGCGCAGCGGGCCAGGATGAACAGCAGGTCGGACAGCCGGTTGAGGTAGCGGGCCGGTAACGCGGTCATGGTGTCGCCGTGCTCCTCGTACGCCGCCCAGGTGGACCGCTCGGCACGCCGGACCACGGTGCGGGCGGTGTGCAGCAGCGCGGCGCCCGCGGTGCCCCCGGGCAGGATGAACGACCGCAGCGGCTCCAGCCGCTCGTTGTAGTGGTCGCAGGCCTCCTCCAGCCGGGTGACGTACTCCGGTTCGACCCGCAGCGGCGGGTACTCCGGGTCGGGGACGACCGGGGTGGACAGGTCGGCACCCACGTCGAACAGGTCGTTCTGGATCCGCCTCAGCAGGTCCGCAACGTCGTCGGGCAGGTCACCGAGGGCGAGGGCGACACCGATGGCGCAGTTGGCCTCGTCGACGTCCGCGTACGCGGCCAGCCGCGGATCCGTCTTGCGGGTGCGGGACATGTCACTCAGGGCGGTGGTTCCGTCGTCGCCGGTCCGGGTATAGATCCGCGTCAGGTTGACCATGGAAGGACCCTAGGTGACGGGTACGGAGCACGCAGACGGCTACCCTGCCGACATGGAGGCGCTGCGGGTGGTCGGGGGCACCCGGCTCACCGGTGAGGTGCGCGTCACAGGGGCGAAGAACAGCGTCCTGAAGCTGATGGCCGCGGCGCTGCTGGCCGAGGGCACCACCACCCTCACCGAGGTGCCGGACATCCTCGACGTCGAGATCATGGCCGAGCTGCTGCGCCGGCTGGGCTGCGACGTCGTCCACGACCGGCCCGGCGCCACGCTGGCGATCACGGTCCCGGAGCGGCCATTCCACCAGGCCGACTACGACCTGGTCCGGCGGATGCGGGCCTCGATCTGCGTCCTCGGCCCGCTGGTCGCCCGCTGCGGCGAGGCGGACGTCGCGCTGCCCGGGGGCGACAACATCGGCTCCCGCGGGCTGGACATGCACGTGTCCGGCCTGGAGCGTATGGGCGCCAACGTCGACAGCGAGCACGGCTACCTGCTCGCACGGGCGGGGGAGGGGCTGTCCGGAGCCCCCATCTGGCTGGACTTCCCCAGCGTGGGGGCGACGGAGACGCTGCTGATGGCCGCGGTCACCGCGCGGGGGACCACGGTCATCGACAACGCCGCCCGCGAGCCGGAGATCGTCGACATCTGCCGGATGCTCGAGGCGATGGGCGCCAAGATCGGCGGCATCGGCACGTCCACCCTGGAGATCGAGGGCGTGGATCGGCTGTCGCCGGTGACGCACCGCACCGTGTCCGACCGGATCGTCGCCGGGACCTGGGCGGTGGCGGCCGCGATCACCGGCGGGGACGTCGAGATCGCCAATGCCAATGCCCACCACCTGGAGATCGCGCTGAACAAGCTGGCCAGCGCGGGGGCGTCGATCTCGTTGACCGACAACGGCTTCCGGGTCTCGATGGACCGCCGCCCGCGCGCCGTCGACGTCGTCACGCTGCCCTATCCCGGCTTCCCGACCGACTTGCAGCCGCAGTTCATCGCGCTCAACGCGGTGGCCGACGGCGCCGGGATGGTCACCGAGAACCTGTTCGAGGCCCGGTTCCGGTTCGTCAACGAGCTGGTCCGCCTCGGTGCCGACGTACGTACGGACGGGCACCACGCGCTCGTGCGCGGCCGCAGCGCGCTCAGTGGGGCACCGGTCGAGGCGACCGACATCCGGGCCGGCGCCGGGCTCGTGCTGGCCGGGCTGGTCGCCGAGGGTGCGACCACCATCTACGAGGTGCACCACATCGACCGCGGCTACGCCGGCTTCGTGGAGTCGCTGCGGGCGCTGGGCGCGGACGTCACCCGCGTCCCGGTCGAGGCCGCGCTGCACCCCCACCCCGTCGCCCCCTGACCCCGCTCCCCCTGACCCCGCTCCGTTCCTCAGTTCGGCACACGATCCGCTAAGCGGATCGTGTGCCGAACTGATGCGGCGTGTCGCCGCGAAGGCTTGCAACACCACCCGGGTCGGGTGACCGGTGGTGCGGGTGGGACCGGTAGGGGGGTGCCGGCCTCTGGGGGGTACGGGTCGGGCCGGTCGTGCGGGTGCGGGCCGGTGGGGGCCTACCCGAGCAGGTGGCGGGCGCGATCCACATCGTCGGGCCAGACCAGGACCTGCGGGCCGTCCAGCGTCTCGGCGAGGTTCGCCCGGATCCCGGCGTCCTCGAGCCGGCGTCGCAGCATCTCGCCCTCGATGTAGGTCGGCGGGGAGGCCAGCGGCACCAGCAGCCCGTACTCCTGCGCGGTCCCCCGTCGCGGCGCGGCTGCCACGACGGACTTGCCACGCCGGAAGGCCCAGCGCAGCAGCAGCACGAAGACGCCGACGAGCAGGAAGCCCATCAGCGGGCCGAACATGAAGGAGAACGCGTTCCACGCGGGCACCCCGTCATGGTGCTCCCGGCGACCCCGGGGCGCCACCCGGTCGCCGAGGATCGCTACTCTCGAGTAACAACGGCGGCGACCCCCGGCGGCGGGGGTCCCACAGGCGTCCGGAGGTCCCGATGGCCGAGCCCACCCCGCCCGCAGCCGGCGCCGAGCCCCGGACCAAGGACCGGCCCTGGCTGATCCGGACGTACGCCGGGCACTCCTCGGCCGCGGAGTCCAACGCGCTGTACCGGCGCAACCTGGCCAAGGGCCAGACCGGGCTGTCGGTCGCGTTCGACCTGCCCACCCAGACGGGGTACGACCCCGACAGCGAGCTCGCCCGCGGCGAGGTTGGCAAGGTCGGCGTCCCGATCGCGCACATCGGCGACCTGCGGCAGCTCTTCGAGGGCATCCCGCTGGCCGAGATGAACACCTCCATGACGATCAACGCCACGGCGATGTGGCTGCTGGCCCTGTACGTGAGCGTGGCGGAGGAGCAGGGCGCCGACCCTGCGGTGCTGCAGGGAACGACGCAGAACGACATCATCAAGGAGTACTTGTCGCGCGGGACCTACGTCTTCCCGCCCGCGCCGTCGCTGCGGCTGATCACCGACATGGTCGCCTACACGGTGACGAACGTGCCGAAGTGGAACCCGATCAACATCTGCAGCTACCACCTGCAGGAGGCCGGCGCGACGCCGGTGCAGGAGATCGCGTACTCGATGTGCACCGCGATCGCGGTGCTGGACGCGGTCCGCGACTCCGGGCAGGTGCCGCCGGAGCGCTTCGGCGAGGTCGTGGCGCGGATGTCGTTCTTCGTCAACGCGGGCGTGCGCTTCGTCGAGGAGATGTGCAAGATGCGCGCCTTCGTCGAGGTGTGGGACCAGATCACCCGGGAGCGGTACGGCGTCACCGACGCGAAGCAGCGGCGGTTCCGCTACGGCGTCCAGGTCAACTCGCTGGGGCTGACCGAGGCGCAGCCGGAGAACAACGTCCAGCGCATCGTGCTGGAGATGCTCGCGGTCACCTTGTCGAAGGACGCCCGGGCCCGCGCGATCCAGCTGCCGGCGTGGAACGAGGCGCTCGGCCTGCCGCGCCCGTGGGACCAGCAGTGGTCGCTGCGCATCCAGCAGGTGCTGGCGTACGAGTCCGACCTGCTGGAGTACGACGACATCTTCACCGGCTCGCAGGTCGTCGAGGCCAAGGTCGCCGAGCTGGTGGCCGCGGCCCGCGAGGAGATCGACCGCGTCCAGGCCATGGGGGGCGCCGTCGCCGCGGTCGAGAGCGGCTACATGAAGCAGCAGCTCGTCTCGTCCCACGCCGCGCGACGCGCCCGGATCGAGACCGGCGAGGACGTGGTGGTCGGCGTCAACGCGTTCACGACGACCGAGGACAACCCGCTGCTCGCCGACCTCGAGGCCGCGATCCAGACCGTGGACCCGGAGGTGGAGCGGCACGCGATCGAGGCGGTGCGCGCCTGGCGGGCGGCCCGGGACCAGGCCGAGGTGGGAGAGGCGCTGCGGGCGCTGCAGGACGCGGCCAAGACCGACGAGAACCTGGTCGAGGCCACGCTGCGGTGCGCCCGTGCCGGTGTGACGACCGGTGAGTGGGCCGGCGCGCTGCGGGAGGTGTTCGGGGAGTACCGAGCTCCCACCGGTGTTGCCGGCGTCGTCGGCGTGGCCCAAGCGGGGGAGGCCCTCACCCGGGTGCGCGACGTCGTGCGGGCGACCGGCGACGAGCTCGGCGTCCGGCTGCGGATGCTGGTCGGCAAGCCGGGGCTGGACGGTCACTCCAACGGGGCGGAGCAGATCGCGGTGCGCGCGCGCGACGCCGGCTTCGAGGTGGTCTACCAGGGCATCCGGCTGACCCCGGCGCAGATCGTCGCGGCCGCGGTCGAGGAGGACGTCCACGTGGTGGGCCTGTCGATCCTGTCCGGCTCGCACATGGAGCTGGTGCCCGAGGTGCTTGCCGGGCTACGGGACGCGGGCTTGACCGACGTCCCGGTCGTGGTCGGCGGCATCATCCCGGAGGCGGACGAGGCGGCCCTGCGGCAGGCCGGGGTCGCTGCCGTGTTCACCCCGAAGGACTACGACGCCACCGCGATCATGGGCCGCGTGGTCGACGAGGTGCGGGCGGCGCACGACCTCCCGCGCGCCTTCGGCTGACTCGAGGGTCAGTTCTCGCCGCGGCGGGTCCAGCGGAAGAACACGACCGCGGCCACCAGGCCGATCACGCACCACAGCGCGAGCATGAGCGCCACCTGCGGCAGCTCCCAGGAGCCGGCCGGTTCCACCGTCGCGGCCCCTTCGGGCAGGAACACGCTGCGCATCCCCTGGGTGAGCCACTTCAGCGGGAACACCGACGCGAACTTCTGCATCCACGGGGGCAGGTCGCTGAACAGGAAGAACACCCCGGAGGTGAACTGCAGCACCAGCACGATCGGGGTGACCAGCGCCGGCGCGCCCTTGCCCGTCTTGGGGACCACGCTGAACGCGATCCCGCACAGGGTGCACGCGATCAGGCCGAGAACGCTGACCCAGACGAACGTCCACCACTGCAGGCCGGTCTGCGGCAGCGCGATGTCGTAGAACAGCACGCCGACGGTGATCAGGATGGTCACCTGCGCCACGTACGCGACGAACACCATGCCGACCTTGCCGGCGAAGTAGGAGCCCTTCGGCATCGGAGTGCCGCGCAGCCGCTTCAGCGTCCCGTCCTCCCGCTCGAGCGGGATCGCGATGGCGAGGTTCTGGAACGACGTGTAGACGATGCCGCTGGCGATCATCCCGGCGACGAAGTACTGCGCGAACGTGATTCCGGACGGGCCGAGGTCCTGCCCGCCGAACACCGCCCCGAAGATGACCAGCAGCAGGACGGGCAGCAGGAAGTTGAAGACCGCGGACTCGCGGTCGCGGAAGAACTGCTTCAGCTCGATGCCGACCCGGCGACGGCCGATCGCGAGCATGCCGGGCTGGTGGCCCGGCGCGGCCGAGGGCGACCCCAGCACCCGGGACCCGGTCATCGGGCGTCCCCCGCACCGTCCACCAGCTCCAGGTAGGTGTCCTCCAGGGTCGGCCGGACCACCGCCAGCTCCGGGATCTCCCCACCGAGGCGGGCCGCCAGCGCGGTGACCAGCTCGGTGGGGCGGTCGGTGTCCTCGGAACGGGCGACCCCGTCCTCGCGCCAACTCACCCGGGCGCGGCCGTCATGTCGGCCGCCCAGCGCCTCCGGGCTGCCGAGCGCGACGATCCGCCCGGCCGCGATGACGCCCACCCGGTCGGCCAGGTGCTCGGCCTCATCCAGGTAGTGGGTGGTGAGCAGGATCGTGGTGCCCTCGGCCTTCAGCCCTTCGATCAGCTGCCAGAACTCCCGCCGCGCCTCGGGGTCGAACCCGGTCGTCGGCTCGTCCAGGAACAGCAGCTCCGGCCGCCCGATCACCCCCAGTGCCACGTCCAGCCGGCGACGCTGGCCGCCGGACAGCGTCTCGTTGCGGGACGTCGCCTTGTCGGTGAGGCCGACGGCGTCGAGGACCTCGTCGGGGTCCCGGGGGTGCGGGTAGTAGCCGGCGAAGTGGCGCACGGCCTCCCGCACGGTGAGGTCGCCGAGGTCGCGGTCGGACTGCAGCACGACGCCGATCCGGGCCCGCCAGCCACGGTCGGCGTGCTCGGGCGTCTCGCCCAGGACCGTCACGGACCCGGACGTGGGCCGGCGGTAGCCCTCCAGGATCTCCACCAGCGTGGTCTTGCCGGCACCGTTGGGGCCGAGCAGGGAGAAGCACTCGCCGAGCGGGATGTCCAGGTCGACGCCGTCGACCGCGGCCAGGTCGCCGTACCTCTTGGTCAGGGCCCGTACCGAGACCGCGTCGCCTGCCGGTGCCATCCGCCCACCCTGCCACGTCGGGCGGGTAGCGTGCGGCGGGTGCGGGTGGTCGTGGCGCGGTGCTCGGTGGTGTACGAGGGGCGGCTGAACGCGCACCTGCCCGAGGCCGTACGCCTGATCCTGGTGAAGGCGGACGGCAGCGTGCTGGTGCACTCCGACGGCGGGTCGTACAAGCCGCTGAACTGGATGAGCCCGCCGTGCCGGCTGTCCATCGACGCCGACGACGCCGGGATCGGCACCTGGACGGTCGTGAACAAGGGCGGCGAGCAGCTGCGGATCGACGTGCACGAGGTGGTGCACGACAGCGACCACGACCTCGGCGTGGACCCCGGGCTGGTCAAGGACGGCGTCGAGTCCCACCTGCAGCACCTGCTCGCCACCCATGTGGCGACGCTCGGCGAGGGCTGGACGCTGGTGCGCCGGGAGTACCCCACGGCGATCGGCCCGGTGGATCTGCTGTGCCGGGACGTCGACGGCACCGCGGTGGCGGTGGAGGTCAAGCGGCGCGGCGAGATCGACGGGGTCGAGCAGCTGACCCGCTATCTCGAGCTGCTCAACCGCGACCCGCTCCTCGCCCCCGTCCGCGGAGTCTTCGCCGCACAGGAGATCAAGCCGCAGGCGCGGGTGCTCGCCGAGGACCGCGGCATCCGCTGCGTGGTGCTCGACTACGACGCCCTGCGCGGCGCCGACGACCCCGGCCTGCGGCTGTTCTGACGGCGCGCAGGTATGTCGGCGGCGCTGACCGGGGTCGCCCACCGGGGCCGTTCGGCGTCTCAGCGCTGGCCGGGGGACCGCCAGGGCAGCCCGCCGTGCAGCAGGGCGACGACCTTCTGGATCGCCGCACCCGTCGCCGGGTGCCGCTCAAACGACGTCAGCGAGATGGGCAGCGCGAACCGCTCGCGCACCACGGCCTTCGATCGGGCGAACTCGCGCAGTCCGTCCGCCCCGTGGATCCGGCCGAAGCCCGACTCGCCCACGCCGCCCCACGGCAGCGAGGGCACGCCGGCGTAGAGCACCCACGAGTTGATGCTCACCATCCCGACCCGCAGCCGGGACGCGGCGTCCTCCAGCCGCGTCCGCGAGCGTCCGAACAGCGAGGCGGCCAGGCCGTACGGCGTCGCGTTGGCCCGGTCCACGGCCTCGTCCAGGTCGCGCACCCGGTTGACCACGACGGTCGGTCCGAACGTCTCCTCCAGCACCGCGGCGGAATCCTCGGGCGCGTTGGCCAGCACGATCGGCTCGATCACCCGGGCGCCGACCGAGTGCGGTCCGCCCACGACCGGCGTGGCGCCCTTCTCCAGTGCGTCGGCCACGTGCCGGCGGATGATGTCGACCTGGGCAGGCATCGTCATCGGGCCGTACGAGGCCCGAGGCTCGCCGCCCGGACGCAGCGAGCGGGCCTTGTCCGCGAGCGCCGCGAGGAACTCGTCGAACACGTTCTCGTGCACGTAGACCCGCTCGACGCCCACGCAGGTCTGGCCGCCGTTGGAGAACGCGCCGAACGCCACCGCGTCCGCGGCCTTGCGCACGTCGGCGTCCTCGTCGACCAGCACCGCATCCTTGCCACCGAGCTCCAGCAGCACCGGGGTCAGGCTCTCCGCGCAGGCCGCCATGATCTTGCGGCCGGTCCGGGTCGAGCCGGTGAAGGAGATCTTGTCCACCCCGCTGCGGCACAACGCGGCGCCGGTGTCGCCGTACCCGGTGACCTGCTGGAAGACCGGCTGCTCGGGGACGGCCTCCGCGAACGTGGACACCAGCCACGCACCCACGGCCGGCGTCCACTCCGACGGCTTGAAGACGACCGCGTTGCCAGCGGCCAGCGCGTAGCCGATCGAACCGACCGGCGTGAACACCGGGTAGTTCCACGGTCCGATGACGCCGACCACGCCCAGCGGCTCGTACGCCAGCGAGGCCTGCTGGTTGGCCGTCAGCAGCCCGGGCCGCATGCCGCGGCGGCCCAGCACCTTCTGCGCGTTCTTCGCGGCCCAGTCGAGGTGCTCGACGGACAGGATGATCTCCAGCAGCGCGTCGTCGACGGGCTTGCCGTTCTCGCGGTGCACCAGCTCGGCCAGCTCCTGGGACCGGCGGGCCAGGATCGCCTTCCACGTCATGATCCGCTGCTTGCGGCCGTCCCAGCCGAGGTCGGCCCACCAGCGCTGGGCGATCCGACCGGCATCGACGGCGGCTCGGACGTCATCGGCGTCCTGGACGGGGAAGCGGCCGACGACCTCGCCGCTCCCGGGTGCGTGCGACTCGAACATCTGGGTCTCGACGGCCATGCGGGCAGCGTAGGCCGGGACCCGGCGCAGCCGCCCCCCGAGGGGCCTGACACGATGAATCCGCATCCACACGCGCGCATCGGCCCCCGCCGAGGGGCCCCTCGGGAGGAGTGCGGAATGGCTCGCGAGATCACCACCGTCGGCGTCGTCGGTCTGGGCACCATGGGCGCCGGGATCGCCGAGGTGTTCGCCCGGCACGGCTTCGACGTCGTCGGGGTCGAGGTCTCCGAGGAGGCCGCCGCCCACGCCCGGGAGATGCTCGAGGCGTCCACCGAGCGGGCGGTGTCCCGGGACAAGCTGACCGCGGAGGAGCGGGCCGAGCTGCTCGGCCGGGTCCGGCTGTCGACCGACCTGGCGGACCTGTCCGACGTCGGGCTCGTGGTCGAGGCGGTCCCGGAGAGCCTGGAGCTCAAGCGCGACCTGTTCGCCCGGCTGGACGAGATCACCCCGGCCGACGCCATCCTGGCGACCAACACGTCCTCGCTGTCGGTCACCGAGATCTCGGTGGCGACCGGGCGGCCCTCGCAGGTGGTCGGCCTGCACTTCTTCAACCCCGCCCCCGTCCAGGACTTCGTCGAGATCGTGCGCACCGTGGTGTCCTCGCAGGACGTCATCGACGACGCGCTCGCGGTCGCCGAGCGGCTGGGCAAGCAGCCCGTGGTGGTAGGCGACAAGGCCGGGTTCATCGCCAACGCGCTGCTGTTCGGCTACCTCAACCACGCCGCCTCGATGTTCGAGCAGCGGTACGCCAGCCGTGAAGACATCGACGCCGCCATGCGGTTCGGCTGCGGCTACCCGATGGGGCCGCTGGCCCTGCTCGACCTGATCGGCCTGGACACGGCGTACGAGATCCTCGACACGATGTACCACCAGGGCCGTGACCGGCTGCACGCGCCGAGCCCGATCCTCAAGCAGATGATCACGGCGGGGCTGAAGGGCCGGAAGACCGGCCGCGGCTTCTACACCTACGAGGCCCCCGGGTCCCCGAAGGTCGTCGCCGACCAGCTGACCCCGAGCCCGGACGGCGCCCCCGGTGCAGCCGAGCCGCGGACCGTGGAGCGGGTGGGCGTCGTCGGCTCGGGGACGATGGCCGGCGGCATCGTCGAGGTGTTCGCCAAGTCCGGGTTCGACACCGTCTTCGTCGCCCGCAGCGACGACAAGGTCGCCAAGGTGCTGGCGGGCCTGAAGAAGTCGCTGGAGAAGGCCGTTCAGCGCGGCAAGCTCAGCGAGGACGCGCGGGACGCGGCCTTGGCCCGGGTCACCGGCACGACCAGCCTGGACGACCTGTCCGACGTGGATCTCGTCGTCGAGGCCGTGGTCGAGGACATCGCGGTGAAGACGGTGCTGTTCGAGAACCTGGACGAGATCTGCAAGCCCGGCGCGGTCCTGGCCACGACCACCTCCAGCCTCCCGGTGGTCGAGATGGCCGCGGTCACGTCGCGGCCGCAGGACGTCGTGGGTCTGCACTTCTTCAACCCCGCGGCGATCATGAAACTGGTCGAGGTGGTCGAGACCGTGTCGACCGCGCCGGACGTGACCGCGACCGCGATGGACGTGTGCGCGCGCACCGGCAAGGTCGCGGTGCGCTGCGGCGACCGCGCGGGGTTCATCGTCAACGCGCTGCTCTTCCCGTACCTCAACGACGCGGTCCGGATGCTGGAGGCCAACTACGCCTCGGACGACGACATCGACGTGGCGATGAGGGTCGGCTGCGCGCTGCCGATGGGTCCGTTCCAGTTGCTCGACGTCGTCGGCCTGGACGTGTCCCTGGCCATCCAGCAGACGCTGTACCGCGAGTTCCGCGAGCCCGGCTACGCCCCGGCCCCGCTGCTGGAGCACCTGGTCACGGCGGGCTACCTCGGCCGCAAGACCGGCCGCGGCTTCCGCACGTACGGCTGACCGAGCCGGACCCGAGGCAGACCCGAGACGGCCGCGAGACTGGCAGCCCGAGCACGTGTCACGCCGGCACCGGCGCCGCCCCGCTGCGCCGACGCGGGACCCCGCCCGCGCGGGGGCCGTGGAGGACGTCGAGTCGCATCCCGACGGTGACTGGGTGGTCCGGCGGATCACCGGCTCGGCGGCGACCAAGCCCTACCGCTGCCCGGGGTGCGACCAGGAGATCCGGCCCGCCACCCCGCACGTGGTGGCCTGGCCGGTGGAGCCGGTCGGGGCGCTGGACGGACTGGAGCAGCGCCGGCACTGGCACACCGGGTGCTGGAACGCCCGCGACCGCCGGGGTCCCGCACCACGGCGCTGACGCGGTGCGAGAGGGTGGCGCCCGTGGTCCCCCCGTCCGCCCGCGTCGCGCTCTCGGCCAACACGGTGCTGCCCGCCCGGCGCGAGCCGCTGACCCTGCACACGTCGGACGGGCTCGCACTCGTCGGCGAGTTGGCCACGCCGCTCGACAGGGACCCGGTGGGCACCTTGGTGTGCCTGCACCCGCTGCCGACGCACGGCGGGATGATGGACAGCCACGTGCTGCGCAAGGCGTCCTGGCGGCTGCCCGCGCTGGCCGGCCTGGCGGTGCTGCGGTTCAACACCCGGGGCACGGTGAGCGCCGCGGGCCGCAGCGAGGGCCACTTCGACTCGTGCGTGGGGGAGGGCCTGGACCTGGCCGCGGCGCTGGCCGAGTCGGTACGGCGCGGCCTGCCCGACCCGTGGCTGCTCGGCTGGTCGTTCGGGACCGACGTGGCGCTGCGGCACGGCAACGTCGACCCGGTCCGGGGCGCGGTCCTGCTGTCCCCGCCGCTGCGGTTCTCCGCTCCGGTCGACCTCGACGGGTGGGCCGCCAGCGGGCGGCCGGTGACCGCTCTGGTGCCCGAGCACGACGAGTTCCTGCGACCCGCGGAGGCCCGGGTCCGCTTCGCCCGGATCCCGCAGGCCGAGGTGGTCGCGGTCGACGGGGCGAAGCACCTGTGGGTCGGGGAGAAGTACGTCAGGATCGTGCTGGACGAGGTCGTCGCCCGGGTGCTTCCCGGGGCGGCCCCGCTGCCCACCGAGTGGGACGGACCGTCCGAGCGCTGGAGCGACCTGGCCTGAGCCGCTCGGACCGGCGGGCAGCACGTACGTCGGGACAGTCGACGTACGACGCAGCCGAGGCAGGACGTAGTCGAGGACGACGAGAGAGGGAGCGACCGTGGGGTTCAGGCTGGACGGCAAGGGGGTCCTGGTCACCGGGGCGTCGCGCGGCATCGGGCACGCGATGGCGGTGGCCATGGCCGAGGCCGGGGCGGACGTGGCGCTGCTGGCGCGGGACGCGGCCCGCCTCGGCGAGGTGGCCGCGGAGGTCGAGGCGCTCGGCCGCACCGCGGTGGTGCTGCCGTGCGACGTGACCGACGCCGAGGCACTCGGTGCTGCCGTCGCGGGCGCGATCGAGGGACTCGGGCACGTCGACGTCCTGGTCAACAACGCCGGCGGCAACTCGTTCTCGATGCCGCTGCAGGGCATGCGTTTCTCCGGGTGGGAGAAGACGTTCCGGCTCAACCTCGACTCGGTCGTGCACGCGACCCAGGCGCTGCTCCCGCACCTGCTGCAGCGGAAGACCGGCGCGATCATCAACGTCTCGTCCGTCGCCGGGCTGCGCGGGGCGCCGATGATGAGCCACTACGGCGCAGCCAAGGCGGCGCTGCTGTCGCTGACCCAGAGCCTGGCGGTGGAGACCGCGTGGGCCGGGATCCGCGTCAACGCCCTGGTGCCCGGCTGGATCGAGACCGACCTGACCGACTTCCTGCGGGCCAGTTCCGACGCGGAGAAGGGGACCCTGTCGCGGGTGCCGATGGGCCGGTGGGGCCGGCCTGAGGAGATCGCCGAGCCGGCGGTCTTCCTCGCCAGCGACGCGGCGGGGTTCATGACGGGGCAGATGCTGGTGGTCGACGGCGGCCTGTCGGCGATGCCGTAGCCGTCGCGGTCGACTGGTCGATCCGAGTGGTCGATCCCAGTGGTCGTTCCGGCGGTTGATGTGGTCGTTCCGGGCGCGAGGAGGAGGCGGACGTGGCGGTGGAACTGGCGTACGACGACGTCGGCAGCGGGCCCGTGGTGGTGCTGCTGCACGCCTTCCCCTGCGACGCGAGCATGTGGCAGCGCCAGCGGGACTCGCTGGCCGCCGCCGGGTGGCGGGTGGTCACACCGGACCTGCGCGGTTTCGGCCGGTCGCCGCTGGGGGACGACCCGCCGTCGGTGGACCGGATGGCCGAGGACGTGCACGACCTGCTGCGACGCCTGGACGTGGACCGCTACGTCCTGGGCGGTCTGTCGATGGGCGGCTACGTGACCATGGCGATGCTGCGCCGCGCTCCTCGGCCGGTCGCCGGCGTCGTGCTGGCCGACACCAAGGCCGCCGCCGACCCGCCGGCCGCGGCGGAGAACCGCGAGCGGATGGCCGCCGAGGTGGTTGCGGCGGGGTCGGCCGGTCCGACGCTGCGGACGGCGGTGCTGCCCGCGCTGCTGGGGGCCACCACGGTGGCCACCCGGCCGGACGTCGTCGAGAGGGTCACCGGGTACGTCGACGCCGCCCCCGCCGCGACCGTGGCCTGGGCGCAGCGGGCGATGGCGGCGCGGCCGGACTCCTTCGACCTGCTGACGTCCCTCACGGTGCCGACCCTGGTGCTGTACGGCGCGGAGGACGCGCTGAGCCCGCGCGCGGACCAGGACGCGATGGCACAGCGGCTGGCTCGCGGCACGCTGGTGGAGGTGCCGGGCGTCGGCCACCTCAGCGCGGTGGAGGATCCCGACGCTGTGTCGCGCGCGCTGGTGGACTTCCTGGCCCCGTTGCGCCCGCCGTACGTCTAGCTCGGCACGCCTGGCTCGGTCCCGGGGCCCTCGGAAGGCGACGGTGTGCAGCCTGACCGTCGCGCCTGCCCACCGTCGCGCACGCCCCCTGCCGCGCACGCCCCCCTGCCGCGCACGCCCACCGTCGGCCAGGCCCCGTGTCAGGCGCCGAGGAGTGCTCCGACGGCGGCGTTGAGGTGGAGTCGTTGGCCGCGGGCGTAGCGGGCGGCCGCTTTGCGTAGTTCGTAGGCGGCGGGGTGTAGGGAGTCGTCGCGGGTCAGCGGGGGCGCGCCGGGGGTCGGCTGGACTGGGGGGTGTTCGGGTAGGGGGCGGCCGTCGGGCAGCCAGAAGGTGAACCGCCCGGGGTCGGGGGTGGCGATGCTGTAGGCCTGTTCGTGCAGGCGGCGGTGGTGGAAGCCGCACAGGGTGATCAGGTTGTCGCTGTCGGTGGCTCCGCCGTGGATCCAGTGCCGGACGTGGTGCAGGTGCAGGTGCCGGCGCGCTGCGCAGCCGGGGTAGCGACACGCCCCGCCGTCGCGTCGTAGCACCGCGGCGCGCTGCCGGGTCGTGGTGCGGCGGCGGGTGCGGCCCAGGTCGATCCCGCGGCCGTCGCCGAGCTCGGCGATCAGCCGGATCTGCTGGTCGCACAGCACCCGGGCGAGCAGGACGGGGTGGGCGCCCAGCCCGATGTCGAAGCTGGATCTGCCCCGCCGTTGGTGATCTTCCGCGGAAGATCGTTTCCCGGTCTCCGCGTCCATCCCGGCGTGCGTCCCGGCGTCCAGTGCCGGCGTCCGTGCCGGCGTCGGTGCCGGCGTCGGTGCCGGCGTCGGTGCCGGCCGCGGGTGCCTCGGTCCAGGCGGCGGCCTCGGCCAGGGCGGGCAGGTCGGCGTGCAGCACGACCTGCACCGGTGCCCGCTGCCCGGTCGGGTCGACCCCGGCGGCGTCGGCGACGGCGTCGGCGTAGGCCTGGGCCAGCGCGACCACCGCGTCCGCGCGGGACCGCACCGCCCGCTCCCCGTGCCGGCCGTGCGCCCGTCCTGCGCCCCGTCGTGCGCCCCTCGTGGGCCCGTCGTCCTCATCGCCGGGCTCGGCCGGGTCCGGCTCGTTCAGGGCGGTGGCGTAGGCGGCGTCCAACGCGGCCACCACCAGCGCCCCTCCTCCCCGGCCAGGCGCGCCCTCAGCACGACCATGCCGTCGGTGTCGACGTACCAGCGGGCCTCCCGGGCCCGGTGCCGCGCGGACTCCTCCTGCGGGCGCAGCGAGCGGCGCAGCCCGGCCACCAGCCGCTCCACCTGCGCCCCGGTGCACTGCACCGCCAGGTCCAGCAGGGTGTCCTCCCCGACCTCGTCGACGGCGCGGGTGACCGCGCGGACCTGGGAGTACGACAACCGGCCCGCCGCGAACTGCGCCACCGTCCTGGGCATCCGCCTCAGCGCCCGCGCCACCCGCACGTGCTCGGCCGCCGTGCCCGACCCGATCCCGCACCGCCACGACAGCCAGTGCGCCGTGGACCGCACCCCGAAGGAGTGGGACCACACCGCCCGGCGGTCGAACTCGCCCAGATGCAGCAGCCACGCACACGTCGCCGCCGCGATCCGCCCCGCCTCCCCCACCACCAGCTCCTCCAACGCACCGTCATCCAGCACATCGACACCCGGCACATCGACGGCAGGCACATCGACGGCAGGCACATCGGCGCCCAGCGCATCAGCGGCGGCCCCGTCAGCCCCGCCGAGGTGGTCAGGGCCACCGAGATCAGGGCCACCGACGTCAGCCTCGGCATCACGCGCGTCGACGCGGCGCGGACGGACGAGGGATGCGCCCGCGCGGCGGGTAGCGCCGGTCCCACCGGGCGCGGTCGGCGAGGACTCGGGTCGGACGTCAAACACCAAGGTGAGGTGATCGGCCATGACCCGACGCTACGGCGGAGGTCAGACACTCCCGCGGGACCGCGGAAGCCCGTTGTGGACGCCCATGGCTCGGCGGCAACCCTGCTCCGCGACCGCTCATGGGTGGGCGCAACGGACCTCGGTGGAGGTACCCCCGCGGCTCCTCCGGGCGCGCCCGATGGGCCGACTCCGAGCGCTCCCGACGGGCCAACTCCGGAAGCTCCCGACGGGCCAACTCCGGGCGCTCCTGATGGGCCGGCTCCGGGAACTCCTGCTGGGCACGGCCTCGGGTGGGACATGGCCCCGGTTCTCGGCAGCGTCGGCGCGCCTGCGCCGCTCGCGGACCTGCTCGTGCCACCCTCGCAGCATCCGTGGGCCCCTCGAGGTATGAGCTCGAGGGGCCCGCTGACGTCCCGGGCCCACCTGCCCGACGCCCCTGGCCCACCTGCTGACATCCCGGGCCCGGCTGCGCTCCGGTCGACCCGGCGTGACCGGCCTACTCCCGACTCGCCGCGGCGGCAGCCCCTTTCGCCCGGCGCCAGGGCGGGGCGCCGTCGATCTCGACGGACAGGGAGAAGCTCAGGAACGTGCGGATGAGCACCACGAGGCCCAGCACGATGACGCTGTCGAAGGTGGGCGACACGGCCACGGTCCGGATGATGTCCGCACCGACCAGGACCTCGAGGCCGAGCAGGATGCCGCGGCCCAGCGTCCGCCGGGCGACGACGAAGGCGGCCGTACCCGGCCCCGTGCCCCCGGCCGGGCCGGACGACCCCGACGTGGGACCACCGTCTGCGCCGGACGAGCCACGCGAGCCATCCCCCGCCGCGAGGTTGAGCGGCCCGCCGGACCGCTGCTGCAGCGAGGCCGCCCGGTAGGCACGGGCACCGGTCGCCGCCGCCAACACCATTCCCGCGACGATGATCGCGGCACCCACGGCCTCCAGTACCCGACTGAGCAGGTCCATCGCCTCGGAGTAGTCCACCGTCCGATGCTGGCACGGTCAGAGGCCCGGAAGCCTGTCGCGCACGCCCGTCGCGGAACACCGCCCGGCTGGCCCGTACCTGCGCCAGCATGGGCCCATGTCCGAGCATGGCCCCATGTCCACGTCGCGCTGGTCCTACCGCTCCCGGGACTCCCTGCTGTCGATCGGCTCGACGGGGTCGCTGCTGTCCATCGGCTCCGTGGGGTCGGTGCTGTCCATCGGCTCGGTCGGGTCGGCGGTATCGGTGCTGTCGGTCGGTTCGTTCGCGAGCATCGGGTCGCTGCTCTCGTCGGCATCCCGGTGGTCGGTGATGTCGTGGCGGTCCCGCCGCGGCGTCATGGGGTCACGGTCGGGCGGGTAGGCGTTCGCCCGCGCTGCGCCTGTCGCAGATGCGCGCCATCCGGAAGCGCGCCATCCGGAAGCAAGCCATCCAGAAGCGCGCCATCCGGATGCGCCGCCTTCCGGATGCGCGCCTTCCCAAGATGTCGCTCGTCGCTGCGTACGGTGGCCGTCGTGATGGGCGACCCCGGGCCGTGCCCGGCCTGCGAGAGTGCCGACCTCCAGCGCCGCGGCGGGAAGGACATGTGCCCGCGCTGCCACTACATCCAGCCGTGCTGCGACGGCGGGGAGTGCGCCCTCGGCTGAGCCCGCGCACGGTGCGGGCGCTCAGTCGGTGCCGCGACTCGCGCGAGAGCGCAGCATCGTCACGACCACGCCGGCGATGCCCCACGCGATGACCGTGGCCATCCAGCCGGGGTTCAGCGCCGGGAACGCCGCGTCCGCGGCCATGGCGTCGACCAGGGAGTTCACGGCCGGCCGCAGGGGGAGGATCCAGGACACGGTGTTCAGCAGGTCGGGGAACGGGGCGCCGATGATGAAGATGTCGCTGAAGAACGCCAGGGTGATCAGCGATCCGAGGCACACCGCCAGCACCGCCTGAGTGGACCGCACCAGCGACACGACCGCCATGCCGAGGGCCGCGAACGACAGGGTGGACACGACGAGGATCGCGACGCCCACGATCCACGTCGGCGGAATCACGACCCCGAACACCGGGACCATGGCGGCGTACACCAGAGCCATGGCGACCAGCGCCACCCACACCGCCGACACCGCCCGACCGGCCAGCAGCGCCCAGCTGGGCAGCGGCGTGCCGGACCAGCGGCGGAGCACGCCCGCCTGACGCATCTCCGCCAGCCCCTCGGGCAGGGTCACGTACGAGATGACGGCCGCGCCGTACATGGTCATGGTCGCCGCGAACAGCTGGCCGAGCCGTACGCCCTCGTCCGTCTCGGCCTCCTTGCCGCCGAACACGGTCGTCAGCAGGACCGCGAGCAGCAGCGGGAATCCGACGCCGAAGAAGACCGCGCTCCAGTCCCGCCAGATGCCCGAGTTCGCGTGCCGCACCTGGTCCAGCACCAGGCCGCCGACGGGTACGCGCCCGGTGTGGCGCGGGGTCCCGTCTCGGGTCGCCGACCGCGCGGACCGGCCCGATGCGGACGCCGGCGCGGTGCCGAGGTCCGCCGCCCCGCCGCCGGCTCCCGTGGCCGCGCGACGGACGCCCCACCAGGCGAGGACGGCGCCAGCGACACCCCAGGCCGCGATCACGGCCAGGTGCCCCGGGTAGAAGCCGCTGCCGTCGAGCATCGGGTTGAACTCGTCGCCGAGCGCGTTCACCAGGTGCTTCAGCGGGAACACCCAGCCCAGGGTGTCGAGCCAGCCCGGAAGCGTGCCGACGATGAAGAGGTCGGAGATGAACGCGAGCGTGATCACGATGCCGTTCGCCAGGGCCGTCGCCGCCTGCATCGACGGGGCCCAGGCCGCCACGGCGAGCCCCAGCGCACTGAACGACATCGCCGCGACGAGGACGGTCACGATCACGGCGGGCAGCGTGCGCCACACCATCTGGACGTCGTAGAAGGCCATCCCCACCGCGACGAGGAGCAGCACCGATCCGAAGGCGAGCACCGTTCCCGCCAGCACCCGGCCGGCGAGCAGGACCCAGGCCGGCAGCGGGGTCCCGGACAGCCGCCGCAGCACCCCGTTGAAACGGATCTCTGCGAGCCCGATCGCCAGGAACGCGAAGGTCGCCATCGCGATGCCGAACGCCGCGAACGCCGGCGCGAGGAACTGCGCGTAGCGGATGCCGGACCTGCTGTCGATGGTCTCGTTGCCGATGACCGAGGCCAGCAGGATGAAGAAGCCGACGGGGAACGCCAGCGCGAAGAACAGGACCACAGGTGTCCGGCGGATCCCGACCAGGTCGTGCCGGGTCTGCCGGACGACCAGGCCGGTCGTGGACGGCCAGGCGGGCGCGGCGGCGGGCGGACGCACCGACGCGGAGGTGCTCACGACTCCGGCTCCCCCTCGCTCGGCAGCTCCGGGGATCCGGCCCCGTCGGTGAGGCGGAGGTAGACGTCCTCCAGGTCCGGCCGGGCCAGCCCCAGGTCGACGAGGTCCACGCCCCGCTCGAGGGCCCACCCGGTCAGCGCGTGGACGTCGGCCGTCGGGGTGAGCGACCGCAGCTCGACCCCGTCGCCCACCAGGGTCGTGCCCGCCCCGACCGACGGCAGGTCGGACGCCGACAGTCCCGTGGGCAGCTGGAAGCTGATGCGGGTCTCCGCGCCGGCGTCGGCGGCCAGCTCGTCGGCGGTGCCCTCGGCGACGAGCAGACCCCGGGCCATGACGAGCAACCGGTCGGCGAGGTGCTCGGCCTCGTCCATGTAGTGCGTCGTCAGCAGGATCGTCGTCCCCAGGTCACGCAACCGGTCGATGAGCTCCCAGGCGCGGCGGCGGGCCGACGGGTCGAACCCGGTCGTCGGCTCGTCGAGGAACAGCACCTCGGGATTGCCGACGATGCCCAGCGCCAGGTCGAGCCGGCGCCGCTGCCCGCCCGACAGCGTCTTGACCCGCGCATCCGCCTTGTCCACCAGGTCGACCATCTCGATCACGTCGTCGACCGGACGGGGGCTCGGGTAGAAGCCGGCCTGCAGGCGCACCAGCTCGCGTACGGAGAACGCGTCCTCGAACCCCGCCTCCTGCAGCACGATGCCGATCCGCGCGCGGTAGGCCCGGCCGCCCGTCGCGGGGTCGAACCCGAGCACGTCGACCGACCCGGAGTCGCGGCGGCGGTAGCCCTCCAGGATCTCCACCGTCGTCGTCTTGCCTGCGCCGTTGGGCCCGAGCAGCGCGACGACCTCACGCTCCTCGATCCGGAAGCTCACGCCCGCGACGGCGGCGAGCTCCCCGTACGTCTTGACCAGGTCCACGACCTCGACGGCGGCCACGGTCCCTTCCTACACGGCGGGCGGGGCGGCCGAGGGGGTTCGGCGCCAGTGCCCGCGGGCCGGCGGGCCCCGCGGGCGGCAGCGAGCGGGCTGGAGGCCCACGCGCCCGGCGCCGTCAGAGGAGATCCCGTGCCATGGCACGGGCATGCCCGGGTACGACGTCGTCACCGGCGGGCGGCAGCCCCCCGGGTCTCCACGGCCACCACGACCACGACGGCGGCGGCGACCAGGGCGTCCACCCACGCCGGTGCCGACCGCAGCACCACGGGCAGGAGGAGGACCACGACGGAGGCGACCAGCAGCGTCAGGGCCGAGGCGCGCCTCAGGTTCGCCGACAGCTGCAGCCACGCCATCGAGGCCAGCGCGACCGCGGCGGGTACGGCGACGAAGAAGGCGGCCCCGGCCGGAAGCTCACCGCCGTGGTCGTCGAGCTGCGCCTGCACACCGGCGCCGATGGCGGCGATGGCGGCGTAGAGCAGCAGGTGGCCGTAGCCCCAGACGAACGCGGCGCGTCGGTTGCGCTCCAGCGCCTCGCGGCCGAGCGCGTCGAAGTAGATCCACCACAGGGCGAAGGCGATCACGAGCGCCGCGGCGCAGATGGTAACGGACGTCAGGTCGACGGTGCCGGCATCGACGACGTCGCGGGCACCCACGGCGACGGCGAGCAGGGTCTCGCCGAGCACGATGATGGTGAACAGGCCGTACCGCTCGGCGATGTGCCCGACGTGGAAGACCCGGCCCGGAGCCGCCTTGACCGCCCACGGCGGGGTGAGCAGGTCCACCGCCAGCGCCAGCGCCCAGACCGCCAGGCGCCAGGGCAGCGGGACCGCGAGGGCCAGCAGCCACACCGCCTGGGCGGCGAGGGTGCCGATCGCGTACCGCTGGGCGAAGACCCGGTGCGCGGAGTCGTCGTGCGCGGCGCGAAGCCACTGGACGACCAGCGGCAGCCGCATCGCGGTGTACGCCAACGTGAACGGGACGGGGTTGCCGGCCGCCGCGGTGGGCAGCGTGGCCGCCAGCACGAGGACCCCGCCCATCTGGGCGAGGGTGAGGATGCGGAAGAGCACGTCATCGTTGTCGAAGGCCGTGGCGAACCAGGTGTAGGACATCCAGGCCCACCAGATCGGCACGAACAGGACCGCGTAGGTCACGACGGCGGACAGCGCGTGGTTCTCGGCGAGGCCGTGGTGGAGGTCGGCGGCGAGGACCGCGACGGCGACCACGAAGCACAGGTCGAACAGCAGCTCCAGCGGGGTGGCCGCCCGGTGCGCGGCGGTGCGGTCGCGCATCACCACCGGGCGGAGCAGCCGCCGGGAGCCGGAGCCGTCGGAGGTGGTGGCCGGATCGGTCGGCGTGCTCATCGGTCGTCCGCCGGCGTCCGGCGCAGGAGGGCGAAGGCGATGTCCGGACCGTTGCCCAGCGGGTACGCCAGCCGGATCCACAGCGCGGCCAGGTGCTCGAGGTCGCGCGCGGCCGCCAGTGGTCCGGCGTCGACGGGGTCAAGGCCGAGCGAGCGTGCCAGCTCGGCGACCAACACCTTGGCCTCGGCGTCGTCGCCAGCGATGGGCAGCACCGGTGTCGCACCCAGGTAGCGCGGGTCGGCCATGTTCGCGGACCCGGTGGTGTTGAACGCCTTGGTCACCCGCCGGCTGCCGGTCCAGCCGGCGACCAGTTCGGCCCCGGAGAGCCGGGGGTCGTCCTGGAGCTCGCGCGCGCCGGCGGCGAGCGGGTTGGTGGCATCGACCACGACGGCGCTGCCGACGTCGACGGACCTCAGCACGTCTTCGGTCGCGGCCCACGGCAGCGAGACCAGGACGATATCGGCACCGCGCACCGCGTCGGCCGGCGACGCGAGTAGCGGCGCCGGACCGAGGTCGGGGCGGGGTCGCCCGGGGTCCCGGACCCCGAATACGACGTCGTGCCCGAGTTCGGCCCACCGGCGACCCAGCGTCCCGCCGACGCGTCCGGCACCCAGCACCGCGATCCGAAGCGGTGAGGTCCGGCCCGACTCAGACACCGAGGGCCTCGATGACGAGGCGGGCGGCGGCAGCACCGGAGTACTGCTGCTGGCCGGTGATGAGGTTGCCGTCGCGGACGGCGAACGGGACGAACCGGCCGTGCACGACGAAGTTGGTCCCGTCGAGCGCGCGGGCCTCGTCCTCGATCCAGAACGGCTGGATCCGCTGACCGACGACGTCGTCGGCGAACTGCTCCTCGGAGTTCGCGAACCCGGTCCACGTCCTGCCCTCCACGACCAGCCGGCCGTCGGAGGTCCGCGCCTTGAGCAAGGCACTGGTCGCATGGCAGACGACCGCCGTCGGTCGCCCCGCCTCGACGAACTCGGCGATGACCCGGTGCACCTCGGGGTTGTCCACGAACGTGTACATCGGGGCCTGGCCGCCGACCAGGAAGACGCCGTCGTAGTCACGGGCGTGGATGTCCGACAGGGGGACGGTGGCGTCCAGCAGGGCCCGGTGGGTGGGGCTGTGCTTGAAGCCCAGGCTGACCACGTCGTGCGCGGAGTAGCCGGAGGGGTCCTCGGGGTCGCTGTACGCGTCGGCCACGACCGCGCCACCGTCGGGGCTGGCGATCGTGACCTCGTACCCGCGCTCCACGAACTCCCAGTAGGGGTGGGTGAGCTCGGACCACCAGAAGCCGATCGGCCAGCCGGTCTGGGCCGACACCGACGGGTTGGACACCACCATGACGACCCGCTTGGCCGGTGCCTGGGTGCTGATGCTGGCGACCACGCCATCCTCCTCAGTTTTCGATGCAATTGCGTCTCGGAAGTGGTGCCGACCCTAGGCGGGCTCTCCGAACATTGCAATACAGGACTGTCGCGTATCCATCCGCGACCCCTACGATCGGCGCGTGACCACCGCGCGATCGGCCACCGGGCCGAAGCGGCGCGGCCAGACCCCCGTGGTGGGTCGGCCGCGTGACGACGCGATCGACACGGCCGTCCTGGCCGCGGCGCTGCGCCGCCTGGCGGTCTCCGGGCTGGAGGGGATGTCCATCTCCGCGGTCGCCGAGGATGCCGGCACCACGCGCGCCGCGGTGTACCGACGTTGGCCGACCAAGCTCGACCTGGCCGTGTCCGCGGTGGCGGCCCTCGCCGAAGTCGACCCCCCGACGCCGACCGACGATCCGTACGAGGACCTCGTCGCCGAGCTCGAGCACTTCCGGCACTGCATCACCGACGCCTCGGCCCTGGCCCTTGCCGGCGTCATGCTGCAGGACGGCGTCGACCCCCGGTTCGCCCGCCGCTACCGCGAGCACCTGGTGCGCCCGCGGCGGACCAGGATCCGGTCCTGCCTGGACCGCGGGGTCGAGGCGGGTCTGCTCGACGCCGACGCGGACCTCGACGTGGCGGGTTCCCTGCCGACCGGGTCCTGGTACGCCTTCGCCCTCGGCGGTCGGCCGGTGCCGCGGGACTGGGCGCGCCGGGCGGCCGCGCTGGTGTGGCGCGCCTGCGGCGGCGACCCGACCTGACGAACCCGCCCTGACGAACCCGCCTTGACGAACCCGCCCTGACGGACGGTCAGGGCAGGCCGGCAGCCTCGATCCCGGCACGCAGCGCAGCGGCCGGGTCCGCGCCGCGCAGCACGGCGGCGAGCAGGCCGCCGGTGAACCGGTCCCCCGCGCCCAGGGTGTCGATGTCGTCGTGACGGGGAACGGGGAGTCGCAGCGAACCGGCGTGACCGCTCCAGGTGACCGGGCGCGGCCCGTCGTGCTCCACGACCACCCGCGGCGACGCGGCCAGCAGCGGTAGGACCGCCGACACCTCCTCCGGGCGACCGCTCAGCAGCGAGAGCCGGGGGAGCGACGGCAGCCGCTCGCGCCGGGCCGCCAGCCCGGCCAGGGACGGCGGCTCCAGGGACACCGGCACCCCGCGCGCGTCGGCCCACGAGGCCAGCGACAGCAGCAGCCGACCACACCGCGCGTCCAGGCCGTACCCGTCCAGGTGCACCCACCCGACGCGC
The DNA here is from genome assembly GCA_041393815.1 of Candidatus Nanopelagicales bacterium. Taxonomy (NCBI): domain Bacteria; kingdom Bacillati; phylum Actinomycetota; class Actinomycetes; order Candidatus Nanopelagicales; species Candidatus Nanopelagicales bacterium. The sequence continues at coordinate 104,739 of JAWKJK010000001.1, read as the reverse complement.
GCAAGCAGGTCCTCGTCCTTCAGCGGCGGCAGCGCGTCCGCGGCCTCCTCCGGCAGCGACACGATCGCCCGCTCGTGCGGCGGGGAGTCCAGCACCACGGCCCGGCGGGACCGACCGACGGCGACCAGCGCGTCCCGGACCCCCAGCGCGGTGAGCCGGCGGGCCAGCTCCGCGCCCTCCGCGTCATCACCCCGGTGCCCGGTGACGGCGACGTCGGCCCCCGCGACCGCCGCGGCGCGCGCGGTGTGCCACACCTGTCCGCCCCCGGACACCCGACGGGCCACGGCGCGCTGCTGGGTGCCCGCGGCGGGCGGGCGGCGCAGCGTGAGCACCTCGTCGACCAGCAGGGTGCCGGCGACCAGCAGCAGGCCACGTCCCCCGTCCGGGCGTCCCGTCACGGCGACGACGCTACCGACCCGCGACCCTTCCCCCGATCCCGCCACGGGGGGAGACTGGAAGTGCCCGGAGGCCGCCCCGGGCGAGGGCGGTGCTCCCGGGCGGGGAGGAACCATGCACGCCCGCACCATCCAGGCCAGCATCGTGCCGGGGAAGGTCGACGAGGCCCTGGCCCTGTACCGCGACGAGATCCTGCCGGTGCTGCGCACCATGCCCGGCTACGTCTCCACCACCGTGATGGTCGACCGCGACGACCACCGCGCACTGGTGTCGACCGTGTGGGACTCCCAGGAGGCGGCGGAGGCCACCGGCGAGGGCTCGGAGTACCTCAACCGGATGCTGTCCCACGTCCGCTTCGTCCTGGTGTCCCGCGACATCCACCACTGGGACGTCCCCATCGCCGACCGCGCGACGAGCGCGGGGGAGTAGGTGCACCCGATGGCGACGGCAGTGCGCGAGTCGGCGTACCCGACGACAGCGTTCCACGCGCTGGGCGACGGGCGGCTGCAGTGTGACGTGTGCCCGCGCGCGTGCGCCCTGCACGACGGCCAGCGCGGCCTGTGCTTCGTCCGCCGGCGCCAGGGCGACACGATCGTGCTCACGACGTACGGCCGAAGCAGCGGGTTCTGCGTCGACCCGATCGAGAAGAAGCCGCTCCACCACGTCCTGCCGGGGTCGTCGGTGTTCTCGTTCGGCACCGCGGGCTGCAACCTGACCTGCCGCTTCTGCCAGAACTGGGACATCTCCAAGTCGCGCGAGACGGACACGCTGGCCGACGCCGCCGCGCCCGCGACGATCGCCCGCACCGCTCTCGACCTCGGCTGCCGCAGCGTCGCGTTCACGTACAACGACCCGACGATCTTCTACGAGTACGCGCGCGACACGGCGATCGCCAGCCACGAGGCCGGGCTGCTCACCGTGTCGGTCACGGCCGGCTACATCTCGCCCGGTCCGCGCGCGGAGATGTACGAGCACATCGACGCCGTCAACGTGGACCTGAAGGCGTTCGAGGAGGACTTCTACCACCGGGTCTGCTCCGCGCACCTGGCACCGGTTCTCGACTCGATCGAGTGGTTCGTCGGTCACGGCATCTGGACCGAGCTGACCACCCTGCTCATCCCCGGGCTCAACGACTCCGACGACGAGCTGGACCGGATGACGCGGTGGGTGGTGGCGACGGTCGGCCCCGACGTACCGATGCACTTCACCGCGTTCCACCCCGACTTCAAGATGCGCGACATCCCTCCCACTCCCCCCGCGACGCTGACGCGGGCCCGCGAGATCGCGCGCGGCAACGGGGTGCGCTACGCCTACACCGGCAACGTGCACGACCCGCTCGGCGGCTCCACCATGTGCCCGGGGTGCGGCGCCGTGGTGATCGAGCGCGACTGGTACGTGATCGGCGACTACCGGCTCACCGACGACGGCCGCTGCACCGGGTGCGGCACCCGCATCGCCGGCATCTTCGACGGACCGCCCGGCGGATGGGGACCGCGCCGGGTCCCCGTGCACCTCGCCGATCCGGGCTGGGACCACCACGGCACGGGAGGCCGCTCATGACGGGGGTACGCCCGGCCGCCGTCGCCGGGCGCTTCTACCCGGCCGACCCCGGCCGGCTCACCGCCGACATCGCCGCGTACCTGTCCGCGCCCGCCCCGCGGGGCCCCGTCGACATCGCGTCCGCCAGCGGCATGCGGGCCCTGGTCGTACCGCACGCGGGGTACGTCTTCTCCGGACCCACGGCCGGCGTCGGCTACCGGCTGCTGCCCGCGCTCGCGGGCCTGGTGGAGCGGGTCGTCCTGCTGGGGCCCGCGCACTACGTCCCCGTGCCCGGTGTCGCGGTGTCCTCCGCGGACGCGTGGGAGACACCGCTCGGGGACGCCACGGTCGACGCCGCGGCGCGCGACGCGGTCCTCGCCCGGGGCCGGGACCTGGCGCCGCAGCACGGGCTGCTGGTCGAGGTCGACGACCGGGCCCACGCGCCGGAGCACTGCCTGGAGGTGCAGGTGCCGTTCCTGCAGCAGGCGCTCCCGGGGGTGCCGATCGTGCCGCTGCTGGTGGGCAGTCGCGACTCCCCGGCGGTCGCGGACCTGTTGCGGCCGTGGTGGGACGACCCCGCGACGCTGCTGCTGGTGAGCACCGATCTGTCCCACTACGAGCCGCAGCGGGTGGCGCAGCAGCTGGACGCGCGCACCGCCGACGCCGTGTGCCGGGTCGACGCCGACGACATCGGCGACCGCGACGCCTGCGGCGCGAGACCGCTGCGCGCGGTGCTGCGGCTGGCAGCCGCCGACGGTACCCGGGTCCGGCTGCTCGACCTGCGCACCTCGGCCGACACCGCCGGGGACCCGTACCGCGTGGTGGGCTACGGCGCGTTCGCCGTGGGCGCCTGAGCCGCTGAGCCCGGAAGGGAGGTGCCCGTGCTGTCCGACACCGACCGCGAGCTCGCGCTGGACCTGGCGGTGCGCGCCATCGACGAGGGCCTGCGCACCGGCCGCCGCTGGCACCCCGAGCACGGGGTCCTCACCCCCGCGCTGCGCGAGGTGCGTGCCTCGTTCGTGACGCTGCACCGGGACGGGGCGCTACGCGGCTGCATCGGCAGCCTGGTGGCGACCGACCCGCTGGGGTTCGACGTGGCGCGCCGGGCCCAGGACGCCGCGTTCTCCGACCCGCGGTTCGCGCCGGTGGCCGCCGCGGAGGTCGACCACCTGCACGTGGAGGTGTCGGTGCTGTCGGTGCCCGAGCCGGTCCTGGTGACGGGGTGGGCCGAACTGCGGGAGATCGTCCGCCCCGGCGTCGATGGCCTGGTGGTGCAGGCGGGCTACCAGCGCGGCACGTTCCTGCCCGCCGTGTGGAAGCAACTGCCCGACCCCGAGGGGTTCCTGGACGCGCTGTGGCGCAAGGCCGGGATGGTGCCGCGCAGCTGGCCGCGCGGGCTGGAGATCTCCCGGTACTCGACCGAGGAGTTCGGCCGTCAGGCGCGGGCGAACGCGCGCCGGTAGGTCATCGCCTCCTCGACCCGGGCCTGGGCCAGCGCGTCGGCGGCGACCCGCGGCGCGACGCCGTCCCGCAGCGCGGTCTCCAGCACCAGCCGGGTGTTGGTCGCCACCTTCTCGGCGATGGCCGCGAAGGCCTGGCCGGCGGTCCCACCGGCGTACTCGACGGACGCGCAGATCACGCCGCCCGCGTTCGCGATGAAGTCGGGGACGCACACCACGCCGCGCTCGTGCAGGATCGCCTCCGCCTCGGCGGTGGCCGGGATGTTGGCACCCTGCAGGACCAGCCGCGCCTTCACGTCGTCGGCGTTGCCGCCGTGGAACACGTCCGGTCGTGCCGCCGGGACCCAGATGTCGCAGTCGTGTGCGACCAGGTCGTCCGCGGGCGCCTGCTCGCCGCCCGAGAACGTCGAGACCGGCTCGCCGCTGCGCTTGTGCGCCACCAGGGCGGCGACGTCGAGGCCGGTCGGGTCGGCCACCGCGCCGCGGCTGTCCGACACCGCCACCACGCGGGCGCCGCGCTCGACCAGGAAGCGGGCCGCGGCCATGCCGACCGAGCCGAACCCCTGCACCACGACCCGGGCCCCGACCAGGTCGACCAGACCCAGCTCGTGCGCGACGTCGGCCGCCACCGCCAGGCCGTACCCGGTCGCACCGAGCTCGTCCAGCGGGATGCCGCCGAGCACCGCAGGCAGCCCGACCGCGCGGCCGCACTCGTCGCGCAGGTGCGCCATCAGCCCCTCGTCCAGGCCCATGTCGGGACCCGGCACGTAGTCGGTCAGCGGCCGGATGGCCGCCCCGAACGCGCGCACCAGGCGAACCTTGTCCTCGTACGGCATGCGCGGGTCGGCCTTGATCCCGGCCTTGGCGCCGCCGTGGCGCAGTCCCGCCGATGCGTTCTTCAGCGTCATCGCCCGGGCCAGCCGGGCCACCTCGTCCACGGTGACGTCCGGCGCCATCCGGGTCCCGCCGATCGCCGGGCCCGCGGCGACGTTGTCGATGACCACCACCGCCTCCAGGCCGGTGCTCGGCTCGGTGACGAAGACGACCTTCTCCGGCCCGTACCGGTCCACCGCGGGGAAGTCGAGTGTCTGCACGAGGACCACCTCCACGCCCGAGCGGGCAGCACCGCGGCGGGTCGCCGCGGGCTCCCCACGGCACCGATGTACGCCGGTCCGCGGCCCCCGCGGTAGGGCCGGCGGTCACCGAAACCGACGCATCCGACCCGGTCCGGACGCGGATGGCGACGGTTTCGGCGCGGGAGCGCGTCGCTGCCGGGGCGGCGGCGCGGGCGCGGGCAGGATGGTTCGGCGTGAGCGACGGTCCCCTGCCCCCCACGACGGTGCACGTCGCCGGCCTGGAGGTCCAGGGGGCCCGGCCGCGCAAGAAGGGCGACGGCCGCAAGCTGGCCACCTGGGACCGCTACATGCGGCTGCCGATCGTCCTGGCCGCACTGCTCCCCCTGGTGATGGCCCCGGGGCCCAACCACTGGCTGACCTACGTCCTGGGCATCGGGACCTGGCTGGTGTTCGTCGCCGACTTCGTGGTCCACGAGCGCCTGCTGGTGCGCTACACCAGCACCTGGCTGGGGCGGTTCGACCTGGCGATCGTGATCCTGACCTCGCCGTGGTACCTGATCCCCGGCGTGCACGCGGGCAGCTTCATCGTCATCCTGCGGCTGGCCCGGCTCGGCCGCGCGCTGATCGTGGTGCGCGGTGCCCGGCGGCTGTTCCAGCGGATCGGCCGGGTCGCGATCTTCGGCGCGCTCATCGTCGTCAGCGCCTCCGCCGTCGCCTACTCCGCCGAGGAGGCCGTCAACCCCGAGTTCTCCTCCTTCGGGACCTCGCTGTGGTGGGGCTACGTCACGCTGACGACCGTCGGGTACGGCGACATCGTGCCGGTCACCGACGTGGGCCGCTGGGCCAGCGTGGTCATCATGACCACGGGCATCGCGATCCTCGGTGTGCTGTCCGGTTCGCTGGCCAGCTTCTTCCGCATCACCCCGCAGCAGGACGCCGAGGACGAGAAGGTCGCCACCGAGGCGCGCCGGGCCCAGGGCGAGGAGGACGACGCCTCGGCCGAGCTGCCGGCCGAGGTGCAGGCGCTGCCCTCCGACGTGTCGACGCTGACGCAGCAGATCGGCGAGCTGCGCGCGGAGATCCGGCGGCTCAGCGACCAGGTGGCGACCCTGCGGCCGACCGGCGGCGCGGACCAGGCCGGCGGCGCGAGTCAGACCGGGGCGTCGGGGTAGATCGACCGGGTCTCGCGGCGCCGGTTGCGCCCGCCGCGCAGCCGGAACCACAGGTCGGCCGGGTGCACCTTCGGCAGCATCTTCGCGACCGCGAGGGTGACGTACAGCAGCGTGTTGAGCGCCACGAACGAGGCCCAGACCGCGAACCACTCGCTGGTCAGCCACTCGGCGGGGAACAGGATCCCGGCGAGGAGGGCGGTCGGATCGAGGCCCGTCACGACGCCCCCTCTCGCGATCTGCCGGCCCCCGGTCCCGACGCACCCGCACCGGCGGTGGCGCGCTGGACGTGGCCCCAGCGGGCCTGCCGGTTCAGCGTGATGTCGACCAGCCCGGCGACGAACACGACGTCCAGGAACAGGTCGTAGAAGAGCTCGGGGAAGAGGGTGACGGCCAGCAGCCGCGCCCGCCAGCCCCCCGCCCAGACCGTGACCACCCGCTCCGCGACGAACACCAGGCCGATGCCCAGCCAGAACGGGAACCAGATCCAGGTGTCCGCGGCGAACACGAGCACGAACATCAGCGCGAGGTAGGCGGCCAGCGCGATGGTCCCGTATCCGATCCCGATCTGCTGGGCCCAGTAGCGGGCCGTTGCGGGCGTGAGGCCGTACGCCCCGATGTTCTCCACGGCGCCGCGCTGCCACCGCATCCGCTGCCGCCACAGGTCGCCCCAGGTCGGCATGATCTCGGTGACCACGCGGCACTGCGCCGGGGAGACCATCAGCGCGCCGAGGCTCTTCAGCGCGATGGTGATCTCGTTGTCCTCCGTCAGCGCCAGCGTGTCGTAGACCTGGCCGGGGACCCCGGGGATGGACACGTCGCGGTGCTCGGCGACGGTCCGCATCGCCAGCGGCCGGAACATCGAGCTGGTCCCGGTGAGCACGAACACCTTGCCCCGGCGACGGCGGATCGTGCGGCCGTAGCGGACGTACTCGTTGCGCTGGAACAGTCCGAGCAGCCCGCCGCCGGGCTCGCCGTAGAAGACGCCGCCGATCGCCATCAGCGCCCGGTCGTCGGTGAAGCGGCGCACGGCGTGCTCGAGGAAGCCGGGGTCCAGGGCGGTGTCGGCGTCCATCACCTGGACGACGTCGTTGTGGCCCTGCTCGGGCAGCAGCCAGGCCAGGACCTGGTTGAGCGCACCGGCCTTCTTGTCGGTGTTGTCGACGGTTTCGAACACCTCGACGCCGAAGGACCGGGCCACCGCGACGGTGTCGTCGGTGCAGTTGTCCGCGACGACGATCACCCGGTCCGGGGGTCGGGACTGGGCCAGCAGCGCCGGCAGCGTCTCGCGCAGGGTGTCCTGCTCGTTGTGCGCCGGGATCAGGGTGGTGACCGTGACCTCGCCGAGGAACACCCCGTGGGTCTGCGCCATGACGAGCTTGGGGGCGAGCGGGGTCTGCCGGGGCCGGTTCGCGTGCCGCCACCGCCGCGCCCAGAACCAGTCGACCGTCGCCACCACGGACGTCGCCAGAGCCGCGACGGCGATCGCACCCCAGAAGTAGCGCGGCGGCGGCGGGTCGGTGGTGTAGAGGATGTCGAACCGGCCGAGCACGAACTCCTCGACGGGGGTCGGGGTGTTGATGGGCAGGTCCTCGGCGACCACCAGCCACAGCAGCACCGCGGCACCGATGGCCAGGCCCGCGATCAGCAGGCCGACGACGCGCGACAGCCAGGGGGTCTTCATCCGCGCCCCGTCACGAGACGAGAGCGGAGTACGCCCACAGGCCGGCCCACAGGCCGACGACGATCGCGACCGCGTGCAGCACCACCATCGCGGCCTTCCACCCGGTGCTCGAGTCAGGAACCATCATCGCCTCCGAGGATGCGGGCCTTCGCCCGGCGGAACTCGTCGTCGCTGAGCGCCCCCTCGGCGTACAGCCGGGCCACCCGCTCCAGCGCGCCCGCGACGTCGTCCTCGGTCACGGGCGGCGGCGGGGTCGTCGGGTCCGCGGCGGCTGGGGACGGTGAGGTGCCCGGGTGGACGGCGGCGCGGCCGGCCCGGGTCAGGCGGACCGGCGGCATCCCCGCGACGAACGACCCCCTCACCGTTGCCGAGCTGTCGGACGGGGCATCCGCCCAGAAGGTGGCCCGGAACGCGGCGGGGCTCAGCAGCGCGAGCAGCGGCAGCCCGCCCATCGCCCAGAACAGGACGCCGCAGATGATCCACGACCACGCCAGACCGTCCTCGACACCGGGCGGGTTGAGCCCGTACGCCCAGAAGTTCCAGCCCAGGCTCAGGAACAGCGCCGGCCACGCCAGCAGCACCAGACGGGGACCGGGCAGCCGGATCGAGCCCAGCAGATAGACGAACACCGCCACGATCCCGAGGAGGATCGACAGCGGCACGGCCCAGCCGGTGCCGCCGGGGCAGGTGGCGCTGATCTCGTACGGGCCGCCGCTGGCGCAGTAGCCGCCGATGTCCATGACGGCGCGCATGGACAGGAACAGCACCGTCAGGCTGGCCACGAACAGTGCCAGACCGAGGAACGCCAGCACCATCGACCGCACGGTCCTGCCGGTGCTGCTCACGACCGGATCATCCCCTCGCGTCAGCGGCCCGGACCGGGCGTACGGGCCAGCTTGCGCCAGACCCAGCTGGACGGGACGACGTCCCCCGTGAGCACGTAGTCCGCCGCGGTGTCCACGACCAGCGTCGTCTCCATCGACCGGCGGGCCGTGCCGCGACCGGCCATCAGGACGACGTCGTCCACGGTCAGGGCGGCGTCGGCCGCGGGCTCGGGGTCGTACGCGCTGCCGCGCGCGAGCATCAGCGGAAGCGCGGCGAGCGCGGAGTCCCGGTCCTGCGGGTCGCGCAGCAGGTCCCCGAGCCGCACCTCGCGGTCGCGCATCCGCCGCACCACCGCCGGGGCCCCGGCCATGGTCAGCGAGACGGTCCACAGCTCCGGGGAGCCGTTGCCGCAGCAGTCGACCAGCCGCTCGAGCCAGGCCGCGGACCAGGCCTCGTCGCGGTGCTGCACCTCCTGCAGGAACTGCCACAGGAACGGCGCCGCGATGTGCGCGAGCGCCTCCTGGGTGACGACGGCCTGCGGGACCATCAGCAGGTCGACGTTCATGGCGGCGAACAGGTCGGTGTTGGTGCGCTGGTTCTGCCGCGCCACGATCGCGACGCCCGGATTGACCCGGCGGGCCGCGGCGATGAGCGACAGGTTGGTGGTGTCGTTGTCGGTGCCGGCAACGAAACCGGCGGCGTCAGCGACGCCCGCCGCCTCGAGGACGTGCGGCTCCGTCCCGTCGCCGACGACGATCCCCGGGTCGTCGGACACCGGGGCCGGCTCGACCACGACCACGTCGAGGTCGTCCTCGCGAAGGTCCTTGACCACCTCGCGACCGAAGCGGCCGTAGCCGCACACGACCCACCGTCCGTGGCCGAGTGCCTCGTGCCGGTCCGGGAGCGGGGTCCCCGGCTCCGCGGTCAGCCAGGTCGCGAGCTGCTCCTCGGTGGGCGCCCGCAGGGCGATGCGCAGGTGATCGCCGAACCGGTCGAACGGGTTGATGACCGTGGGCGTGGCGAAGGTGTGCATCCGGTGCGCCACGGCCGGTGAGGAGCACCGCGCGATCACCGGGATGTCGGGGCGCAGCACACCGGCGGCCATGGTGACCGCCAGGTTGGCCTCGTCGTCGTCGGTGATCGCCAGCACGCCCTCACAGAACGGGTGCGCCAGTCCGGCGACCCCGAGCACCTCGGGGTTGCGCGCGTCGGCGACGATCCCCGGCACGTCGGCCCGGTAGGAGCCGAGGTCGAGCACGTGCACCCGGTCCTCGTCGAGGTCGACGACCACGAACCGCCGCCCGGCCTCGTCCAGCCGCATGCCGATCGCCTCACCGGTCTGGCCGTGCCCGGCCATCAGCCAGAACGGCTCGCGCAGCCGGGCGACCCGCCGGCGGAAGCGCCGCACGGACAGCGCGTGCCGGAACGACCGGTCCTGCAGCAGGCTGAGCATGGTGCCGATCGCGTACGCCCAGCCGACGACGGTCAGGTAGATCATCCCGGTGACCCATAGCCGCTGGGCGTCGTTGAACGCCTCGGGGATCTCTCCGAAACCGATCGTGGTGGCGGTGTAGCTCATGAAGTAGAACGCGTCGAAGAAGCCCATCCGCCACGGGCCGTCGGGCGACTCCCCCGGGATCAGGGTGAGCCCGACGATGCTCACGGTGAAGATGACGATGAGCACGATCAGGGGGGCGCGCATCCGCCGCAGCACCACGAACACCGCGGCCGAGGACGCGGCGATGCTGACCGGGGTGGCCGTGGTGACCGGCGCCGACCCGCTCATGCCGTGCCTCGCCCCACGATCAGCGGCGCCGGTAGGACACCGTCTCGGTCACCAGCAGGATCACCGAGACGATGTTGGCGAACAGCGCCCCGCCGGACAGCGACACGACCGCGGCCATGGACTCCGCGTCCAGGCCACCGGGGGACACGTTGGACGAGTAGACCCACACCACCGAGGCGGCGATGAGCTGCAGGTCGGCGACCAGGCTGGTCGCCAGGTGCACCGCGCCCATCTGCGTGCGGTCGCCGAACTTCAGCACGGTCGCGATCAGGTTGACCGCGACCGCGGCGAACAGCTCGTAGGGGTTGTGCAGCTCCACCCGGTCGATGTCGCCGATGAAGAAGCCGAAGTTGAGGGTCGCGGCGAGCAGGACGAAGAAGCCGAAGATGACCTTCTCCAGGTTCACCCGGCACCTCCTTCGCCGTTCGCCATCGTAGGGACGGGCGGGCCTCGTTGCCGGGTTTGCCGGGTGTCCGGGTGGGTCCACGCGCGGCGCCGGCGGCGGCGACGGGCGCTGCGAGGCAGACGGATGCCCCGGCGCAGCGGCGGGGACCTCCGCCCCTGGATCCGACCGCGCCCGCGGCGTAGGCCCGAGGTAGGAGCAGGAGCCTCGGGAGGTGACCCGGATGCGCAGGATCCTGGTGGTGGCCGCGCTCGTCCCGGCGCTGGTGCTGACGGCGGCGCCCGCGTCGCAGGCGGACCTGGCGGACCGGGCGGAGACGACCGGTCGGGCCCGACCCACGGTCGCGGCCGCCTCGGTGCCGACCGTGACCGGTCCGAGCAAGGCGACCGTCGCCACCCGGTTCGTGCTCGCGCTGAAGCAGAAGCGCTACGCCGTCGCGCGCCGGTACGTGTCCGGCCAGGGTCCCGGCGGCGTCGCGGCCGTCGTGCGCCGGCCGTGGAACAACCAGACCGCCGCGTGGGCCCGGGTGACCGGTGCGAGCTGCGACGGGTATCTCTGCTTCGCCCGCAACTTCCCCGCCACCCCGGCACCGGCCTGGTACGTGGTGGTGCGCGGTGGTCGCTGGCGGGTCGTCGCGCGGGCCTACCTCGCGGCCGCGGACTACGTGCAGTTCACCGGCAATCGGGGCTGCCTGCGCAAGGACGTGAAAGTGCGCAACCGGTCCGGCGCCGGCTACAACGTGATCCTCACCGCTGAGGCCGGCAGCCCGGTGCGCTGGACGGCGAAGACCCAGGAGCTCATCAACGTCGCGATCGACGTGGGCTGGACGACTCCGAAGGCGAACATGGTCTACGGCTACGTCCCGAATCCGGGATCGCTGGTCGGGCCCTGCGGGGAGTGACACCATCCGGGCATGACCCGGCCGGAGACCCCCGTCCCGCTCACCGCGGAGGAGGCGCGGCTGGCCGAGGCCGACGGGTCCGGGGTGCCGTGGCGCCGTTGGGGGCCGTACCTCGCCGAGCGGCAGTGGGGCACCGTCCGGGAGGACTACTCCCACAACGGGGACGCCTGGGGCTACCTCACCCACGACCAGGCCCGGTCGCGGGCCTACCGCTGGGGTGAGGACGGGATCGCCGGGGTCAGCGACGACCGGCAGGACCTGTGCCTGGCCGTGGCACTGTGGAACGGTCGCGACCCGATCCTGAAGGAGCGGCTGTTCGGGCTCACCAACGCCGAGGGCAACCACGGCGAGGACGTGAAGGAGTACTACTTCTACCTGGACGCCACGCCTACGCACTCCTACCTGCGGCAGCTCTACAAGTACCCGCAGGCCGAGTTCCCCTACGACGACCTGGTCCGGGTCAACCGGGCCCGCGGCCGCGACGAGATGGAGTACGAGCTCGTCGACACCGGGGTGTTCGACGAGGACCGCTACTTCGACGTCGAGGTGGAGTACGCCAAGGCGGACCCGACCGACCTGCTGATGCGGGTCACGGTGCACAACCGCGGCCCGGCGGACGCCACGGTGCACGTGCTTCCCACGCTGTGGTTCCGCAACACCTGGTGGCGCAGCGACCGAGCACCGCGCCCATCGATGCGAGCGAGCGACGACCGGACCGTCCTCGCCGACCACCCGCGGCTGGGCACCTACACGTTCGTCGTCGACGACGGCGCTCGACTTCTGTTCTGCGACAACGAGTCCAACACGTCGCTGCATCCCGACGACGGGCCGGTCCACCGCTACCCCAAGGACGGCATCCACGACCACGTCGTGCACGGCGCTCCGACGGTGAACCCCGACGGCGTCGGCACCAAGGCCGCGGCGGTGTGGGAGCTCAGCGTGCCTGCCGGCGCGTCGGCCGCGGTGCGGGTGCGCCTGGTCGAGGGCGACGAGACCGGCGGCCTCCCCGGCGCGTGGTTCGGCGCCGGCTTCGACGCGATCCTGGATCGCCGCCGGGCGGAGGCCGACGACTTCTACGAGGCGATCACCCCGGAGTCGCTGGACGCCGACCGGCGCGCGGTGCTGCGGCAGGCGCTCGCCGGGATGATCTGGTCCAAGCAGTACTACGAGTACGACGTCGACCGGTGGCTGCGGGACCGTGGCGGCCGGCTGCTGCCCGTCGAGCGGTTGGACGAGGAGGACCCGCGGGCGCGCAACCGGCACTGGGGGCACATGCGCAACCGCCACATCCTGTCCATGCCGGACACCTGGGAGTACCCCTGGTTCGCCGCGTGGGACCTGGCGTTCCACGTGCTGCCGCTGTCGATGGTGGACCCCGCATTCGCGCGCGAACAGGTCGAGCTGATGCTGTCCGAGGCCTACCTGCACCCGTCCGGCCAGATCCCCGCGTACGAGTGGAACTTCGGTGACGTCAACCCGCCGGTCCACGCGTTCGCCACCCTCGCCATGTACTTCCAGGACAAGCACGCCCGCGGCGAGCCGGACCTGGACTTCCTGCGGCGGGCCTTCCACAAGCTGCTGCTCGTCTTCACCTGGTGGGTCAACCGCAAGGACCCGGAGGGTCGCAGCGTCTTCGAGGGCGGCTTCCTCGGCCTGGACAACATCGGGGTGTTCGACCGGTCCCGGACGCTGCCCACCGGCGGCCGGCTGGAGCAGGCCGACGGCTCGGCCTGGATGGGCTTCTTCGCGCTGAACATGTTCGAGATGGCCGTGGAGCTCGCGCAGCACGACCACAGCTACGACGACTACGTGCTGAAGTTCCTGCGGCACTTCCTGCAGATCTCCGCGGCCACCGACGCGCAGACCGGACAGGGGGATGCGATCTGGGACGAGGAGGACGGCTTCTTCTACGACGTGCTGCGGCTGCCCGACGGCGTGGCGATGCGGCTGAAGGTGCGCTCCATGGTCGGGCTGCTCCCGCTCGCGGTCACGGCAACGGTGCCCGAGCGGCTGATGGTCGAGCACCCCGAGCTCGCGCTGGAGGCCAACGACCAACTGCGCCGCAACCGCGACCTGCTGGACCGCATCGCCGACCCGCGGGTGACCGGGCCGGAGGGGCTGCACCTGCTCTCCGCGGTCAACGAGGAGAAGCTGCGCCGGGTGCTTCAGCACATGCTCGACGAGGACCGCTTCCTGTCCCCGTACGGCATCCGGTCGCTCTCCCGCTGGCACCGGGACCACCCGTTCCGGCTGGACGTCCACGGGGAGACGTACGTCGTGTCCTACGAGCCGGCGGAGTCCCGCTCCGGGATGTTCGGAGGCAACAGCAACTGGCGCGGGCCGGTGTGGTTGCCCGTCAACACCGTCCTGATCCGCGCGCTGCTGCAGTTCTCGCACTACTACGGTCCCGACTTCCGGGTCGAGCACCCCACCGGCTCCGGGCACCAGCGCACCCTCGGGGAGGTGGCCGTCGATCTGGCCGAGCGGATCGTGTCGGTCTTCCTGCCCGACGGGACCGGCCGGCGGCCGGTCTACGGCGGGACGCACCGGTTCCGCGACGACCCGCACTGGCGGGACCTGGTGCTGTTCTACGAGTACTTCCACGGCGACGACGGCGCGGGGCTGGGCGCGTCCCACCAGACGGGGTGGACCGGGCTGGTGGCGCTGTACCTGCAGCTGCTGCCCCGGATGGTGGAGGGGCGACTGGACCTGACCACGCCGTGGCCGCTGGCGACCCGCTACCGCCGCCCACTGTCGTGAGGCGGGGCGCCCGGTCAGCGCCCGCGCTGGCCGGGGTCAGCGCGCCGCGCTGAGCAGGTCACGCACCGGGCCGTGCGCCGCACGCAGCTCCGCGGTGACGGTCTCCACCGTCTCCCGCGCGATGTCCGGCCGGCGTCCGGCGTCCATCGTGCCCCCGCTCATTCGCGCCCGGGCCGACGCCGCGGGGTGGAGCACCAGGACCGGGGTGCCGGACCGCAAGATCCGGCGGACCTCCGCGGCGAGCTGGGCGCGCGCCACCGAGCGCCACACGTGATCGCGGCTGGCGTGCACCAGGTCGCTGGTCGACATCGGCGCGCTGATCACCACGGCGTCCAGGCCGAGCCCGGACACCACGTCGGCGTTGCAGAACGAGTGCACCCCGCCGTCGACGTAGCGGTGGCCGTCCACGACCACGGGAGCGAAGTAGCCGGGGATGGCGCACGACGACGCGACGGCCTCCCCGACGGTGGCGGGCACGTCGTCGCGACCGAACACCACCCGGGCGCCGTCGTCGAGGCGCACCGCGCAGATCCACAGCGCCTCGTCCGGCCACGAGTCCTCGAAGACGCCCGCGAAGCCGACCCGCATGTCCTCGGTGCCCACCCGCCCCTCGGGCAGCAGCGCGGACACCCACGCGCCCGGGCGCACGGTCCACGGGCGGCGGGCGGCGCGGGCCAGCAGGCCGGGCGAGGCCGGCGCCCAGCGCGACCCGCCGGCGGAGGCCCGGGCCGGGGCCACCAGCGCCGGCGGCATCCCCGCCATGATCCGGGCACCCTCGGCCGACAGCGGCTCCCCCGTCATCCGGGGCAGGAAGTCCGCGGGCGGCAGGCCGGCACGAAGCAGCGACGCGGAGGTGGACCCGGCCGAGGTCCCGACCAGGACCTCGGCGGTGCGCGCGTCCCAGCCCCACTCCCGGTGCAGCGCGGTGATCACCCCGGCGTGGAACGCCGTCCCCGCAAGGCCGCCGCTGCCGAGCACCAGGCCGACCCGCGGCCCCCCGGCTCCGCCCCCGACCGGCCCCTGCGTTGTCCCCACCCTGGCAGCGTAGGGTCCCGCCGCATGAGCGAGCCGACCCGCCGCCCCGTCCCGCGCGACCGGACCGCCGACCACACCGACGAGCTGGCGGCGCGGCGGCGCGAGTTCGTGCGGGAGGAGACCGGGGCCGACCTGCACCATGTCGGGTCGTACTCCCTGGACCCGGCCACGCTGCCGGGCAACATCGAGAACTTCACCGGCGTCGCCCAGGTGCCGATCGGCCTGGCCGGGCCGTTGCGCATCCACGGCCAGCACGCGCAGGGGGACTTCTACGTCCCGCTCGCCACCACCGAGGGGACGCTGGTCGCGTCCTACAACCGCGGCATGCGGCTTCTCAGCGAGGCCGGAGGGGTGCGGGCCACGGTCGTCGACGACCGGATGCAGCGGGCGCCGGTGTTCGTGTTCGACGACGCCCTGCAGGCCGCGGAGTTCGGCGCCTGGGTGGTCGAGCACCACGACGACATCGCCGCCGCGGCGCAGGCGACGACCAGCATCGGCCGGCTGCTCGAGATCGAGCAGTACGCCGTCGGGCCGCTGCGCTACCTCCGCTTCGACTACACCACCGGTGACGCGGCCGGGCAGAACATGGTCGGGCGCGCGACCTGGGCGGCCTGCGAGTGGATCCGGGCCCACCACCCCGACGCGCCGCGCTACCTGCTGTCCGGCGCGATCGACACGGACAAGAAGCACTCCGAGATCAACGTGCTGCGGACGCGGGGGAAGCGAGTCGTGGCCGAGGCGACCCTGCCCGCGGACCTGCTGCGCAGCATCATGGGCGTGGACCCGACCACGTTGTTCTGGGGCCGTCAGATCAGCCAGACCGGCAACTTCCTGGTGAAGTCGGCCAACAACGGCGCGCACGCGGCGAACGGGCTGGCCGCGCTGTTCATCGCCACCGGGCAGGACGTCGCCAATGTGGCCGAGAGCCACGCCGGCATCGTCTACACCCAGCTGCTTCCCGACGGCTCCTACTACTGGTCGATCACGCTGCCCGCGCTCATCGTCGCCACGGTGGGCGGCGGCACCGGGCTGGCCACCCAGCAGGAGTGCCTGCGGATGCTCGGGTGCGACGGCCCGGGCAAGGCGCACAAGCTGGCCGAGATCGCGGCGGCGGTGGTCCTGGCCGGCGAGGTGTCGTTGAGCAGCGCCGTGCTGGCCGGGGACTGGGTGGACGCGCACGAGCGGCTGGGACGCAACCGCCTCGACCCCGACGGGTAGCCGGCCCCTCTGTGGCGGAGTAACCGGGACGTTGCGACCCTGGCGGCGGTGGGCCGCCGGGTGCACAGTCGGGCCATGGCGAAGATCGTGCACTTCGAGCTCCCCATCGACGACCCGGTGCGGGCCACCGCGTTCTACCGCGACGTCCTCGGGTGGGAGGTCGCGCAGTTCGGCGAGGCCCCGTACTGGCTGGTGACCGGCGGCGACCCGCAGGCACCGGGCGCCAACGGCGCGCTGGTGCTGCACAACGAGACCCAGGCCGCGCCCGTCCTGATCGCCGGGGTCGACGACATCGACGCGGCCCTGGACCGGGCCGTCGCGCTCGGGGCCGCGCTGGTGCAGGCGAAGCTGCCGGTGCCCGGCGTGGGCTGGTCGGCCTACGTCCGGGACCCCGAGGGCAACACCCTCGGGCTGTTCCAGGACGACCCGGCCGCTGCCTACCCGGACGCGGGGCCGGCGTGACCCGGCCCGCGCGCACCCGGGCGGTGCTGGCCGTCACCGCGGTCACCGCCGCCGGCGCGCTGCTCGCTGCCGGGTGCAGCTCGAGCACCGAGGCGCGTATCGCCGGTGAGTCCTCGGCGTCCGGGTCGTCCGCGTCCCCGGAAGAGTCCCGCGGCATCCCGGAGTCGCCGTTCCCGGAGTCGCCGGTGCCGGAGTCACCCACCGCGGAGCCGGTGCCGTCGAACGCCGCCGTCGTCGCCGCCTGCTACGACTACTCGTACGCCGAGTTCGACGCCTGGCTGGCCCCCACCGACCCGGTCCCGTGCGACAGCCCGCACCGGGCGCAGACGGTGCAGGTCTACCGCTCGGTCACCCCGCCGTTCCCGGAGGAGACGCTGCGCAACCCGACCGAGGAGCAGTCCGACCAGATCGTGGAGGCGATCGGACAGGAGACGTTCGCCGACTGCGACGCGACCATCGAGGCCCTGGTCGTGAACCCCACCGGCATCCCACTGCGGTTCTCCTCGTCGCTGCTGTTCGCCCCGGACGGCTCCGGCGGCCTGGTGCTGCGCTGCGACGTGGGCCTGCTGTCGATCGACGGCCAGGACCTGCTGGCCCTGCCGAACCCGCTGCGCGAGTCCGCGGCCGCTCCGCAGGACGCGCTGCGGTACGCCACCTGCTACACCGCCGCGGACTCCCCGTCGCGGGTGAAGTGCAGCGCCGCCAAGGCCGAGCTGCTCTACGCCCAGGCCCCCAAGGAGCAGGTCGTCGGGTCCGACACCTGGCCCGGCCTCGCCACGGTGGAGAAGAAGGCACTGGCCTTCTGCCGGAAGCAGGCCCGCGAGGACTGGGCCATCCGCTACTTCTACCCGGGCAGCGCCGAGGACTGGGAGACCGTCCGTAGCATCTCCTGCCTGACGCCGGCGAAGGACTGGCTGGTGGACCAGACGACCCAGTAGCGCAGGGGGCGCCCCCTGCGGAGGGAGGCGCCATGGGGACCCGCCTCCACCGCGCCTGGCTGGTCGCCGGCGTCACGTTCCTGGTCCTGCTCGCGTCGGCGGCGTTCCGCTCGTCGGTGGGGCTGATGCTGGTCCCGCTCGAGGAGGAGTTCGGCTGGTCCCGCTCGGCCACGTCGCTGGCCGTGTCGCTGAACCTGGTGCTGTACGGCGTGACCGCGCCGTTCGCCGCGGCGCTGATGGAGCGTTTCGGCATCCGCCGGATCGTCGTCCTCGCCCTGGGGCTGATGGCGGTCGGCAGCGGGCTCACCGTGCTCATGACGTCGCAGTGGCAGCTGCAGGTGCTGTGGGGCCTGTGCCTGGGCCTCGGGACCGGCGCCACGGCCCTGGTCCTCGGCGCACTGGTCGCGGGCCGCTGGTTCACCCGCCGGCGCGGGCTCGTGGTCGGCTGGCTCGGGGCCGCCTGGGCGACCGGTCAGCTGGTGTTCCTCCCGCTGATCGCCTGGACCATCGAGATGCACGGCTGGCGGTCCGCGTCGCTCGGCATCGCGCTGGCCTGCCTGGCGCTGGTCCCGCTGGTGGCGCTGGTGCTCGCCGACCGGCCCGCGGACGTGGGGCTGCGCCCGTACGGGGCGACGGGCGAGCTCAGCACCGACGAGACGCGCCGCAACACCACAGGGAGCGGGTGGTCCGCCGCGCGGTCGGCGCTGACCGTCCTGCGCGAGGCGGCCGGCAGCCGGGCGTTCTGGCTGCTGGCCGGCACCTTCTTCGTGTGCGGCTGGACCACCAACGGCATCGTCTCGTCGCACTTCGTCCCGACGACGCACGACCACGGCATGGCGGCGACCACCGCGGCGGGACTGCTCGCCGTCGTCGGCGTGTTCGACATCGCCGGGACCCTCGGGTCCGGCTGGCTGTCCGACCGGTTCGACCCGCGGATCCTGCTCGCCGCGTACTACGCGCTGCGCGGCGTGGCGCTGCTCTCGCTGCCGCTCATCCTCGGCCCGCAGGTGGAGCCCCCGCTGCTGGTGGTGATGATGCTGTTCGGCCTGGACTGGGTGGCCACGGTGCCGCCGACGGTGGTGCTGTGCCAGCGCATCTTCGGCACCGAGCGCGGCCCGATCGTGTTCGGCTGGGTGTTCGCGTCGCACATGGTCGGCGCGGCGGTCGCCGCGGCCGTCACGGGGGCACTGCGCCAGGCGCAGGGCGACTACGCCACCTCGTGGTTCCTCGCCGCCGCGCTGGCGCTCGCGGCGTCGCTGGCCTCCCTGGCCATCCCGGCCGCCCGGGGTCGGATCCACCAGCCGACGCCGGCCTGAGGTCGCCGCTGGCTGCGGGCATCCGGCCCCCGAAGGCGTCCGCCCCCGAAGGCGTCCGCCCCCGCAGGCGTCCGGACGGGCGCTCGTGCCAGGGTGGGACCGAGGCAGACAGAGGGCGGGTGACCACGGTGTTCGACTGGTCCGGGCTGCCGGGGTCGGTGATCCGGGACCTGGCCGCGGCGCTGGGGATCCCCCGACGCGGGGCGGTCGAGCGGCTGGCCGGTGCGTACCCCGAGGGGCCGACCGCGGACCTGGTGGGCCGCGCCTGGCCGGCGATCCGGGACGGCTGGGTCGCGCGCGACCCGGACCTGCGCTCCCGGGTGGTGGTCCGGCTGCGTTCCCGGGGCCTGGGCAACACCCGGCTCGACATCCGCACCGCGGCCGAGCAGAAGGCCTACCTGCGCACCTGCCGCAACGCGTCGGGACTGCGGGAGTCCGTGGCGCAGGAGCTTCGTGCTGCGCCGACCGGGTCGTCACCCGCGCCCGGCGGAGACGGCGCTCCGTCCATCGACGCCAAGGTGACCGCCGCCTGGGCCGCCTTCGAGCGCCGGCTCACCCGGGTGCTCGAGGGCGGAGCGGCCGACGACCACGTGGTCGTCGAGCTGCCCACCACCGCGGACGGGAGCGACGAGACCGGCGGCTACTACGTGCAGTGGGCCGTGGACGGTGACGACGCCGCGTTCGAGGTGGAGGCGGTCAGCAACCACTACCTGCCGTCCGGCCACCGGCTCACCGGCACCGCCCTGGGCCGGATGGCCGCGCTGGGCTGGCAGCCGCCCGAGGCCGAGGGCGAGCAGCACAACTTCCACCTGACCGTGCCCCGCGACCAGGCCGCTGACCTCGCGCACCGGCTGGTCCGGACCCTGCGCGACGTGTACGCCGCCCCGCACCCGGTCTTCCTCACCGCCCGCGGGCTGAACGGCGAGGACACGGTCGACGTCAGCGGCCTGCGACTGGCCGCTCCCTCGGACACCGCGGACGACGTGCTGATGCGGGCCGTCACCGCGGCCATCGCGGAGAACCTGCACCGGGACCCCGGCGACCTCGTCGTCGACGAGGACGGCGACATCCCGATCCGGTCCGGCAGCGCGATGATCTTCGTCCGGGTCCAGCCGCAGTGGCAGCGGGTCGACCTGTTCAGCCCGGTTCTGCTCGACGTGACCGACAGCCCGGAGCTGCGGGCCCGGCTGATCGGGCTGCAGACCGAGGTCCCCTACCTACGGTTCGGCGTCCAGGACGACGTGGTGACCGCCGGGTTCCAGGTGATGGCGAACCCGTTCGAGAAGACCCATCTGTGCCGGGCCCTGGACCTGATGGCCGCGGCGTGCGACGACGTCGACGACGTGCTGCAGTCCGAGTTCGGCGGGCGCACGTTCTTCGGTCAGGTGACCCGCACGGGCAACGGCACCCCGTCGCGCCTGCCGTCCACCTCGCCGCCGGAGGTCGGCGGTTACCTGTAGCGCCTTCGCCGGGGCAGTACCGTGACCGCCGTGAGCGACGACTGGTCTGCCCTGGAGGGCCGGGCGCTGCCGGCCTGGTTCGACGACGCGAAGCTCGGCATCTTCCTGCACTGGGGGCTCTACTCCGTCCCCGGCTGGGCCGCGCGCACCGCGGACATCCAGACGATGATGCGCGAGGGTCCGGAGAAGTTGCTGCGGGACAACCCCTATGCGGCGTGGTACGCGAACACGATGCGCATCGACGGCAGTCCCACGCAGGAATACCACGCGCAGACCTATGGCTCGGGATTCCCGTACCCGTCCTTCGCGGAGGAGTTCGACCGGCAGTCGGCAGGCGCGGACCTGGACGAGCTCGCCGAGCTGTGCGCGCGGGGCGGCGCCCGTTACGTCGTGCTCACCACCAAGCACCACGAGGGCTACTGCCTGTGGCCCTCGGAGCAGCGGCACCCGCGGATGGGCGAGTACCACTCCTCCCGTGACCTGGTCGGGGACATGACCGAGGCGGTCCGGCGGGCCGGGATGCGGATGGGCCTGTACTACTCCGGCGGATATGACTGGCCGTGGAACGACGCGGTCATCAAGTCCGCGCCGGATATGGTGCTGGCCACGCCGGAGGGCGACTACGTCGACTACGCCGAGGCGCACGTGCGCGAGCTGATCCACGGGTACGAGCCCGCCGTGCTGTGGAACGACGTGTGCTGGCCGGCCGGGGGCAACCTGCCCGGCCTGTTCGAGGAGTACTACGAGACCGTCCCCGACGGGGTCATCAACGACCGGTGGCGGCAGTCGAGCCGGTCGTACGTGGGCGACGCGGTGACCCGGGTCGCGGGGCTGGTCGCGCAGGCGGCGTGGCGGCTGCTGCCGGACAAGACCCGCTCGCTCACGTTCCCGACCGCGGGGCACTACGACTTCGCCACCCCCGAGTACGCGCAGAAGGACAGCATCGAGGCGAAGAAGTGGGAGTCCACGCGCGGCATCGGCCACGCGTTCGCGTTCAACCGCAACGAGGACGTCAGCCAGGCGCTGACCGTCACCGAGCTGGTGCGCACCTTCGTCGACATCGTGAGCAAGAACGGCAACCTGCTGCTCGGGATCGGGCCGCGCGCCGACGGCACCATCCCCGAATGGCAGCAGGAGGTGGTCCTCGGCCTGGGCTCCTGGCTCGCCGTCAACGGGGAGGCGGTGTTCGGCACCCGGCCGTTCGACGTGTCCAGCGGCAGCACCGCGGACGGGACGGACGTCCGCTTCACCCGGACCGGCGAGTCGGTGTACGCGGTCCTGCTGGGCACGCCGGGCCAGAAGCAGGTCCGCATCAGGGGACTGCGGGCGGAGGGCCTGATCGGCGCCGTGCTGCTCGGCTACGGACAGGTCCCGGTCGTCGAGCACGCGGACTCCGTGGAGGTCACGCTGCCCGACCGGCTGCCGACCGCGCCCGCGCACGCGGTCCGGCTCACGCCGGCGTCGGCCGTGCAGTCCGTCTCCTGACCGGGTCGACGGCCGCGTGCTGCTCGGCCCGCAGGTAGCGGGCGATCAGCACGCTGGAGCACGCCGCCCACAGGCACCACAGCGACGGCAGCCCCGCGCTGGAGACCACGAGCAGCACGCCGACGGCGGCGACGTTGAGGAGCCCCCAGGTCCGCAGCTGGCGGTTGCTTGCGAGCAGGAGCGCCCCGCAGACGGCGAGCAGGTACAGGCCGGACGCGAGCATGTGCGAGCCGACGACGTCGTAGCGTACGTACGCGGTGCACAGCTGCGCGGTCCCACCACCGGCGACCAGCCCCCGGCCCAGGTCCAGCGCCGCGACGGACCCGGCCGCCACCAGCAGGACGAGCGCGTTGCGGCGCCAGTGCACCGGCTCCACGAGCAGCACCGCGACGGGGACGAGCACCGGGAGCAGGACGTACGCGACCCAGAGGTACGCCTGCACCGGTCCGTCTCCCCCGATCCCCCACCACACGAACACCTCGGTGGCCGTGTGCACGGCGAACACCGCGGGGAGCAGCGCCAGCGGGAGCGCCCGCTTGGAGGGGCAGTGCCGCAGCGCGTCGACCGCGACGACGCCGATCGCCGCTGAGGCGACCAGGTCGACCTCGGGCGACAGGCACACGTACGCCACCTCCCCCACTGACGCTAGGGCAGGCGACCCCTCAGCCGGCAGGGCCGTTGGCCCACGGCGCCGCCGCCTCCAGCTCGTACGCCAGCTCCAGCAGCCGGCGCTCCCGGCCGAACGGCGCGGCCACGTGCACCCCGACGGGGAAACCGGTCGACGTCCGGCCCAGCGGGAGCGACACCGCGGGCGACCCGGTGACGTTCTGCAACGGGGTGAAGGAGCTGAAGCGCGGCAGCCGGACCAGGTGGGTGCGGAACTCCACGTCCGGGCCCAGGTAGCCCAGCTCCGGCGCCGGATGTCCGGTCACCGGGGACACCAGCACGTCGACGCGGTCGTAGACGGACTCGTGGTCGCGGGCCAGCCGGCGCAGCCGGCGCAGCGACACCGGCAGCCCGAGCGCGCCGCGCCGGAATGTCCGGCTCAGGCCGTGCGTGAACGGCTCGACCCTGCTGCCGTCGAACCCCTCGCCGAGCATCCGGTCCCCGCCGTTCTCCAGCGCCCAGGACAGGAACGTCCAGTAGCGCAGGAAGTCCGGGCCGAATCCCGGGTCGACCGGCAGCTCCAGCGGCTCCACCCGGTGGCCGAGGGACTCCAGCAGCCGCCCGCAGTCGGCCACGGCGGCCGCCGTCTCCGGCTCGATCGGCAGCCCGCGCAGCCCCTCGGTGATCAGGCCGACGCGCAGTCGCTCCCACCCCGGGCCCTCGACGTGCCCGATCTCCGGCAGCGCCGGGTCCCGGTGCAGTCGTTCGGCCTCGGCGTAGTAGCGCGCGGTGTCGCGCACGGTGCGGGTCACCACCCCCTGGGTGGTGATGTGCACCGGCAGCCGGCCGAGCTCGGGCAGGTCGACCAGCCGGCCGCGCGAGGGCTTCAGCCCCACCAGGCCGCAGCAGGCCGCGGGGATGCGGATCGACCCGCCGCCGTCGTTGGCGTGCGCCATCGGCACGACCCCCGCGGCCACCAGCGCCGCGGAGCCTCCGCTGGACCCGCCCACCGACCTGGTGGGGTCCCACGGGTTGCGGGTGGCGCCGTACCGGCTGGACTCGGTGCTGGCGGTCAGGCCGAACTCCGGCAGCGTGGTCTTCGCCAACGGCACCAGGCCGAGGGCGAGGTACTGGGCGACCCAGGGCGACGACGCCGGCCGCGGGGAGGTGGGCGTGGCCCACGACCCGTGCGACGTCGGGAAGCCGGCCAGGTCCTCGTTGTCCTTGAGCAGCGACGGGAGCCCGGCGAACGGGGCATCGGGGTCGACCGGCGGCAGCGCCGGGTCGTCCAGGTCGATCCAGGCGGTGACGGCGTTGAGCTGCGCGTCCGCGTCGCGCGCGCGGGCGAGGGCGGCGTCCCGCAGCTCCGCCGCGGACACCTCACGGCGATGCAGCCGGTCGAGCAGCCCGGTCAGGTCATCGGTTCCCAGGGCGTCGTCGCGGACCATGCTCACGGTCGTCGGCTGCACGGGATCACTGTGGCGCACGGGTGGCCCGGTGGGGCGGGGACCGGTCGTGATCGCGGTCAACGCCATCGGCTCCGGCTGCGGCTCCGGCTCCGGCTGCGGCTGCGGCTCCGGCTGCGGCTGCGGCTCCGGCTCCGGCGCCTGGTCGGTCGCGGTGTCAGCCGGGCGGTCCTGCTCGGCGATGCCCGCCGTCAGCGCGGCGACCGAGTACAGCGACACCGACTGCAGGTAGAGCACGAACATCACCCCGATGGGGGCGGCGAAGGCACCGTACTGGGGCTTGCTGATGGTGTAGCCGACCAGCAGGGCCATGACCACCTTGAGTGCCTCGATCGCCACCGTGCCGACCACCGCTCCGACGACCCGGGCTCGCCGCGCGGGGCGGATCCCGCCGAAGTGGCCGAGGATCAGGTAGACGATGACGAAGTCGACGACCAGGGTCAGGGCCACGGCCAGCGCGGTGAGCAGGAACCCCGGCCCCTCCCACTGGATGTCGAAGAACTCCAGCAGGGTGTCCGACAGGTTGGTCAGCAGCGTCGAGGACACGAACGACACCACGATCAGGGGCCCCAGGGCAAGCAGCCACCCCAGCGAGATCACCCGGGCGAGCAGGAAGTTCCGGGTGTCCTTGGGTGCTCCGTAGATCAGGTGCAGTGACCGCTTCGCCGCGAGCGCCCCGCCGGAACCACCGTAGAGCAGGCCGACGGCGCCGATGATCGACGTCGACCGGCCGATCGCGGCCAGCGTCGTCGGGTCGACCCCTCCGTCGCCGAGCAGGCCCGGGAAGGCCTGGTCGAGGGCCTCGGTGAGGTACGACGAGATCTGGTCGGCGCCGAGGGCGGCGGTGAGGCCGTACGCGAAGGTGATGATCGAGAACATCGCCAGGAACAGGTAGTACGTGGTCCCCGCGGCCAGCAGGGGCACCTGCGCGTGCGAGAAGCGCTGGAACGTCCGGTAACCCACGCCCACCCCGGTGCCGACCGCTCCGCCGTCCGCCGTGAGGCGGGCCACCGGTTCCGGGGTCGGCTTCGGCGGCGGGTCGAGCACCCGGCCGGGGATCGGCGGGGGGATCGCGGTCTCCATGCACAGGGCGTACCACAGAACCGTTCGCCCGGCAGGGCTGTCGCGGTGTCGGAGGAAGGGCATACCGTGCCGCGATGACCACTCTGCTCGCGATCGGTACGCGTAAGGGGCTGTGGCTGGCCCGCAGCGACGACCGGCGGTCCTGGACCCTGTCCGAGCCGCACCTGCTGCCCGACGAGGTGGCCGCCGTGGCCCTCGACACCCGGCGCGACCCGGTGCGGATCCTCGCCGGCGTCCAGATGTCGCACTGGGGTCCGACCGTGATGTGGTCGGACGACCTCGGCGCGACCTGGCAGGAGACCGAGCAGGGGTCGATCCGGTTCCCCGAGGACACCGACGCGGCCCTGGCCCGGGTGTGGCAGCTGCAGCCGGACTCGGGGGACCGCCCGGACGTGGTGTGGGCCGGCTGCGAGCCGACCTCGCTGTGGCGCAGCGACGACGGGGGGCAGACGTTCGCCCTCGTCCGCGGGCTGTGGGACCACCCGCACCGACCGGACTGGCACCCGGGGTTCGGCGGTGCCGCCGTGCACACGGTCCTGCCCGACCCGGCCAGCGACCGAGTCGTGGTGGCCATGAGCACGGGCGGCGTGTACGTCAGCGAGGACGGCGCCACCGGCTGGACGCCGCACAACCGCGGGATCGGGGCGCCGTTCCTGCCCGAGCCGCCGGAGTACGGCCAGTGCGTGCACAAGGTCGCGGTCGATGCGACCGGGCACGGCACTCTGTACGCGCAGAACCACGGCGGGGTCTACCGGTCCGACGACGCCGGGGCGACGTGGACCTCGATCGCGGAGGGCCTGCCCAGCGACTTCGGGTTCCCGATCCTGTCGTCCCCGCGGGTGCCGGGGACCGCGTGGGTCGTGCCGATCACCGCGGACCGGCAGCGGGTGCCACCGGACGGCCGGCTGCGGGTCCACCGGACCCGCGACGGCGGGGCCAGCTGGACCGAGGGCGGCCCGGGACTCCCGGACCAGACGTGGACGGTCGTGCTGCGCGACGCCGCCTGCGTCGACGCCGCCGACCCCACCGGCGTCTACCTCGGGACCCGCGACGGTTGCGTCTACGCCAGCGCCGACGAGGGCGACACGTTCGTCACCGTTGCCACCCACCTGCCGGACGTACTGTCGCTGCGGGCCGTGGAACTGCCCTGATGCCGCAGACCCTGGTCCGCCTGCCCGCGGCGCTGGCGGACCTCACCGGCGGCCGCCGCTCGCTCGACGTGGCGGCGGACGGTGCCGACCTCCGCGCGGTGCTGGACGCGCTGGCCGCCGAGCACCCCGTCCTCGGACGGCGGCTGCGGGACGAGACCGGCGCGCTGCGTCGCTACGTCAACGTCTACGTCGACGGGGTGGACGTGCGCGGCGGCGCCGGTCTCGCTACCGCGGTGGCGGAGGGCGCCACCATCGACGTCCTGCCCTCGGTCGCCGGCGGCTGAGACGAGCGTCTCGCCGCTCGGGGACGTCCGACCCGTTGCGGGCGGCCTGGTTCGACGCTGTGCTGGACGGGTGCGCACCGCGCCGGTCGCTGCGGGGCACTTCGCGTCAGGAGTGCCGTACCTGCGTGTCGGCGAAGGACCTCCCCTGCTGGCGGTCTCCGGCCTGACCCCCGAGCACAAGAACCCGACCGGCTTCGAACGGCGGACGGAACTGGGACGGGTCGCGCTGCTGTCGGAGCACGTCACGGTGTACCTGGTGAATCGCCGCCCCGGCATCCCGGCCGGCACGACGATGTCGGACCTGGCCGGTGACTACGCGCAGGCGATCCAGCACGAGCTCGGCGGCGGACCGGTCGCGGTGCACGGCGTCTCCACGGGTGGCTCGCTGGCACTGCAGCTCGCCGTGGACCACCCGGAGCTGGTGCGGCGGCTGGTCGTCGTGTCGGCCGCGTACCGGCTCGGACCGGGCGGCCAGCAGGCGCAGCGGGACCTGGGGAACAGCATCGCGGCGGGCGACGCGCGCGGCGCCTGGGCTCGTTTCGGTCGGGCGGTGGCGCCGGGCGCGACGGGTCCGCTCGTCGCCGGAGCGATGTGGGCGATGGCGTCGCAGCTGACCCCCGACGATCCGTCCGACCTGCTGGCGACGATCGCCGCGGAGGACGCGTTCGACGTGCTGGACGGCCTCGGTCGGATCACCGCGCCCACGCTCGTCATCGGGGGTGAGCGCGACCCGCTGTACTCACCCGACCTGTTCCGGCGCACCGCCGACGGGATCCCCGGCGGACGCCTGGTCCTGCTGCGCGGCAAGGGCCACCTAGGCGCCTCGGCCGGGGACGTGACCGCCGCGCTGAGCCTCGGCTTCCTGCTCGGGGGCTGATCGAAGGAGTTGCGAGAGGGAATGACCAGCATCAAGGACGCCGCGGACACCTTCCTGTCCTGCAAGCGGATCGCGGTGACGGGAGTGTCCGGCGAGCCCAAGGGCCACGGCAGCAACGTGGTCTACCAGCGGCTCAAGGAGCGGGGGTACGACGTCTTCGCGGTGAACCCGAACCGGTCGTCCGTGGAGGGCGACACCGCCTACCCGGACCTGCGCTCGATCCCCGGCGGCGTGGAGGCTGTGGTCATCGGCACCCGGCCGGACCGCGCGATGGGCACCGTGAAGGAGGCCGCCGACCTCGGCATCACCCAGGTGTGGATGCACCGCGCCTTCGGCGGCGGCAGCGTGTCGCCCGACGCGGTCGCGTACGGCCGGGAGCAGGGCATGACCGTCATCGACGGGGGCTGTCCGCTGATGTTCGGGCCCACGTCCGACGGCGGGCACCGGTTCATGTGCCGGATGCTCACGTGGACGAAGAAGGTGCCCCGGACGGTGTGACCGGACCGCCGTCGGCGGTCCAGTGGATGGTGGTGAAGTCGGCCCGCCACGCGGTGACGTCGGGGGCCACGCTCTCCGGGTCGCCGTCGGGGTCGAGTGCGGCCGCGATGAAGCCCGCCAGCGTCGGCATGTCGGCGTCGGTCATGCCCAGCCGCACCGCCTCGGGGGTGCCGATTCGCAGCCCGTTGGTGTCCCCGGGCACCGGGTCCAGCGGCAGTCCGATGCCGCACGCGAGCAGGTTCGCGCGGCGCAGCCGCTGTGCCGCTGCCTGCCCGCCGCCGTACGCCTGCGCCTCCACCGCGAACTGGTGGGACCGGGTAGCGCCTCGGTCCGCCGCGAAGACGGGGACGCCGCGGTCGGCCAGTTCGCCGGCGAGGCGACGAGCGGCGGCGACCATGGCCCGCGCGTAGTCCGCGCCGACGGCCACCCAGTCGGCCAGCGTGACGGCGAGGGCGGCGGTGCGGCCGAGGTCGAAGTTGGCGGTGAGTCCGGGGTAGGCGATCGCCTCCACCCGCCGGGCGAGCTCGGCGTCGCGGGTGACGAGCAGCCCGCCGGCCGGGCCGCCGAGGCTCTTGTACGTGCTCATCGTCATCAGGTCCGCACCATCGGCCAGCGGGTCGGGCCAGGTGCCGCCGGCGACCATCCCGCACAGGTGCGCGGCATCGAACAGGACCCGCGCACCCACCTCGTCCGCGAGGGCGCGCACGTCGGCCACCGGGTGCGGGAACAGGTTGAGGCTGCCTCCCACGGTGATGAGGGCGGGCCGCTCCCGTCGGGCGACCTCGCGCAGCGCGTCGAGGTCGAGCGTGTAGCCGGCGGCATCCACCGGCGCGGGGACGGTGCGCAGCCCGTACAGACCGGCGGCTCCGGCCGAGTGATGGGTCACGTGCCCGCCGATGTCCTCCGGCGGGGCGATGATCGTGTCCCCGGGGCGGCAGGTGGCCATGAAGGCGTACAGGTTCGCCAGCGCGCCGGAACCGACCCGGACCTCCGCATGGCGTGCGCGGAACACCTCGGCCGCGAGCTCCGCCGCCGCGACCTCGATCCGCTCCGCGGCCTCGAGGCCCGTCTCGTACTTCGCCCCGGGGTAGCCCAGCGACGCGCGCGACCCCAGGCCGGCGGACAGAAGGGCCTCCGCGCGCGGGTTCATCCGGTTGGTGGCGGGGTTGAGGTTGAGCGTCTCGACGTCATGGATGCGTGCGCTGTCGAGGGTCCACTGCACCACCCGACGCTGCACCGCAACGGGTTCCAGCGCGGCAACCTCGTCCGCGACGGAGCGCACGACCTGACCGCTGGCCTCCGGCAGCCACTCCCGGTCCGCGAGCCCGCGCGTCACCGAACCTCCCCTGCACTCCGTGTGAACGCAGAACGATCTTCCGCGGAAGATCGTTCTGAGGATCCTCCTCCCAAGAACCCGGTGACCCGGGATCCCGCCAGCGGTCAGACCCGTGGGGCGTTGTCCGGGGAGACCGCCGCGGCCAGCTCCGCCCAGATGGTGGCGCTGGCGTTGTCGAACCCGCCGTCCGGCCCGAACGCCGACGGCAGGTATGTCGTCACGACCGTGATGGCCCACTCACCTTCGGGCAGGTAGCCACCGGTGGCCCCGGACCCGGCGAACAGTTTGGTGTTGGCGATCCAGGGGCCGTAGCGGATCACGCCGAGGCCGTAGTTGCGCTCCTCGGTGAGCGGCCCGCACCTCGGGCACTGCTCGGTGGGCGGGGTCCCCTGTCCGACCAGGTTGGCGCCCGTCTGCTGCTCGTACATCTCGGGGGACACCTGGGCGCCGGAACCGACGATCTCCATCGACCGGGTCACGTCGTCGATCGTGCTGGTCTGCACCGCCCCGGGAGCCGTGGTCCACGACGGGTTCCAGTACGTCGAGTCCTCGTAGAACGGGACGTCGGCGGGAACCTGCAGGAATGTCCGTCGCTCCGACGTGTACGACTGCAGCACCGGCTCGGGGATGAGGGGCGTGTCGTCGTTGCCGGTGGTCTGGGTCAGACCCATGGGCTGCACCACGTACTCCTCCAGCGCCTCGGCCGTCGACCTGCCCGTGATCTTCGACAGCACGTCGCCGAGGATCACGTAGTTGGTGTGGGAGTAGGCCCAGTTGGTGCCCGGTTCGAACCACATCGGCCGGGAGACGCCGATCTCGGTCAGCTCGGGGCCGGTCCACTGCCGGAAGGGGTCCGCCTGGGTCCCGTCGAGGACGTCCGGCGTGTAGACGTAGTCGGCATAGCCGGAGGTCATGTTGAGCAGCATGCGGATCGTGATCCGGTCGGCCTCGGGCAGGTCGGGCCGCCACGTCGACAGGGGGTCCTCCAGCGACAGCAGACCCTCGTCGGCCATCCGCGCGAACGCCTGGCCGATGTAGGTGAACGCGAACGCGCCGTTGCGGAAGTGCATGTCGGTCGTGGCCGGCACGCCCGTCATGGTCTCGCCGAAGGCGGCCTCGTAGACGTCGCGACCGCCCTGGGTGACCTTGACCAGGAGCGCCATCAGGTCGTACTCCGATACCGCCCGCTCCGACAGCCGGGCCAACTCGTCCACCAGCGCAGGGTCGACGTTCGCGGCGTCCTCGGAGATGCCGGTCCCGCCCCCGCCCTCGCCTGCCGTCCCCGGCGACTCCCCCGCCGGCGCGGTGGTCGTCAGCAGGTCGCTGGAGCACCCGCCCAGCAGGACGACGGCGGCGACCAGTACGGCCCCCGCACGTCCGGACCCTCGTGGCCTCACCCCAACGCGCATAAGCCCCTCCTCCGGCGTCAGCGGCAGCCTGCCATGCCGGCTCCCCGGCGCAGGGCAACGAGTACCGAAGTTCACACGTCCGCAGCACTCCCTGTCGACCTACGCTCGTCCGGTGAGCGCCAACACCGTGACCGGAGCGCAGACCGACCTCGACGCAGCTGTCGACCTGGCCCGGGAGAGCTACGCCGCCCGCCGGCCAGCATCGGCTCGGATGCACGACGAAGCGTCCGCCGTGATGCCGGGCGGCAACACCCGGACCGTGCTGTACCACGGGCCGTTCCCACTTCGGATCGTGTCCGGCGCGGGGGCGCGGGTCGTCGATGCGGACGGGATCGAGTACGTCGACCTGCTCGGGGAGTACACCGCGGGCCTGTACGGCCACAGCAACGCGGCGATCCGCGCCGCCGTGCACGCCGCACTCGACGGGGGCCTCAGCCTGGCGGCGCACAACGCGTACGAGGCCCGGCTGGCGCGGGCGATCGTGGACCGGTTCCCGCCGCTGGAGCTGGTGCGCTTCACCAACTCGGGCACCGAGGCGAACCTGATGGCGGTGTCGCTGGCCCGGGTGGCCACGGGGCGCCCCGGCATCGCGGTGGTGGACGGCGGCTACCACGGGGGGCTGCTCTACTTCGGGCACGGCGGCTCCCCCGTCAACGCGCCGTACGAGACCGTCGTGATGACGTACAACGACATCGAAGGGTCGCGGGAGGCACTGCGCGCCAACGCATCCCGGCTGGCGGCGGTGCTCGTCGAGCCGGTGCTGGGCTCCGGCGGCTGCATCCCCGCGGACCGCGACTACCTGCAGATGCTGCGGGAGGAGACCGCGGCGCTGGGGATCCTGCTGGTCCTGGACGAGGTCATGACGTCACGGCTGGCGTGGGAGGGGGCGGGGACCGCGTACGGGATCCGGCCGGACCTGATGACGCTGGGCAAGTACCTCGGCGGCGGCCTGTCGTTCGGCGCCTTCGGCGGCCGCGCGGACCTGATGGCCCGCTTCGACCCGTCCCGCGCGGATGCGCTCCCGCACGCCGGCACGTTCAACAACAACGTGCTGTCCATGGCCGCGGGCCTCGCGGGCATGACGGAGGTGCTCACCCCGGACCTGGTCCGCGAGGTCAACGCGCGCGGCGACCGGCTGCGAAGGGCGC
The DNA here is from genome assembly GCA_041393815.1 of Candidatus Nanopelagicales bacterium. Lineage (NCBI taxonomy): Bacteria > Bacillati > Actinomycetota > Actinomycetes > Candidatus Nanopelagicales > Candidatus Nanopelagicales bacterium. Next base: position 72,968 of record JAWKJK010000001.1, on the reverse strand, counting down.
TGTCGGCGGCGGGCGCCCCCTACGGCTGGACCGCGACCGGCGCGGGATCGATCGTCGGACTGCACCCGGTGCCCGGACCGGTGCGCTCCGCGGCCGACCTCGACGCGGCGGACCCGCGCCGGCGCGAGCTGCTGTTCCTGGACCTGCTGGAGCGGGGGTTCTACCTGGCTCCGCGCGGGTTCATCGCCCTCAGCCTGGAGGTCACCGATGCCGACGTCGACGCCGCCGTCGCCGCGGTCGCCGACGCCCTCGCCACGCACCCCAGCGCGTAACTCCCGCGCGTGGCCCCTTCGCGTGGCCCCTTCGCGTGGCGCCCGCGCCCTTCTCCGACGGAATGAGTCTGGGCGTTGCTTGCGGAGCCCTTTCGGGCCCGCAAGCAACGTAGGGACTCATTCGGCCGGGGAACCGCGGCGGAGTCAGGGGCGGCTCGTCGGTCCGAACGGGCCGGGGCCTCGGGGTCAGGCGAGCGGGGGTGGGGTGAAGGGGCTGCCGAGCGCCTCCGACAGCGACACGAAGACCCGGGTCGCGGGCGAGCGGCACTCGATCCCGGTCGGGTTGTCCGGCAGCACCGGCGACTCGGTGCAGTCACCGGAAGCGATGTCGCTGTTGGCCATGACGATCACCGTGGTGTCGGACCCGGTGTCGTAGAAGACCGACGTGTTGAACCCGGGCAGCTCGCCGGTGTGCCCGACCCAGCCGGCCACGCAGCCCATGGCGAGGCCGTAGCCCGCCTCGCCCGGGAACGAGGTCAGCCGCTCGGTCTGGGTCGCCTCGTCCAGCAGCCCCTGGCCGGTGCCGATGGCGCGGCCGTAGACCAGCAGGTCCCTCACGGTGGAGATGGCCTCGCCGGCGGTCCAGCCCCAGGCCGGGTTCCAGAACGTCGCGTCGGCGGGGTTCTCGGGGGTGCCGCTGCCCTGCAGGCTGTAGCCAGTCGCGTGCGGCTCGGGCAGGTCAGGCGACTCCCCCGGCCACGAGGTGCCCGTCAGGCCCAGCGGCCCGAACACCCGCTCCTGGAAGACATCCGCGACGTCCTGGCCGGTCACCTTCTCGATGACCTTCCCCAGCAGGATGGTGTTGGTGTTGGAGTAGTTGTACTGGGTCCCGGCCTCGAACAGCGGATCGAGGGACCGGGCCACGTCGAGCAGCTGGTCCGGCGTGAACACCTGCTCCGGGTCGGCGAAGTACGAGTCGGTGAACGTGCTGCTGAACGTGTACGACGCGATCCCGCTGGTCATGTCGGCGAGCATGCGCAGCGTGGCGGTGTCGCCGTTGGGCATGCCCTCCACGTACTGGTCGATCGTGTCGTCCAGGCTGAGCTTGCCCTCCTGGGCCAGCTGCAGGATGACCGTGCCGGTGATCGTCTTGGTGACCGAGCCGATGCGCTGGTGGACGTCGTCGGTCATGGGCGTCGTGCCCGCCCAGTCGGCAGAGCCGTACGCCTTCACCCAGGTGCCCTCCGGCGTGCGCACGCCCGCGACGATGCCCGGCGCCGACACGTCCGGCAGCGTCGCCTCCACCGCGGCGTCCAACGACGACACCAGGTCCTCGGGCAGGGCCGCGGTCAGCGACTCCGGGGACTGCTGCGCCGCGTACGCCGCGGCCGGGTCCTGCACGCAGGTGCTGGCCGGTGCGGCAGGCCCCGACGCGGAGCCGGCGGACGAGCCCGACGTCTCCGGCGTGGTGGACGACCCGCCGCCGGTGGTCGTGGACGAGCTGCAGGCCGCGGCCAGCAGCCCGACCGCGACGACACCGGCGACAGTGCGTGCGCGCATGACGTAACGCATTCCGTACCCCACCCCTCGCGCGACCGCACGGTCCCGCCTCCGGACGGCACGCTATCCCGCACCCCCCGCGTCGTGGTGCCGGTTGCGTGAGCCACAGCTCACGCAACCGGCACCACAGGGGGAGCGCGCGACGTCAGGCGGGATCCGCGGCCCCGACGTCCGCGGCGCCGCGGCGCCGGTACATGTCGGCGTCCGCGCGTGCGACGGCCTCGAGCACCGCCGGGACCGACGGACCGGCGGCGGCCAGGCCCACGCTCATGCGCCCGGACCAGCGTTCCGGGTCGGGTCCCTGCTCGCGGACGGCGTCCTGCAGAAGCTGTTCCAGCCGGGCGGGGGCAGGGGCCGCGCCCAGGCCGACCACCACGAACTCGTCCCCGCCCCAGCGGGCGACCAGGTCGCCCTGCCGCACCTGTCGCCGCAGCGCCCGTGCCGCCGCGGCGAGAACCTCGTCCCCGAAGTCGTGACCGTGGGCGTCGTTGGCCGCCTTCAGCCCGCGGACATCCACGAACACCACGAACAGCGAGTCCCCGTACCGCTGTGCCGTCGCGGCGACGACGCCGAGCTGGGCGGTGAGACCCCGACGATTGAGCAGGCCGGTGAGGGGATCCGTCATCGCCTGCTGCTCGCTGGCCGCGTGGGCGTCGGCCAGCTCGTCGAGGGTACGCAGACGCCGGCGGAGCAGGACGTAGGAGATGACCAGGCTCGCCACCGCGACCAGCAGCCAGTCGGCAGCATCCGGGACCGACCAGGCCACCAGCGCCACGGCGAAGGAGACGAGACCGACGGACGCCGCCACGAAGAACGGTGCCGGAGCCTCCGTGCCCGGGCCGAAGGCCAGCAGCACGCCGGTGATCCACACCAGGTTCACCACCCGGGGATCCCACAGGTACGTCAGCAGGAGCAGGCCGATCAACCCCACCGTGCACGACGCGAACACCCAGGGGACGGCGCCTGCCGGGAACCCCGGCCGGCGCATCGCCAGCGACAGCAGGCAGAACGCCAGACCGACGACCGCGGTGATCACGTACTCGTACCAGGCGCCCCGCGGCGGGATGACGTAGTTCAGGACCGGGAGCACCAGGACGATCAGTCCGGCGTACAGCAGGATGATCGGCGTCTCCCGCTTGCCGACCTCGCGGCGGTACAGCCGCCGGTGGTCGTGGCTGGTGCCCACGGGCCGCCTCCCCGGAGTGGCGCAGGGCCTGCCCGCTCCGTTCCCAGGGTAGGCCCGCGACCCCGGTGATCGCGGGTCAGCCCGCGGACGGTCCGACCCGCCCCACCCCGAATAGTGGTGCCGGTTGCGTGAGCCACAGCTCACGCCACCGGCACCACAGGGGTGTGACTACTCGTAGGCGATGGCGCGCAGCACGTCGAGGCGGGCGGCCTTGCGGGCCGGGAGCCCCGCGGCCACCACGCCAGCGAGCGCGGAGACGACCAGCCAGGTGGCGATCTGCGCGACCGGCAGTGAGAACGCCGTCAGGCCGTCCGCGGACAGCGCCGTCACCACGACCCAGCCTAGCCCGAGCCCGAGGACCGAGCCGACCACGGCGCCGAACAGCGCGGTCACCACGGCCTCGCTGGTGATCATCCAGCGCACCTGGCGCCGGGACATCCCCACCGCGCGCAGCAGCCCGATCTCCCGGGTCCGCTCCACGATGGACAGCGCCAGGGTGTTGGCGATCCCGAGCACCGCGATCAGCAGTGCCATCCCGAGCAGCGCGGTGAACAGCACGAGGAACGCGTCCACCTGGGCGACCACGCTGGCGATCTGCTCGGACACCGTCGCCACGGTGAGCGACGGGAAGGACGACAGCGCCGACTCGACCGCGGCCTTGCCGGTCTCCAGGTCCACGCCCTCGCGCAGCCCGACCAGGACGGTCGCGGCGTCGTCGGTCCCGCCGAGCCGGGTCCACACGGACTGGTCGACCGCGTACGAGTCGAGCGTGCCGTCGCGGTACGAGCCCACGACGGTCAGCTCGGCGCTGGCACCCGTCGGCGACTCGACGGTGAGGACGTCGCCCACGGCCACCCGGCCGTCGTCGACCAGGGCCTGGTGCACGAGCAGTCCGTCCCCGGCCTGCGACAGCGGGATGGTGGAGCCGGCGTCGTAGACGCGGTCGATCGTCGAGGACTCGAAGGAGGTCATCGCGGTCTCCACGCCGTCCACCCGTACGGCACCAACGCGCAGCGGGGAGGTCACCTCCACCTCGGGGGTCGCCACCACGGCGGCCTGCGCCTGCGGGGAGACACCGAGGTAGAAGTTCGACGACGACACCATCAGGTCGGCCGGGAAAGCGTCCTCGACCGAGGCCGCGATCGAGTCCTTGGTGGAGGACGCGAAGATCGCGGTGAACACCACGAGCGCGATGCCGACGGTGAGCGCGGAGGCGGTCGCGGACGTACGACGCGGGTCACGCCCGGCGTTCTCGCGCGCGAGCTGTCCGACGGCACCGGGGATCGGCCGGCCGACCACGGCGGCGATCGGGCGGGCGAGCAGCGGGGCGAGCGCGAGGACGCCGACGACGGTCAGGACGCAACCGAGCGCGATCAGGGCACCCTGCTCGACGGCGAGTCCGGCCATCGCGACCACCAGGCCCGCCGCGAGGACGGCCACACGCAGCCAGCTGCGGACCGGCTTCTCGCTGTGGGTCACGCCGGTCTGCTGCATCGCCGCGACAGGGGGGACGCGGGAGGCGTGCAGCGCCGGCACGAGCGCGGAGAGCAGGGTGACGACCACGCCGACGAGCATGCCGACGACGACCGTACGCGGCTCGATCGTCAGCGGTCCGTCCGGCGGGCCGAAGCCGACCGCGTCCATCCCTGCCTTGAGCAGCTGGGCGAAGCCGACGCCGGCGACCACACCGGCGGCGGACGCGAGCAGCGCCACCGCCAGCGCCTCGGCCAGCACGACCCCGACGACCTGGCGCGCTGAGGCCCCGACGGCGCGCAGGAGCGCCAGCTCGCGGGTCCGCTGGGCGACGATGATCCGGAACGTGTTGTAGATGATGAACGCGCCCACCAGCACGGCCACGGCGGCGAACGCCAGCAGCGCTGTCGAGAGGAAGCCGAGCCCCTCCGTGAAGCCGTCGATCGCCTCCGCCATCAGCTGGTCCCCGGTCACGACCTCGGCACCGGCGGGGAGGACGGTCGCGATGCGGTTGGCCAGCGCGGCCAGGTCCGTGCCCTCGGCGCCGGCCACGTCGATGAACGTCACCTGGCCCGGCAGGTCGAGGATGCGCTGCGCGTCGTCGAGCGTGATGACCGAGATCGTGGCGCCCGCGAGGTTGTTGGCGTCGCCGAAGGACGCGATGCCGACGAGCTCGAAGGACTCGGCACCGGTGGCGAACTGCAGGTCGATCCGGTCACCCAGGGCCAGGGACGCGGCCTGAGCGGTGGCGACGTCGACCACGACCTCCCCGTCGGCCTGCGGCGCGCGGCCGTCACCGGCGCCGATGCGGAACGGGTTCAGCTGCGGGTCCTGGATCCAGGAGTAGACGTACGTGGGCGGACCCTGACCGCCGACCGGCTCGCCGTCCGCGATGACCTGGCCGAACGCCTGGACGTAGCCCTCGGCGGCGGCGACGCCGTCGACCGCGGCCACGTCGGACACCAGCGACTGCGGCAGGGCCGCCGGCGCCGTGGTCACGTCGCCGCCGAACTCGGGTCCCTCGGCGCGTACGGATGCGTCGACGCCGGCGTACACGTCGGCGAACAGGGAGTCGAAGCGCGCCTGGATGGTGTCGGTGAAGACGAAGGTGCCGGAGACGAACGCAACCCCCAGCAGGATCGCCACGGAGGTGAGCGCGAGGCGGGCCTTGTGGGCCAGCGTCCCCTTGAGCGCGGTCTGCAGCATCGTCGTCACGCCCCCAGCGTCTTCATCCGGTCGAGCACGGAGTCGGCGGTCGGCTGGTCCATCTGGTCGACCACCCGCCCGTCCTTGAGGAAGACGACGCGGTCGGAGTACGCGGCGGCGTTGGGGTCATGGGTGACCATCACGATGGTCTGACCGAACTCGCGCACGGCCATCCGCATGAAGGACAGCAGCTCGGCACCCGACTGGGAGTCCAGGTTCCCCGACGGCTCGTCGGCGAAGACGATCTCCGGCTGGGACACCAGCGCGCGGGCCGCGGCGACCCGCTGCTGCTGGCCGCCCGAGAGCTGCGCGGGCCGGTGCTCGAGCCGGTCGCCGAGGCCGACGGTCGCGATCACCGTGTCGAACCAGGCGATGTCCGGCTTGCGTCCGGCGATGGTCAGCGGCAGCAGCACGTTCTCCCGCGCCGTCAGCGTCGGGATGAGGTTGAACGCCTGGAACACGAAACCGACCTTGTCCCGGCGCAGCCGGGTCAGGCCGCGGTCGTCGAGGCTGCCGAGCTCCTCGTCGCCGATCCAGACCTGGCCGGCGTCGAGGGTGTCCAGGCCGGCCAGAGTGTGCAGCAGCGTGGACTTGCCGGACCCCGAGGGGCCCATGATCGCGGTGAAGGCGCCGCGGGCGAACGAGATGTCGACGCCGTCGAGCGCGTGCACCTCGGCGCCGCCGAGGCCGTAGGTCTTGCGTCCGTCCGCCATGCGGGCGGCGATGCCCGTCCGTACGGCGATCTCCGGTGCGAGGGTCATGGTGGGTTCCTCCCTGGTGTGGCTCGTGACTCCAGGGTGTTCCGCAGCGGTGCCCGGCCGCGTCCGGCGGTGGAACGGTTCTGCTCTGCTCCCACGGGACGACGCGACGCGGGGCCCGGTCCTCCGTACGGAGGACCCGGTCGGACCGCGGGGGACCGACGGCGCGGTCAGGCGCCGGGGTGGACCAGCCCGGACTCGTACGCCGCCACGACCAGCTGCACGCGATCGCGCAGGCCGAGCTTGGTGAGCAGCCGGGACACGTGGGTCTTCACCGTGGTCTCGCCGAGGAACAGCTCCCCGGCGATCTCGGCGTTGGTGAGCCCGCGGGCCACCAGGCGCAGCACCTCGACCTCGCGGTCGGTGAGCGAGTCCAGCCCGTCCGGCTGCGTCGACTCGGGCCGGGCGGCGAACTCCGCGATCAGCCGACGCGTGATCGAGGGGGCCAGCAGCGCATCCCCCTGCGCCACGACGCGGATCGCCGCGACCAGGTCGTCCGCGGGGGCGTCCTTGAGCAGGAAGCCGGAGGCGCCACCGCGCAGTGCGCCGTACACGTAGTCGTCGAGGTCGAACGTCGTCAGCACGATGACGGCGACCTCCGGGTGCGCCGAGGTGATCCGCCGGGTGGCCTCCAGGCCGTCCATCCCCGGCATCCGCACGTCCATCAGGACGACGTCGGGCACCTCCCGCGCGACGAGCGCGACGGCATCCGTGCCGTTCCCGGCCTCCCCCACGACCTCGAGGTCGTCCTCGGCGTCGAGCACCATCCGCAGGCCCGTACGCACCATCACCTGGTCGTCGACGATGACGAGGCGGGTCATGCCCGCACCGGCAGGGTCGCGTGCACCTGGAAGCCGCCGCCCGCGTGCGGGCCGGTCTCCAGCGTCCCCTCCAGCAGGCCGACCCGCTCCCGCATGCCGACCAGGCCGTGCCCCCCGCCGGAGCCGTTGAGCGGGGTGGCGGCCCCCCGGCCGTCGTCGACGACGGTGATGTCGACCGCGTCAGCCCCGTACGAGACCGTGACGTCGGCGTGCACACCGGGGCCGCCGTGCTTGAGCGCGTTGGTCAGGGACTCCTGCACGATCCGGTACGCGCTCAGGTCGACGCCGCCGGGCAGCCGGCGCGGCTCGCCGCTGACGTGCACGTCGACCGGGAGCCCCGACTCGGCGAAGTGCTGCGCCAGTCGGGGAAGCTCCTGCAGCCCCGGCTGCGGCTCCCTCGGCTCGTCCTCCCCCTCCGCGCGCAGCAGCCCGACCATCCGGCGCATCTCGGCCAGTCCCTCGCGACCCGCGCCACTGATGGTCGCCAGCGCCTCCCGCACCCGTGGATCGCCGTCCTTGTCCAGCCGCGCGGCGCCCTCCGCCTGCAGCGTCATCACGACGATCTGGTGCGCGACGACGTCGTGCAGCTCTCGGGCGATCCGGGCCCGCTCGTCGGCGACGGCAGCGGCGGCCGCCTCCTCCCGGTCCCGTTCGGCACGCTCGGCACGCTCCTGCAGGAGCCGGTTCACCGTGCGGCGCTGGTGCCCCTCGCGGCCGAGGTACAGCGCGACGAGTGCCGTCAGCAGCACGATCGCCGCGTCGTCGTAGCCGACGGACTCCAGGATCACCGCGCCGTACAGCGTGTAGCCGGACACGACCGCGATCGCGGCGCCGCCGATGACGGCGGAACGACGGGGGCTCAACTCCAGGCCCACGGCGTGGATCGCGAACAGCGGCCCGAGCGTGGCCATGGTGCCCGGGTAGTCCAGCCCCCGGTCGAGGAAGAACCCGGCCAGGACCACCGCCAGCACCACGACCGGGTAGCGGCGCCGCAGCACGAGCGGCAGGGTCTGCACGGCGATCAGCAGGTAGCCGAACACGTCGGTCTGCCGGAGGAAGACGTCGGTGACGCCAAGGTCCTGGTAGTCCCGCAGCGACGCCAGCGCGAGCACAAACAACCCGACGCCGATGACGGTGTCGGACACCCAGGGCGGGACGCGTCGCTTCATCGCTTCCGAGCGTACGGCGGCCCCCGCGGCGTCGGCGTCGTCCTGCGGGAGGATGCGCCTCCTTCCCCAGGAGGAACCGGCCGACGGCGAGGCGTAGCCTCACAGCAGGCGAGTCAGGGGGGGAGTGATGACGGAGTCCCCAGCCCCGTCCGAGGCGCCGGACGAGGTCGAGCGCCGTGCTCTCACGGCCGCCCTCCGGGCGACGAGGCAGATCCTGCGGGCGCGTGACGGTCGCACGGCGCAGCGGGCGCTGGTCGACCTCACCCGGGCCCTCGGCGCCGGGGTCGCCCCGGCCGAGGACAACCCTCCGGACGCGGTGCCCATCGACCTGTCCCTCGGCGAGTCCGATCCCCTGCTCCCGGTCACCGCCGATCCGCAGGTGCGCCTGCTGCTCAACCGGTTCCTCGTGCCCGCCGTCTCCGACGCGCGCACCGTCGTCGACCGGGGGGTGCGCGCCGACATCCTCACCGAGAACGCCACCCTGGATGCGCTGACCGGACTGTGGAGCCGTCGGCCGCTCACCCAGGCCATCAACGGCGCGGCGGTCGGGGACGCACTGGCGCTGCTCGACCTCGATCACTTCAAGCGGGTCAACGACACCCTCGGTCACGATGCCGGGGACGAGGTCCTGAAGGCCTTCGCGGCGCACCTGCGCGCGGAGGTGCGCGACCGCGACATCGTCGGCCGGCTCGGAGGTGAGGAGTTCGTGCTGCTGCTGCCGGGAACGACGCTCGACGACGCCGTGGCCGTGCTGCGACGGGTCCGGGAGACCTGGCCGGCGGCCAGTCCGCAGCACGTCACGTTCAGCGCCGGCGTGGTGTCCGTGGTGCAGCCACCGGATCCGCACGAGCTGCCCGGCCAGCACGCCCTGAAGCGGGCCGATGCCGTGATGTACCGCGCCAAGGACTCGGGGAGGGACGTGATCCAGTGGCAGTGAGGGTCGACGCCGGGCTGCTGGACGAGGCTCGGGTCCGCTACCTCGACGCCGTCCTCCGGGGCGAGCGCCGCGGTGCCATCGACGTGTGCCTGGACCTGCTCGACTCCGGTGTCCCCGCGGAGCAGGTCATCACCGGCCTCCTCGCACCCGCCCAGGTCGAGGTGGGGAACGGCTGGGTCCGCGGCGAGTGGAGCGTCGCCATGGAGCACCGCACGTCGGCGATCACCGAGTCCGCGCTCCAGGCGGTCTCCGACGCGGCGATGCGCGCGCCCGGAGCACCGGCCGAAGGCTCACGGGGGCGTGCGGTGGTCGCCTGCACCGAGGGCGAGTGGCACCTGCTCCCGGGCCGGATGGCGTCGGAGGTGCTGCGGCTGCGGGGCCTGGACGTCACGTTCGTCGGCCCGTCGGTGCCGGCGACCGACCTGGCCGAGATGCTGGGGGACGACCCCCCGCCCGTGGTCGGGGTGAGCTGCTCGATGCCGATGTCCCTGCCCGGCGCGCTGCGCACCATCACGGCGCTGCGGGCCATCGGCATGACCGTGGTGTGCGGCGGACGGGGGTTCGGGCCCGACGAGACGTGGTCACGCACCCTGGGCGGCGACCTGTGGGGCGGGGACCTGTCCGGCGGTGCCGACCTCGTCGTCGCGCTCGCGGCCGCACCGGCAGCCCCGCCGCGCGGCAGCGCGGTCGGCGAACGGGTGCAGGCCGAGCTGCGGATCGCCGAACGCGACCACCAGTCCGTGGTGGAGAGCGCGGTGGCCCGGGCGCTGGCGCGCTGGCCGTTCCTGACCGGCGAGGACGCGGCCATCCGGGCCACCCGTGAGGACCTGTCCAGCACGCTGCGCATCCTGGCGGCCACGGTCACCACCGGCGACCAGCGGGTGGTGCTGGAGTACGTGTCGTGGTTCGAGTCCGTCCTGGCCGCCCGCGACCTGCCGCTGTGGTTCGTACCGGCGGCGTTCGAGCTCCTGCTCGAGGCGCTGTCCGACGACCTGCCCCTGCTGCGCGAGGCGGCGCGCGCCGGCCTGGCGGCCTGCGTGGGACCGGTGCCCGGGTGAGCGACCGCGCCCCGGGATCGACCGCGCGCGCCTAGCCCGCACCCACCCGTCCGTCGCCGTGCCGGACCCTCCGGTGGATGCGAGGGTGGAGGACGCAACCGGGACCGCGACCGCGGGCCCCGCGACGGAGGGCAGGCTCGGATGAAGCGACGCACCGTGATCGCGGTCGTCGTCGTCGCCGTGCTGGCCGTCGTCGGCGGCGCGCTGCTCCTCACGCGCGACTCGGGGCCGTCGGTGGCGCAGCAGGACCTCGTCGTCCCGGTGGGTCCGGAGCCGGACGGAGAGCCGGTGTCGATCGACGCGACCGTCTTCGCCCCGGACCTGCCCGGGCCGCTCCCGGCCGTGCTGCTGGCACACGGGTTCGGCGGGTCGAAGGCGGACCTCACCGAGCAGGCGCGCACGCTGGCGCAGCGCGGGTACGTGGTGATGACCTACAGCGCCCGCGGCTTCGGCGCGTCCGGCGGACGCATCCACCTGAACTCCCCGGAGTACGAGGTCGCGGACGCGCAGGCGCTGCTGGACGTGCTGTCCGCCCGGCCGGACGTCGTCCTCGATGCGCCGGGGGACCCACGGGTCGGCGTGGCCGGGGGGTCGTACGGCGGTGCGCTGGCGCTGCTGCTGGCCGGCTACGACGACCGCGTGGACGCCGTCAACCCGCGGATCACGTGGCACGACCTGGCGGAGTCCCTGTTCCCCCAGTTCGCCGCGTCCGGGCCGCCGTCCACGCCGGCGGCGTTCCCCCCGATCGACCAGCCCGGGGTCTTCAAGAAGCTGTGGGCAGGGGTCTTCTTCGGTTCCGGGTCGGCGCTCGGGACCCCGGCGGGCCAGCAGCCCACGCAGTGCGGCCGGTTCGCGCCCGACGTGTGCGCCGCGTACGACGACAGCGCCGCGTCGGGGCTCCCGACCGCCGAGATCCTGGCACTGCTGCGCCAGTCCAGCCCGGCCACCGTCCTCGACCGGATCACCGCGCCGACCCTGCTCGTCCAGGGGCAGGCGGACTCGCTGTTCCCGCTGTCGGAGGGCGATGCGAACGCCGCCGGCATCGCGGCCACCGGGACCCCGGTCACGACGGTCTGGTACGCCGGCGGCCACGACGGGGGTGATCCGGAGGCCGAGCGGATCGATGAGCTGACCTACGCGTGGTTCGACCGCTACCTGGCCGGGGACGCTGCCCCGTCGAGCCCGCGGTTCGAGGTGACCGGCGCCCCGGCGTCGCTGTTCGGCGCGCGCACCGGGGCACCACCGCAGGTCCTGGTCGCCCCGGGCCTCCCGGGCGCGGGGCCCACGCCGCAGGCGCCCCGCACGGAGCTCCCCCTCACGGGGCCGCCGCAGACGGTCGTGGCCCCCGCCGGGGGGAACCCGGCCCAGATCTCGTCGCTGCCCGGTCTCGGGGAACTGATCGGCACGCTCCTGCGCCGGTCGACGACGGCGCTGCCCGACATCCCCGGCCAGAGCGCCACGTTCGTCACCGAGCCGCTGACGCAGCCCCTCACGCTGGTCGGGTCCGCCACGGTCGACCTGCGCATCCGCACCGAGGCCCCGGACGTGACGCTCTTCGCCAAGCTGCTGGACGTCGCTCCCGACGGCGCCGGAGCCGTTCTGCCCCAGCGCCTCGTGGCGCCACTGCGACTCGCCGAGGGTGGGGAGCAGCAGGTCACCGTGGTGCTGCCCGCGGTCGTCCGCGAGATCCCGGTGGGGCACCGGATCGCGGTCGTCCTCTCCACCACCGACCAGGCGTACGCCATGCCCGCCGACGCGCGGACGTACGAGGTCTCCTTGGCGGGACCGGCCGCGGTCTCCCTCCCCCTCGTCGCAGTGGAGCCGTTGCCGCGCGACAACACCGGGCTGTTGCTGGCCGTGGCGGCGCTGGCCACCGTCGCGGTGGCGTGGACGGCGGTGGCGTGGCTGGTCCGACGCCGGCGGCTGCGCGAGTCCCTCGACGTGGACCCCGAGCTGCTCGGGACGCCGCTGGTCGTGCGCGGCCTGGGCAAGGAGTACGCGGGCGGCTTCCGCGCGGTCAGCGACGTGTCGTTCCGGGTCGAGCAGGGGCAGGTGCTGGGCCTGCTTGGGCCCAACGGCGCCGGCAAGACGACGGTGCTGCGGATGCTCATGGGCCTGATCCACCCGACCGAGGGCGAGCTGCGCGTCTACGGTCACCGGGTGACGCCGGGTGCGCCCGTGCTGTCGCGTCTCGGCGCGTTCGTCGAGGGTCCCGGGCTGCTGCCCTTCCTGTCCGGACGGGCGAACCTGGAGCTCTACTGGCGGGCGACCGGCCGGCCCCTGGCCGAGGCCCACCTCGACACCGCGCTCGAGGTGGCCGGACTCGGCGACGACGTCGACCGCCGCGTGCGCACGTACAGCCAGGGCATGCGGCAGCGGCTGGCGATCGCTCAGGCGATGCTCGGCCTGCCGAACCTGCTCGTGCTCGACGAGCCGACCAACGGCCTCGACCCGCCGCAGATCCGCGAGATGCGCGAGGTCCTGCGCACCTACGCCGAGACCGGGCGCACCGTGATCGTGTCCAGCCACCTGCTCGCGGAGGTCGAACGCACCTGCACCCACGTGGTCGTGATGAACCGGGGCCGCGTGGTGGCGGCCGGCGCCCTGGACCAGCTGGTCACGTCGGAGGACCTGGACGCGGGCGCCACCAACCTGGAGGACGTGTTCCTCACGTTGATCGGAGCGGCGGAATGAGCACCTCCACGCACCGCGGGGTTCACGACCGGCTGCGCGCCGCGCCGCCGCCGGGGGTGTCCGCGGCCGACGGGTCCGCGCCGGGCTGGTCGGCCGACCGGACCCTCGGTCTGCGCGTCGAGCTGGTCCGGCAGTGGCGCCGGCGCCGGACCAAGCTCGTGCTCGCCGGGCTGGCCCTGTTCCCCGTCGTACTCGCGCTGCTGTTCGCCCGGGACCGCGGCGGCGAGCCGGTCGCCGGGACCCGCCTGGTGGACCTCGCGACCAACGGTGCGGTCAACTTCGCGCTGTTCATCGTGTTCGCGTCGTCGACCTTCCTCATCATCGTGGTGGTCGCGCTGTTCTGCGGGGACACGGTCGCCAGCGAGGCCTCGTGGTCATCGCTGCGCTACCTGCTCGCGCTGCCGGTCAACCGCGGGCGCCTGCTGCGGCAGAAGCTGGTCGTGTCGCTCGGTCTGGCCCTGAGCGGGCTGGTCATCCTTCCGGTGTCCGCGTTCCTGGTCGGGGGGCTGCTGTTCGGCTGGGACTCCGCCCGCACGCCCACCGGTGCCGTGATCCCCGCGGGGGAGGCGGTGTTCCGGCTCGCGATCATCACCGGCTACCTCGCGCTGGCGCTCCTGGTCGTGGCCTCGATCGCCTTCACCCTGGGCGTCTACACCGACGCCCCGCTGGGGGCCGTCGGAGGCGCGGTGCTGCTGGTGATCCTGTCGAGCATCCTGGACCAGGTGGAGGACCTCGGGCCGGTGCGCGAGTACCTGCCGACGCACTACCTCGGGGCCTGGCTGGACGCGATCAACGATCCGATCGTGTGGGACGAGATGGCCCGCGGCGTGGTCATTTCCGTGGCGTACAGCGCGGTGCTGCTCGCCCTCGCGTGGCGGCACTTCCGGCGCAAGGACATCGTGTCGTGACGCGCGCGGACGGTCGCCACGTGACCGTGCCGGGACGCGGGGCCGACCCCGTCCTGGTGATCGACGGCGACTGCGGCTTCTGCCGGCGGTCCGCCGATGCGCTGCAGCGGTGGCTGCCCTCGGGGTGGACGGTGCGGGAGTCCCAGCAGGTCGACCCCGGACCGCTGGGGCTGACGGCGGCGGACCTGGCACGGTCCGCCTGGTGGGTCGAGTCCACTGCGGAGGGGACGCGGTCGTACGGGGGTGCCCGGGCCGTCGGTGCCGTGCTGCTGCGGGCGCGCCGGCCCTGGTCGACCGCCCTGGGGATGGCGGCATTCGTGCCGCCCACGTCGTGGGTCGCGGCGGCTGCGTACCGGGCCGTGGCCCGGTACCGCGGCCGGCTCCCCGGCGCGACGCCCGCCTGCCGCACGGACGGGTGACGCCGCGGACACGGCGAACCCGTCCGTGCCAGGCTGGGAGGCATGTCCGAGCGGGACGAGGCGCTGCGACAGGCGTTCCGGGTCTTCAACAGGGGGATGCTGCTGGCCTGGCGGCTGGACCTCGGCCGCTTCCTCAACCGGCCGTGGCTCGGCGGCCAGATCATGGTGATCACGCACACGGGGCGCACCTCAGGCGCGCGCTACCGGACGCCGGTCAACTATGCCCGGTACGACGGGGACGTCTACTGCACGGCCGGGTTCGGGCGCCGGACCGACTGGTACCGCAACGTTCTCGCCCACCCTCAGGTCGAGGTATGGCTGCCCGGCGAGCAGCTCGGCGCCCCGGTCGGCTGGTGGGAGGCGACCGCGACCCCGGTGCCCGACGACGACCCGGACCGACTGCCACGGCTGAGGGAGGTGCTGGTGGCCAGCGGCTTCGCCGGTCGGCTCGACGGCTTCCGTCCCGGGATGCCGGACGACGCGCTCGCGACGCTGACCGAGAACCTGCCGCTGGTGCGCATCGGTCTCGGGGCCGCGCGGACCGGTGACGGCGGCCCGGGCGACCTGGCTGCGGTCTGGCCGCTGGCGGCCACCGTCCTCGCCCCGCTGGCCGGACGCGGCCTCCTCCGTCGTCGGACCCGATAGCCAGCCGGGCCGGCCCGGGGCGGCCCGCTACGACGTGCGCAGGACCGTGCGGGCCTGGCGGCGCGCCAGGTCCACCAGGTCGCCCAGACCCAGCGTGACGTCCAGCCGGTGCAGCCCCCACGAGCCGGACGACCCGGCCTGCCAGACCTCCTCCGGCAGCAGCGACCCCGGCACCTCGCTGACGTCCAGCCAGGTGTGCGACCCGTTCGACCGGCACCGGCCGTCGACCGAGCGCACGAACTCGGCGTACCCGACCACGTCCTGCGCACCCGCCGACGACGGCCGGGGGACGACCGGGCTCAGCCGGGCGGACCCGCCGGCGGGGCGGGCCGGGTTCACGCACACCGTCCGGCGCCCGTCGACGTCGCGGCCGAACAAGCCGTCGGCCGGCGGCGGCCCGGCGTACGTGTTGTAGGCGACCACGCAGCGGGCCTGGTCGGGGCGGCGGCACGGCGGAACGTTCTGGAACGTCCCGCGGGTCCTGCTGCCGGGGGCCAGCCACACCCCGCCGCCGATCAGCATCGCGGACACCATCCGGCGCCGCAGGTCCCGGTTGCCGTCGATCTCCTCCTGGACCAGCTGGGTCAGCGCGATGGCGCCCTGGGAGTGCCCGAGCAGCAGGAACGGGCGGCCCTGGTTGAACCGGTTGAGGTAGTCGTGGAAGGCGCTCACGACGTCGCGCTGCGCCAGTGCGCGGGCCGCCGGGTCGGTGAACGCACCCGCGGCGAGCCCCGCCGACGTGATCTGCCGGTAGACCGGGGCGTACAGCCGGCAGACCGACTGGAACGGCACCGCCTGCGCCCGGGCGACGTACACCAGCTCCGGCGTGACCCGCTTGGGCGCGTTCGTCGTCGGCGCGCGGGACACCGTGGGGTAGACGTAGAAGCAGTCGAACCGGGGGCTGCGGGCCGGCGCGTACGAGCCGGTCCGGGTCCGGCCGTCCGGCTGGACCACGGTCAGCCCGACGTCGTCCTCGCACGGGTTGTCCGGCATCCCCGGCCGGCACAGCCACACGGTCTTGGTCGGCACCGGGTAGCGGGCCCGCTCCGAGGGCACCGCACCGGACGCGGCAGCAACGGCTGCGGCGGGAGCGGCCTCGGCCCCGGGCACCGCGACACCGGCGATGCCCACCGGCACGGCCAGGGCCAGCGCCACGGCCGCGGCGGTCCACCGACGCGACCATCGGCTGGCGGGCACGGGTCCAGTGTGCGCCGACGCCACGACCTCGCGCGGCCAGCCCCTACTGTTGGCCCGCGGGGCGAGCGGAAGGGCGCGCATGTACGGCATGGTCCAGCTGGGGATGGAGGCCATGGTCACGCAGGAGTACGACCATGACACCTGGGTCCGCATCACCGAGCGAGCCGGCCACCCGGACCTCGTCACCGTCAGCAACGCGCCCTACCCGGACGAGCTGACGTACGGCCTGGTCGGCGCCGCGTGCGAGGAGCTGGGCGCCGATCCCGCCGCGCTGCTGCACGCCTTCGGCCGGTACTGGGTGGCCCAGTTCGCGGTCGACCACTACCGGACCCTGCTGGACGCGGCGGGCGACGACCTGCCCTCGTTCCTCCGCAACCTCAACAACCTGCACGTCCGCGTGGGGCTGCTGGTGCCCGGCTACCGGCCACCGAGGTTCGAGGTGACCGACGAGACCGAGGGCGGCCTGCAGGTCCACTACTACAGCGAGCGCGAGGGGCTCGTGCCGTTCGTCAGCGGCCTGCTGGTCGGGGTGGGGGACCGCTTCGGCGTCCCGGTCTCGGTGGAGCACCTGACCGGCAAGGACCAGGGGCTGGACCACGAGGTCTTCTCCCTCACCTGGTGACCGCCGGATGACCACCCCCTTCGCGACCGAGCTGCCGCTGCTCACGCGGCTGTTCCCGTTCCTGTGCGTGCTGGACCGGGACCTGGTCGTGGCGCACGCGGGTCCGAGCCTGGTCAAGCTGCTCGGGCGGACCCCGGTCGGGGAGGACTTCGCCGAGGTCTTCACGGTCGACCCCCTCTACGGCCGGCTCGATGCCGGCCGGATGTCGGGGCTGCGGGACCAGCTCTTCGTCGCGCGGGTCGGTGCGGAGGGCCTCCGGCTGCGCGGCCAGGTGATCGAGGACCCGGAGACCGGCGGCTTCCTGGTCGCCTGGTCCCCGTGGATCTCCTCCACGCAGGAGTTCGACGGCGCCGGCTTCCGCCTCGACGACTTCGGGGTCCAGGACCCGATCGTCGACATGATCCACCTGCTGCAGGCCTTCGACCGGGCCCAGCGGGAGGCCGCCGCGCCGCTGGAGCAGGTCCGCCGCTTCTTCAAGGTGGCACCGGACCTGATGCTGATGCTCGACCCCACCGGTCGGATGCGCCGGGTCAACCACGCGTGCGAGGTCTTCTTCGGCCGTGCCGCCGACGGGCTGCGCGGCGCCGACCTGCGCGACTGGCTCGACCAGCCCAGCCGAGACCGGCTCGACACGACCCTGGCCTCCGTCGTCGGCACCGACCGGGTGGAGACGGTCGTGCTCCAGGTGGAGGCACCCGGGCTCGGCTGGCGGACCCTGGAGTGGGCCTTCACCTCCGACCCCGACGGTGGCGTGGTCTTCGCGACGGCACGGGACACCACCCAGGCGGAGGAGACCCGGAGGGTCGCCACGCGGATCCTCCAGAGCGCGCCCAACGCCATGCTGATGGTCGACCCGGCGGGCCAGATCCGCTACGCCAACGTGGAGGCCGACCGCCTGTTCGGCCGACCGCTCGGCGGCCTGGTGGGTCGGTCCATCGAGGAGCTGGTCCCTCCTGGAACCCGCAGCCGGCACGTCGCCCTGCGGGAGGGACTCACCGCCGGTGGCCTGCCCGACGCACCGCACGTCATGGGGCAGGGCCGGGACCTGACCGGTGTCACGGCGGACGGGACCGAGATCGACCTGCAGATCACCCTCACCTCGCTGGCCATCGACGGCCGCCCGCACACCCTGGCGTCCGTGGTCGACATCAGCGCCCGCAAGGCGCTGGAGCAGGAGCTGCTCGCCACCCGCGACGCGGCGCTGGTCCTGGCCCGGACGAAGGCCGACATCCTGGCCAACACCAGCCACGAGATCCGCACCCCGCTGACGGCCATCCTCGGGATGACGGACCTGATGCTCGACACGGAGCTCACGCCGGAGCAGCAGGAGATGCTGGGCACGGCCCGCACCGCCGGGGAACGCCTGCTGTCGCTGGTCAACGACATCCTCACGCTGTCCAAGGCGGACGCCGGGGCGCACGTCGTCGAGTCCATCCCGTTCAGCGTGGTGGAGCTGGTCGAGGAGTGCGCCTCGCTGGTCGCCGCCGGCGCGCGGGCCAAGCACTTGGACGTGGTGACCAAGGTCCGGGGCGGGACCCCCGCCAGCGTGGTCGGCGACCGGGAGAAGCTGCGCGCCGTGGTCCTGAACCTGGCCGGGAACGCGGTCAAGTTCACCGAGGAGGGCGGTGTCGAGCTGAGCGTGGGCCCGGCCGAGGACGGGCAGGTCTCGATCACGGTGCGGGACACCGGGATCGGGATCGACCCGGACCGAGTGCCGCACCTGTTCGAGCCGTTCGTCCAGGCCGACGCGTCGACGACCCGGCAGTACGGGGGAACCGGCCTCGGGCTGGCCATCAGCCGGCAGCTGGTGGAGGTGGTCGGCGGGACGCTGGCCGTCCGCAGCGTCCCCGGGGAGGGCAGCACGTTCACCGTCACCGTGCCCTATCCGGCTGCGGCAGAACCGATGCCACGACCGGAGAGCACAGCCGAGGCCACCCCGCCGTCGTTGCACGGCCTGCGCGTCCTGCTGGTCGAGGACAACCTCGTCAACGCCGTCGTGGTCTCGAAGATGCTGGAGAAGGCCGGCGTGGAGGTGGTGCGCGCGGGTGACGGGCGGGAGGCGCTGGAGCGCATCGCCGCCGACTCGCCCGACCTGGTGCTGATGGACTGCCACATGCCCACCATGGACGGCTTCGACGCCACCCGTGCGCTGCGGGCGCGCGAGAGCGGTGACGAGCACCTGACGGTCATCGCGCTGACCGCGGGGGCGTTGGACGAGGACCGCCAGCGCTGCTTCGACGCCGGCATGGACGACTTCATGACCAAGCCGGTGACGCTGGACGCGCTGACGCGGATGCTCGCGCGGCACGCCATCTCGGACCGGACGGCCTGATGCCGCCGTCGGACGCACGGCCCCCGGAGGTCCGTCAGCTGCGGCTGGTGGTGGAGGTCGACGACCTCGCCGCCGCCGAGCGGTTCTTCCGCGACGTGCTGGGGCTCCCGGTCGAGTTCGCGGTGGACTCCGAGGGCGGGGCGCGGGTGCTCGCCCTGCAGGCGGGGCGGGCGACGCTGGAGCTCGTCAACCCCGAGCAGGCCCGCCTGATCGACCGGCTCGAGGTCGGCCGCGACGTCAGCCGTGGGATCCGGGTCGCCTTCGAGGTGGCCGACGTCGACTCCGCGACGGACCGTCTCGTGGCCGGCGGGGCCGACCTGCTGGCACCCCCGACCCGCACGCCGTGGGACTCGCGGAACTCCCGCCTGGAGGGCCCCGGTGGCCTGCAGCTCACCCTGTTCGAGGAGCTGGAGCCGCCGGGCTGAGCGGATCGAGGGACCGGCTACCCCTCGACCACCTGGACCACCGTCTTGCCGCGGGCATGGCCGTCGATGAGGTGCTGCAACGCCTTCGGCGCGTCGTCCAGCGGCAGGACCCGGTCGATGACGGGCGTCACCGTTCCCTCGTCGATCATCGTCGCCAGGGTGGCGAGGTCCGCGGCCGTCGACCGGGCCAGGAAGACGGTCACCTGCGAGCGGTGCAGGACCGACGACGCCGCTGCAGCGACGACCCGCGACATCCGCCCGGTCGAGGCGACGTACCGGCCGGTCGGGGAGAGGACGCGGCGGCAGGCACGGACCGGCTGGCTGCCGGCGAGGTCGAGGATCACGTCGTAGCGGGTCGACCCCGCGGTGAAGTCCTCCCGGGTGTAGTCGACCACGTGGTCGGCTCCGAGGGACGTCATCAGGTCCACCGCGTCCGAGCGCACGACCCCGGTCACCTCGGCACCCAGGGCCGAGCCGATCTGCACGGCGAACGTCCCCACGCCGCCGGCCGCGCCGTTGACCAGCAGCTGGCCGCCGGCCGTCAGCCGCCCGGCGTCGCGCAGTCCCTGCAGCGCGGTCACGCCCGCCAGCGGGACGGCGGCCGACTCGACGAACCCCGCCCGGGTCGGCGCGGCCGCGAGCCGGTCGGCCGGCATCAGCACGTACTCCGCGAGGGAGCCGAAGTCGGCCTCGCCGTACACCGCGTCCCCGACCTGCCACGTCGTCACGCCCGGGCCGAGCTCGGCGACCTCCCCGGCGACGTCGCGGCCGAGCACGCGGTGCCGCGGCCTGAGGATGCCGGACATGGGCCGGGTGACCCACGGCGTCCCGGCGAGGAAGAAGCGGTCGGCCGGGTTGACCGAGGCCGCGTGCACCCGGACGAGCACCTGGCCCTGCGCCGGCACCGGCCGCGGCAGCTCCGCCAGCCGCAGCACCTCCGGGCCGCCGAACCGGTCCCGCACGATCGCTCGCATGACGACTCCCTGCTTACGCTGTAAGTTCCGGCTGCGTCCACCGTGCCACTTACGATGTAAGTACGTCAACCCCCCGGAGAGCCCGTGACCGCCCCGACGACCCGGACCCGCGTCCCCCTCACCCGCGAGCGGGTGCTGCGCGCGGCCGTGGCGATCGCCGATGCCGAGGGCCTGGCCGCCCTGTCGATGCGCCGGCTCGGGCGTGAGGTCGGGGTCGAGGCGATGTCGCTGTACAACCACATCGCGAGCAAGGACGACCTGCTCGGCGGCGTGGCCGACCTCGTCGCGGCCGAGTTCGAGGTGCCCGAGTCCGGCAGCGAGTGGCGCGAGGGGCTGCGGCGCAGCGCGCACTCCACGCACGAGGTCCTGCTGCGGCACCCGTGGGCCGCCGCCCTGCTCGAGTCGCGACCGGACCCCGGCCCGGACCGGCTGCGCTACCTCAACGCCGTGCTGGGAACCATGCGCCGCAACGGTTTCCCCGTCGAGGTCGCCTACCACGCGTTCCGCATCCTCGACAGCTACGTGTACGGCTACACCCTGCAGGAGGTCGCCTGGCCGTTCGAGGAGTCGGACATGTCCGACGTCGCGGCGGACATGCTCGCCCGGCCGGAGCTGGACGCGTTCCCGCACCTCACCGAGATGGGGAGGTACGTCCGCGACGGTGGCCACGACCCCGCGGCCGACTTCGACGTCGGGCTCGACCTGGTGCTGGACGGACTGGACCGGATGCGCGCGGCGGCCCGCGCCGGCACGACGGGCCGACGGGGGCGCGCAGCCCGATGACCGGCACGCACATGGGCGACTGGCCGGCGACGCCGTACCCCGGCCGCAGACCCGACGTGAGCGTGCTCGTCGATCCGGCGGGCCGCGTCCACTCCGTGGCCTCGGACCCCTCCGGGCCCGGCCGGTGGCGCACGGAGCACGGCGACCTCGACGACCATCTCGCCGCTGAGGGGGCGGCTCCCCTGGCCGAGCGTGTCCCGGTGCTCGCGTACGGCTCCAACGCGTCCCCCGGCAAGATCGCGCAGATGTCCCACCCGGACGAAGCCGGCCTCCCCCTGCCTGCGGTGCTGCTGCGTGCCCGCGCCCATGGCCTGGCCGCGGCGTGGGCGGACGGGCGGCGGGCCCGCGACGGCGCGGTCCCCGCGACCCTGGTCGCGTCGCCCGGCCGGGTCGAGTGGATGGCCGTGCTCATGGTGGCCGCGGACCAGTGGCCCGCCCTGGACCGGGTCGAGGGCCGCGGCGCCCGGCCGGAGTCCCGCTACCGGCTGATGCGGGTCACCGCGGGGACCGTGGAGCTGGTCGACGGCACCGTGCTCGACCCGGTCTGGGCCTATGTGGGCAGCGCGCCGTCCCGCCGCCCCGCGGTCGGACCCGACGGTCGGGCGGTGCTGATGGCGGACGCCCCCGCGCCGCTCCCCGCCGGCGAGTCCGGCACCACCGCGCGCGTCGAGTCGTCGGGTGCTGACGCCGCCGCGAAGCGGCTGGGCGACTGGTGGCCGGATGACGCTGTGCCCGAACCGGTTCCCCGCGCCCGGTAGCCGTGGTCGGGTGCGGTTCCGGCGCGCGGCTCAGCCGCGGCCCGCGGCGGCCTGGACCATCGGTCCCAGCGCCCGCGCCGCGGCCAGCACCGACGGCAGGTCCAGCGTGGTGAGCCGACGATCGGCGAGCACCGCCCGACCGTCGACCCAGACCGACCGCACGTCGGCGCGGGACGCGGCGTAGACCACCGCCGAGGTCGGATCCGGGCACGGGGTCAGGGCCGGGGAGTCGCCGTCCAGCAGCAGCAGGTCGGCCTGCTTGCCCACCTCCACCGACCCCACCCGGTCGGCGATGCCGAGCGCCGCCGCGCCGCCCGCCGTCCCCGCCCGCAGGACCGTCGAGGCGGGCATCCGGGCGGCGTCACCGACGTATGCCGGGTCCACCACCGCCGCCAGCCGGAGCGCACGGAACAGGTCGAGGTCGTTGCTGCTCGCCGCGCCGTCGGTCCCGAGCGCCAGGGTGACCCCGGCGGCGGCCAGCGTGGACGTGCGGCAGAACCCGGACGCCAGCTTCAGGTTCGACGCCGGGCAATGCACGACGACGGACCCGGCGGCGGCGATGCGCGCGACCTCGTCGTCGGTCAGCACCACCGCGTGGGCCATCGTCAGCTGCGGATCCAGCAGCCCGGCGCCCTCCAGCACGTCGATCGGGGTCCCGCCGAACCGATGCCGTACGTCGGCGACCTCGGCCGCGTTCTCCGCGGCGTGGATGTGCACGCGCGCGTCGTAGCGGCGGGCCAGCAGGCCGATCTCGGCCAGCTGCCCGGGGTCCAGCAGGTAGGTGCTGTGCGGCATCAGCCAGCGCGGGCCGTCCGTGGCGGCGAGGTCCGCCTCCGCCCAGCGCATCCGGTCGGCGAAGGTGCGCCCGTCCGGGCCCGGCGGTCCGACCAGCACGGGGCCCGCATGCAGCCGGAAACCGCTGCGGGAGGCCACGTTCCGCGCCGCCTCGTGGAAGAAGTACATGTCCAGTGCCGCGGTGGACCCGGCCAGGAACGACTCCGCCACCGCCAGCTCGACCCCGGTCGTGACCGTGTCCCGCGACAGCACCGCGGACTCCGCGGGGACCACCACGCCGAGGAACGCCTGCAGGTCCCGGTCGTCGGCGAGCCCGCGGAACAGCGTCATGGCCAGGTGGGTGTGGGCGTTGACCAGGCCGGGCAGCAGGATCCCGCCGCGCGCGTCGACGGTCTCCGCGGCCGCCACCGCGGACGCGGCCTCGGCGGTGGGGCCGACCCAGGCGATCCGACCGTCGCTGACGGCGACGGCGCCGTCCTCGACGACCCGGTCGTGGGGGTCGACGGTCACCACGGTCGCGTGCGCGATCAGCAGGTCCACCGGCCGCTGCGTGGCGGGGCGCGGATCGTGCAGCGGGGTCACCACGACGGCTCCCACCCCGGCGGAGCCAGCTCGTAGCCCGGTTCCCACCAGCCCGGGGCCATCGAGCAGCCCACCAGGCTCCAGTCCCCCGTCGTCTGCGCGGACTGCCACACCCCGGGCGGGACCAGCTGCTGGACCCGCTGACCCGACAGCACGTCCGGCCCGAGCACGACCTCCTCGGACCCCACCCGCAGCAGCAGCGGGTCGCCGGCGTGGAAGTGCCAGTCCTCGACCACGTCGACGCGGTGCCAGGCGGCGGACTCGCCGCGGGCGAGCAGGTAGACGATCGCGGTGCCCACGGGACGCCCGTCCTCGTCCGGCTCACCGAGCCAGGTCTGCGCCCACCAGCCGCCCTCGACGTGCGGCTGCAGGCCGAGTCTGTCGATCAGCGCGCGCACCTGCGGCGCCACCTCGTCGGGCACCGTCGCACCCTACCCATGGGACCGGTCAGCGGACCCGGTCCACCGAGCGGCCGTCCTCGAGGTAGCGCGGGCGCTTCCCCTTCCGCAGCGCGGCCCTCACCCGTCGACGCACCGGTCCGCTCAGCAGCGGGAGCGCCCCACGCACCGGGAGCAGCCGGTGCTCGCAGACCTCCTCCGGCTGCAGCGCGATCGCGGCCAGCGCGTCGTCGTCGTACGTCCCGAGGTCAAACAGGAAGCGCAGCCCGCCCGGGCGGCCGGGCCGGGGCGGCCGGAAGTCCACGCACACCAGCCGACCCCGGCGGGCCTCCAGCGCGGTCTCCTCGCGCACCTCCCGCACGCACGCCTGCCACGGGGTCTCGCCGTCGTCCTCGACGATGCCGCCGGGGATTGTCCAGCCCTTCTTGTACGTGGGGTTCAGCACCAGCAGCCGGCCGGCCCGGTCCCACACCAGCGCGCCGGCGGACGCCGGGATGCGCGGCAGCCGGTCGAGGTCGTCCACCGCGGCCCGCAGGCGTGCGGTGAGCACCTCCGGGACCCCACGCTGCTCGAACGCCGCCAGGCAGTCGGCGTAGTAGCGCACGATCTGCCCCGGCGTGGCGTTGAACCGTGCCCACGCGCCCGGGTCCAGCCGAACGTCCACCGCCGTCGCGCTGGCGTTGTGCGCCTTGTCCGCTGCGGCGACGAGAAGCACCTCGTCGCTGACGTGCGGGTCCCGCAGGTGGGCCACGTACCGCGCCTTGCGCTGCGGCCACGGCTCCTTGGCGCCGGGCTCCTCGGTCAGGCTGTCGCTGCACCCCTCGACGACGGCGGCGACCCGCTCGCCGAAGCGGTCCCGGATGTCGGCCAGTCTCGGTCGACCGCCGTGGTCCTCCGCGGCGTCGTGCAGCAGCGCCGCCACCGCCGCGTCCTCGTCGCCGCCGGCCTCGAGGACCAGCGCCGCGACCGCGAGCAGGTGCGATGCGTAGGGCACGTCGGTGCCCTTGCGCCGCTGCGCGGAGTGCACCGCGGTGGCGTAGTCGACCGCGGCCACGAACCGCGGCCCCAGCGTGGTGCCCGTCGGCTCCGTCATGCAGTCCCCTCTCCCTCCGGTGGCGGGCAGGGCCGCCACTGCGCCAGGTCCCGGCACGGGTACCACAGCCGCCCGCCCAGGCTCACCAGGTTGTGCTCGTGCAGTCCCACGACCAGCCGGGGCCGCGCGATCAGCTCCAGCGCCAGCAGCGACGGGTCGTGCAGGCGCCACACCTCCTCGACACCGGTGTCCTCCAGCACCACCTGCACGTCCAGCCCGGCGACCTCGAGGACCCGCACCGGCACGGCCGGGGTCCGCAGGCCGAGCTTGGCCTGGATCCAGTGCACGTGGTGGCCGGGCCAGTAGTACGGGCAGGCGGACGTCAGGTCGTCCCGCTCCGGCTCGTGCTCCCAGTCCGGGTCGTCCGGGTGCTCCGGGTCGAGCACCGCCCGGACCGCGGATCCGCTGGTCCGGAACACGAACACCTCGTCGTCGTACCCGCTCGTCCCGCCCGCCACGTCGTCGTACGTCCTGTTGTCGCCCACGGCGCACCGCCCTCGTGCTCGCCCTTCCCCGCGCCGGCCGGCGGCGGGGCGGATCTTCCTCCGGGGGCACCGTGCGCGAGTCGGCGCGGTTGCCCGGCAGCCAGCCGGAGGGCTTGGCGCTGCCTGTCTGGATCCACCGACCACGGTACGCCGACGGTCCGACACCGGCGAGCGGGATCCGGGCGCGCCGGGTCAGGCGGCGTCGTCGGGGTGCTCGACCCAGGCGCTGAAGACGGGCACGCCGTGCCAGGGCCCGGGTCCGGTCGCGACGGCGCAGACCGCGTATGGGCGGCCGAAGCGCGCGACCAGCGTCCGGCTGGGGACCTCGCGCAGCCGCTTCGGCGGGGCGCCGCGGGCCAGCCCGATCGCGCTGACCGCGGCCGCCTCGAACCCCTCGCGGGTGAATGCGGCGTATGCGGACTGGCGCGCGGCCGCGGCGTACGGCCCGCCCTCGGGCGGGAGCAAGCCGGTCAGGGCAGCGACCGCCTCGTCGATGCCGTACGCCGAGCCGTCGCCGGGCAGCAGGTCGAGGTCGGTGGTCGCGGACCAGGCCGGGAGCCGGGCGGAGGCGTCGACGACACGGTCCCGGTCATCGTCGCCGGTGAGCTGGGCGGTGCCCGTCTCGACCGTCCAGCCCGGCCCCGCGGAAGGCGCGTCGAAGGGGTCGACCTCGACGGCCGGCCCGCCCCCGGCGGCCACGAGCCGGGCGACGTCCAGCGCGGCGGCGTGCACGTCGGCAGGCGTGGCGTCCGGGGGTCCGAGGACGTTCACGACGGCCAGCCCGCTGCCGTCCGCCGTCGGCGTCGGCTGCGCGACGTGCGCGGCCAGCAGGCCGAGGTCCGTCGCGGCGAGCAGGGTGCGCTGGCCGTCCCGGTACGCGGTCGTCAGCGCCGAGGCGACCAGGTCCTCGAACGGCCCGGC
Organism: Candidatus Nanopelagicales bacterium; assembly: GCA_041393815.1. Lineage (NCBI taxonomy): Bacteria > Bacillati > Actinomycetota > Actinomycetes > Candidatus Nanopelagicales > Candidatus Nanopelagicales bacterium. Next base: position 46,557 of record JAWKJK010000001.1, on the reverse strand, counting down.
CAGCTCGGCAGCGGGCACGGTGCCGAGGGGGCGGGACCAGGACACCCGGGTCGCCAGCGCATTGGCCAGCACGAGGACGGTGAGCGGGTCCAGCGCGAGCGGGAACGCCGGGACCATCCCGTCGGTGGCCTCGGCCGCCCAGGCGTCCGCGTCGCGCTGGGACGGGATCGGGCCGGTCGTCGCGGAACCGAGGGTCGCGCGGAAGGCGGCGAGCCGCTCGGTCTCCACGTCCGGGGCGGTCCACAGCGCGGCGCTGGCCCGGACCAGCGGGTGCGGGTCGGCCAGCAGGCCCAGCGCCACCGCCGCCGCCTGGCTCCCTCCCGTGACCGAGTCGCCGCGGGGACCGGCGGCCCCGGCGTCCAGGGTCATCGCCCGGAGCAGCCAGGCGCCTAGCGGCGACACGACCGCGTGGCCGGGCGGGATCCGCGCCAGGAAGGTGCGCGCGTACGCCGTCACCGCCTCCGCGGCGGACCCGGGGCCGGCGGCGGACGGGGTGTCGGGATCGTCTGGACCGGCGGCGTCGTGGCTCACCCGCCCACTGTGCCCTCCCCGCCCCCGCCGCGCGGCCCGGTCCCCGCATCCCCCGCGCCCCCCACCCGCGGCCGAATGAGTCTGGGCGTTGCTTGTGAGCCCGATTCCGGGCTCCAAGCGACGCCCGGACTCATTCCGTCGCAGTAGTGCGGGCGGGGGCCGCGGCGGCCGCGGAGGCGGGGGTGTGGGCGTTCCGGTACCAGGACACCGAGGTCGCGACGGCCTCGGGCAGCGGGGTGTCCTGGTACTGCGGGAACGCGGCCCGGAACCGGGAGTCGTCGACCACGAAGGGCTGCGTCCACTGGTAGCCGATGGCCAGCATCTCCCGCGAGATCGCGTGGAACGGGGCCGCGAGCCGCAGCATGGTCGTGGACAGCTTCCCGGTCGGCAGCGGCTCGGGCAGCGCGGCGTTGACCAGGGCGAGGAACTCCCGGCCGGTGACCGCGGGCCGGTGCGGCAGCACCCACACCCGGCCGGCGGCCTCCGGCGTGGTGCCGAGCAGGACGTACGCCCGGGCCACGTCGGGCAGGTACGCGACGGAGTGCGGCTGGTCCAGGCTGCCGGCCCACCGCAGCCGCTTGCCCTGTGCCGCCGGCTCGATGGCGAGGGCGGTGACACCGGAGTTGTCGGCGCGCGGCCCGAGGTAGTCCGACGCCCGGCCGATCACGACCCGGATGCGCCCGGAGTCGTGCTCCGCCATCAGCTCCGCGGTCATCCTGCGCCGCACCTCGCCCTTGCGGTCGGTGGCCCGCTCCGGGGTGTCCTCGCTCATCGGGCTGGCGCCGGGCCCGTAGCCGTACAGGTTGTCCACCATGACGAGAGTCGCGCCGTCGGGGGTCGCGCCGAGGACGCTGCGCAGCATCCCGGGGAACTCCTGCGGCCAGCGGTGGTAGGCCGGCTGCGCGGCCAGGTACACCACGTCGGCAGCCGCGAGCGCGCGCGCCGCACCGTCGGGTGTGGTGATGTCCGCGGCCATCCGCTCCACCCCGTCCGGCAGGTCGGCGTCGCCCCCTCGGTTGACCGCCCGCACCCGCAGCCCGGCCTCGTGCAGCGCCCGGGCGATCGCGTTGCCGGCGCCGCCGGAGGCGCCGAGGACGACGTGCAGGGTGCCGGTGGGCTGTGGTGACGTTCCGGTCATGGCGGGCTCCTCGGGAGACAGTGCGGGTGCGAACACTGTGTGCAGTATTGCGAACAGTGTTCGCACTGTCAACAGTGTTTGCAATTGAGACCCGGACCCGGCACGCTGGTCCCCATGCCGACGACCACCCGACGGGCGCAACAGCGCGAGTCCACCCGCGACGAGATCAAGCGCGCGGCCCTCGAGCAGGTCGCCACGGAGGGGGCCGGCGCGCTGTCGATCCGAGGCGTCGCCCGGGCGATCGGGATGAGCCCCGCCGGGCTGTACCGCTACTACGACGGGCTGGACGACCTGCTCACCGAGCTCATCGCGGACGCGTACAACGACCTCGCCGACGCCGTCGCGGCCCTGACCGCCCGCCCCGGCCCGGCACTGCCGCGGCTGCGGGCCGGCATGCTCGCCTACCGGCGCTGGGCGCTGGACAACCCGCACCGCTTCCTGCTGGTGTTCGGCACCCCGATCCCCGGCTACGCGGCGCCGGAGGGCGGCCCCACGGTCCAGGCCAACCAGCGCATCGGGGAGGCATTCCTGCTGCCGCTGGTCGACGGCTGGCGGGACGGCGAGGTGGACCTGCCGGCGCCCCGGCGCCGCCCGACACCGGGGGAGCGCGCCTTCGCCGAGCAGGCCGGCCCGGGCTTCCCCCCGCAGGCCGTCGGGACCTTCCTCAGCGCCTGGGCGCACTTCCACGGCATGGTCACCCTGGAGGTGCTCGGCCAGCTGGACTGGGTCTACCCCGACGCCCGTCCCTGGTACGAGGCCGAGGTGGACCGGATGCTCGACGGCTGGCGCAGGGAATGACCGGACGTGCGGCGGCGTTAGTTGAATGCGAAACTAAATGCCGACCCGGCAGCCCGAGGAGGACCCCATGCCCGCCGTCACCGTCGACACCCTCACCCTGCCCCGCGTCAGCTCCGTCCCCGACGCCCGGCCGCGGAAGGTCGTCTCGGTGACCACCGCGCCCGGCGGCTTCGAGGGGGAGGGCTTCCCCGTGCGACGCGCCTTCGCCGGGGTCTCCCCCGCGGCGCTGGACCCGTTCATCCACATGGACCAGATGGGCGAGGTCGAGTACGCGCCGGGTGAGCCGAAGGGCACCGCGTGGCACCCGCACCGCGGGTTCGAGACGTTCACGTACCTCATCGACGGGCGGTTCGTCCACCAGGACTCGAACGGCGGCGGTGGCACCATCGAACCCGGCGGCACCTCGTACATGACCGCCGGCGACGGGATCCTGCACATCGAGACCCCGCCGGAGCAGTTGGTCTTGTCCGGTGGCCTGTTCCACGGCCTGCAGCTGTGGATCAACCTGCCGCGCGAGAAGAAGCGGATCGCGCCGCAGTACCAGGACCTGCAGGGCGAGGCCCTGGGGCTGGTGTCGTCCGCCGACGGGGGCGCCCTGATGCGGGTGCTGGCCGGCTCGGTCGACGGACACGACGGCCCCGGCATCTCGCACACGCCCCTGGCCATCACGCACATCACCGTCTCGCCCGGCGCCCGGTTCGACCTGCCGTGGCCGCGCGAGTTCAACGCCCTCGGCTACGTGCTCGCCGGCAGCGGCACCGTGGGCGACGAGGGCCGGCCGATCCGCACCGGACAGCTCGCGCTGTTCGGGCCCGGGGACACGGTGGTCATGGCCGCCGACCCGGTGCAGGAGTCGCGGTCGCCGAACCTCGAGGTCTTCCTCATCGGCGGCGTCCCGCTGCGCGAGCCGGTCGCCCACTACGGCCCGTTCGTGATGTCGACGCGCGAGGAGCTCATCGAGGCCTTCGAGGACTTCCAGGCCGGCCGCCTCGGCACGGTCCCGGCCGGGGCGATCCAGCCCTTCCGCGCCTGAGTCGCTGCGCCGAGTCACATCCGCAGGTACGACGCCCCGTTGAGGTCGAGCACCGCGCCGGTGGCCCACTGCGCCTCCGCCGAGGCCAGGTAGACCACCGCCGCGGCGACCTCCTCGGGGGCCGCCACCCGGTTGAGCGGGCTCTCCGCCCGCCGCCCCGCACCAGCCTCGCCCTCGAGCGACTCCGCCGCCATCTCGGTGTCGACCCATCCGGGTGCCACGGTAGTGACCGCGATTCCATACTGTCCCAACGACTTCGCCAGGGACTGGCCGAGAGCGACGATCGCGGCCTTGCTCGCGCCGTACGCCGGACTGTTGGGCTCGCCGCGCCACGCACCGCGCGAGCCCACGTTGATGACCCGGCCCGAACCGTCCCGTGGCAGGTGCCGCAGCGCGCACCAGGTCACGTTCGCGGCACCGACCAGATTGACGCCCAGGGTGTCCGCCCACGCGCGCTGCCACTCCTCGTACGTGGTGTCGTCGATGCGGTGGTGGTGGAAGACCCCGGCGTTGTTGACCACGACGTCGAGCCCGCCGAGCGCCTCCGCCGCCTCGTCGACCATGGCGCGCACGGCGTCGGCGTCCCGCAGGTCGGCCCGCACCACTACGTGACCGCGTCCGGGCAGCGCCGCACGGACCTCCTCGGCCCGGTCGGGATTCGCGCTGCAGTGCACGGCTACCGTGTCGCCCAGCCCGGCGAAGGCCCGGCAGACCGCCGCGCCCACGCCACGCGACCCGCCCGTCACCAGCACCCGCCGAGCCCGCGACACCGTCATGCGCCCCATCCTCCCCGGTGCCGGGCGCTGGCGCCGTCGCGGTCTAGGGTCACCGCCGTGGACCCGCAGGAGCTGCTCGAGGCGCACGTGGCGTTCGAGCTGGCGCGGTGGACCGGCGACGCGTGGCGCGAGCAGGTCTCCGGCGAGGTGGACGCGCTGTTCGGCTGGCTGGCCACCGTCCCCGTCGCCGACCTCGCCACGGCGGACTCCTCGGTGGCGCTGCGCCGCGCCGCGGTCGGCGCACTGCGCGACCCCGCCGTGCGCGACGGCGCCGCGACCGCGCTGGTCGAGGCCGTGGACGCCGCGCTGCCCGACGACCTCACCGTCGCGGACATCGTCAGCCGCGCGGACTACGACCGGGCGGTGGGCGTCGTCGTCGCGATGTCGGGTGTGCGCAACGAGGTGATCCGCCAGGTGACGACGAGCCAGGCGTACTCCAACCTGCTCGCCCACGTGCTCTACCACGGGCTCAAGGCGTACGTCCTGACCGAGAACGTGGTGGCCCGCAAGGTGCCCGGCGCGTCGTCCCTGGTCCGGATCGGCCAGGCGGCCGTGAAGACCGCCGCCCCGCGGCTGGAGAAGGGCATCGACCGCCAGCTCACCTCGTTCGTCGAGGCCAACATCTCCGACAACATCCGGGAGAGCCGCAGATACCTGGAGTCCGCGCTCGACGAGGACGTCCTGCGCACCGTGGCCGACGAGGTCTGGGCCAGCAACGCGCACCGCCCGTTGACGGACGCCCGCGAACTGACCGGCGACGTCGAGGTCGCCACTGCCGTCGACCTCGCCGCCGACGTGCTCAGCTCCATGCTGGCGGACGGACCGGTCGCGGACATGATCGATGCCGGCGCGGAGGAGTGGTTCCGCCGCAACGGTTCCCGGCCGGCCGCCGACGTGCTCGCCGACCTCGGCGTCACCGCGGACTCGGTTCGGGACCCGCTCCTGGACCTGCTCGCCCCAGGGGTCGCCACCGCCGTGTCCACCGGCTACGTCGAGGAGCGCATCCGCGAGCGGCTGGCACCGTTCTACGCCACCCTGTGACGCGAGGCCGGTGACGCGAGGCCGGTGACGTTGCGCGACGGTCGTCAGCGCACCGGTGCGAGCGCGACCCGCGCCGAACGGACCACCTTCGCGACGGAGTGACCCGGTCCGGCGATCAGCCGCCAGGTCGTCCGCACCCCCGAGTAGCGGTTGGTGTCGGTCAGCGACACGCCCTCGGGGATGTTGCGGATGTCCCCGGTCGGCACCGACGACCACGTCCACGCCGAGTCCGACCGCAGATAGCGCCGCAGGTAGGTGGTCATGGCCGACGTCGACCGGGACGGCGCCGCCGCGCGGGCGGCCTTCAGCGTCCGCGTCACCGCCCCGCGGCAGTCCTGGGTGTGGCCCAGCGCCTGCTCGGCCCGGGCCGCGTAGCCGCTGGGAACCGCGTCGGCCAGGTTCAACGGGGGCGACAGCTGCGGATCGGCGTAGGTCACCCGGTACGACCGGCCGCCGATGGGGGCGATCGGCGGGTCGGGCGCGCCCACCTCCAGGTCGGACAGGACGTAGCCGTCGGCCTCGACCGGGTCGGGGACCAGGGTGATGCGCCAGGACTGGGTGCTCGACGTGGTCGAGTAGGGGCTCGTCCACGAGACGGTCACGGCGTCCGGGGTGGACTCGATCGTCGCGGTCGGCGGGGGCACGGGGAGGACCGCGCCCGGCGTCTGCCACTGCAGGATGCCGGACGTGGTGGTCCACCGCACGCCCCGCATGTTCGGGTAGGTGAGCACCGTGCGGTCGATCGGCTGGTAGGGCTCGTAGTCGGTCACCGTGGTCCCGCTGCGGATGGCCCAGCCGAGCACGAAGAAGTCGCCGCCCCCGCCGTCGGACCACACCAGTGCCGGGTAGCCGCCCGGGGCCAACTGGGTGCGGGTCGTCTCGCCGAACTTGGTCCCGACGTAGTCGGTGATGGTGCCGCCGAGGTCGGCCAGGACCTGGTCCGACCTCGCGCCCGCGGCGGCCACCAGCGCCACCGGGTCCGTGGTGCCGGTGGTGTCCGCCGCCCACGCCGGTCCCGCGAACGTCGGCAGTCCCACCACCACGAGCGGGAGGAGGAGTGCGGCCAGAGCCGTGCCGCACCGCACGCGATGCCGTCGGGACATGCCGCCACCCCCACCCCCGGGGCCGCGCGGCCCCGGCACGGGACGAACCCTAGGACCGATGGGCGCCGGGCGGAATGCCTCCGCCTCGTCGACGACCCGGGAGAGGATGACCGGGTGAAGGCCGTCCTCCAGTCGTCGTACGGACCGCCCCGCCAGCTGCGCACCGGCGACGTGCCGCGACCGGTCGCAGGTCCGGGTGAGGTCCTGCTTCAGGTGCACGCCGCGTCGGTCCACGCCGACGTGTGGCACATGGTGCGCGGCGTCCCGTACGTGCTGCGGCTCATGGGCGCCGGCGTGCGGCGGCCGCGCAACCCCATCCCGGGGACGGACGCCGCGGGCGTGGTGGCGGAAGTCGGACCGGGCGCGACCCGGTATGCGCCCGGGGACGCCGTCTTCGGTGAGGTCATCGCCGGCATGCAGTGGCGCAACGGCGGCGCCTACGCGGAGTACGTCGCGGTTCCCGAGGGACGCCTGGAGCCGAAGCCGGCGACGCTGACGTACGAGGAGGCCGCCGCCCTGCCGACCGCCGGGCTGATCGCGCTGATGGCCGTCCGTTCGGAGTGCCGGGTCGGCGACGGCGACCGGGTGCTCGTCAACGGGGGCGCCGGCGCGGTGGGGATGCTGGCGGTCCAGATCGCCAAGGCGGACGGCGCCCACGTCACCGCGGTCGACGCCGGCGACCGACACGACCTGCTGGCGTCGATCGGCGCGGACGAGGTGCTCGACTACCGGAGGGACGACTTCACCGCCGGTCCGGTCCGCTACGACGCGATCATCGACATCCCCGGCAACCACCCCTACTCACGGGTCAAGCGGGTCCTCACCGACCGCGGACGCTACGCCTGGATCGGGCACGACGCGTACGGGAGTCGCGGGCGTCGGTGGCTGGGCAGCCTTCCTCTGGGCATGCGGTTCATGGCCGGGTCGATGCGCGACCCGCACCTGCCGCGGCCGAGCGAGGCGGCCCCGGGCGAGGACGGCATGCGGGTGCTGGCGGAGCTGGCGGCGGCCGGACGACTGCGCCCGGTGGTCGAGCAGACGTACCCGCTGGACGAGGCGGCGACGGCGCTGGAGCACCTGGAGTCCGGGACCGCCCGCGGGCGCCTGGTGCTGGTCACATCGGCGGGAGCCGGGTGACAGCGGCGTCCGGGTCGCCGCTGAACTGCCCGGCCTCCAGCAGGTAGTCGGCGGGCACGTGCTCCCAGGCCCTCCGCGCGGGGTCCCAGCAGGACAGCGGCCGCAGCGTCAGGTCGACGTTCGTCGTCGTCGAGGCGCCCGGATCCGCGGCCACCCGGCGGAACCCGAGCAGCTGCCGACGCGGTCGCGCCGGTCCGGCGTCGCCGGAGGCGTACACCTGCACCACCGTGGCACCGGGCCGGTCGCCGGTGTTCGTGACGCAGACCTCGACCCGGGCCGTGGACTCCTCCGCGTCCACGTCGACCACGCTCAGCGAGTCGACGCGGAAGGTGGTGTACCCCAGACCGAAACCGAGCGGGTAGGCGGCGGGGTGCCCGTCCCGGTCGAGCCGGCGCTGGCCCCACCACCGGTCGTACCGAACGGTGGTCGCCGTCGGGTCGAACGGCGGCAGGTGCGCGGGGTCGGTGGGGACCGCGAACGGCAGGCGACCGCCCGGCTCGACCGCGCCGGTCAGGACGCAGCCGAGCGCTCGACCACCCTCCATCCCGGGGTACCACGCGAGCAGGATCGCCGGGACCGCATCGCGCCAGCGCTCCACCAGCACGGCGCTGCCGGCCACCACGACCACGACGGTGCGGGGGTTGGCCGCGGCGACGGCCAGGACGAGGTCCTCGTCGTCGGGGTGCAGGGTCAGCCCGGTCCGGTCGCCGCCGCGGGTGCCGGAGGCGGAGCCGAACCCCCGCATGACAGCGGCGGCCGCAGACCCGACGTACGGCAGCCTCATCGGGCCTCGGAGGAGCCGCATGGTGGCACCGTCCATCGCGACCATGCCCTCGCCCTCGTCGGCGGCGGTGTAGCCGACGACGACGACCGCGGCGTCCGCCGAGGCCGCGAGCCGTGCCGCGGACGACGGGTCCCGGCCGTCGTGGTGGACGACCTCGACGCCCTCGGACACCGCCTCCCGCAGGCCGTCCAGTGGTGACGACATCGAGGGTGGATGCACCGCGGACGATCCTGCGTCGCCGAGGTTCGCCGCAGTCGCGAGGCGACCGATGACCGCAACCCTGTGCAGCGCAGTGAGATCGAGCGGCAGCACGGGGAACCCGCCGACCGGCTCGTTCCGCAGCAGAACCATCGAGCGCACGGCCACCCGCCGGGCCAGGATCCGGTGGTCGGCGCAGGCGACCACGTCGCCGGGCGGGGGCGCCGCGGGCGCGGCAGCCGCCCACCGCAGCTGGGCCGCGAGCAGCCGGCGCCCGGCGCGGCGAACGTCGTCGCGCGACAGTCGGCCGTCGGCCAGGGCGGACGGGAGGATGCCGGCCCGTTGCTGGCGGAACGGCATCTCCAGGTCGAGCCCCGCGGCGACCGAGCCGACCGGGTCGCGGTGGCCGAACACGAAGTCCGACATCACGAAGCCGTCGAACCCCCACTCGTCCCGCAGCACCCCGGTCAGCAGGTCCTTGTTGTCCCCGCACCAGGTCCCGTTGACGGAGTTGTACGCGGACATGACCGCCTCGGCCCCCGCGTCCAGGACCTCGCGGAAGTGCGGCAGGTAGACCTCGCGCAGCACGTCGTCGTCCACGACCACGTCGACGCGGAACCGGGAGTCCTCGATGCTGTTGAGCGCGAAGTGCTTCACGCAGGCCATCAGCCACGGCCGGACTCCGCGCGTCAGGCCGGCGCCCATCCGTCCGAGCAGGACGGGGTCCTCCCCGTACGTCTCCTGCGCCCGGCCCCAGCCGGGATGACGGAGCAGGTTCACGCAGACGCCGGCGAACAGGTTCGCCCCCTGTGCCAGCCCCTCGGCGCCGATCGCCGCCCCGACCTCCTCCTCCAGCTCCGGGTCCCAGGTGGCGCCGCGCGCCATCGCCACCGGGAAACAGGTGGACGACCCGAGCACGATGCCCCGCGGGCCGTCGGCGAACCGGATGCCCGGGATGCCAAGCCGCCGGACCTCGCCCGCGACGACGGGGGTCCGGTTGTAGCCGTGCCGCGCCCACTCGAGCAGCCCGGGGACCACCCCGGTGTCGCCGTCCAACAGGCCGAGCTGCTCGCCGTCGTCGAGCCGGTCCAGCAGGTCGCCGGCGGCGTCCTCAGGGGCGCGCTCGCCGGAGGCCACCGCGTCGACCGCGTCCGCGAAGTCCACGTCGACCCCCTCCCCGTCCCTCCCTTCCTACTCGGGATGGCACCGACGGGGTAGGGGGACCCGGTCCTGGACAACCACCGCGCTCTGGGCTAACGTACAACCTTATGGTTGTAGATCTGCTGAGTGACGCCGAGGTGGACCGGATGTTCCGGGCCCTCGCCGACGCGACGCGGCGCGACATCCTGGCTCGGTCCCTGCACGGCGAGCACTCGGTGTCCGCCCTCGCGGCGGACTACGACATGAGCTTCGCCGCCGTGCAGAAGCACGTGGCGGTGCTCGAGCGGGCGGCGCTGGTGACCAAGAGACGCCGGGGCCGCGAGGTGCTGGTGCGCAGCGACATCGCCGCCGTGCACGCCGCACAGCAGGTGCTCGACCAGTTCGAGGAGGTGTGGCGCGCCCGACTGGACCGGTTCGGCGACGTCCTCGCCGAGATGACCGAGGGAGATTCCGCATGACCGTGACCGCCGCCGTGCAGGACGCCGAGGCGCGCACCCTGACCATGACCGCGGAGTACGCCGCCCCTGTCGAGCGCGTGTGGCGGATGTGGGCCGACCCCCGGCTGCTGGAGCGCTGGTGGGGCCCGCCGACGTACCCGGCGACCGTGGTCGAGCACGACCTGGCGCCCGGGGGGACCGTGCGCTACTTCATGACCGGCCCCGAGGGGGACACGCACCACGGGTGGTGGCGGGTGCTCACCGTCCAGGCGCCGCACTCGCTGGAGTTCGAGGACGGGTTCGCCGACGCCGACGGCAACCCGAACCCGGACCTCCCGGTCACCCGGGGCGTCGTGACGCTCGAGCCGCTCGAGGACGAACGCACCCGGATGACGATCGTGAGCACGTACCCGTCCGCCGAGGCGATGGCGCAGGTGATGGCGATGGGCATGGTCGAGGGCATCACCGCCGCGATGAACCAGATCGACGGGCTGCTGGCGGAGGGCTGAGCGGCCGCGTCCTCAGCCGGAGCGCCGGGTGCGAGCCGCGCCGGCGGCCAGCAGGGCCAGCGACACCACCGACGCGGGGACCATGCCCAGGCCCATGCCGACGGCGGGCGCGACCGCGAGGGCCGCGATGAGCGCCGCCGCCAGCCCGCCGGTCAGTTGCTGGATGCCACCGGCCAGCGCCGCCGCCGAGCCGGCCGACTTCGGGAACGGGTCCAGCGCCAGCGCGAGCGCGTTGCTGTTCACGCCGGCCACGGTCATCATCGCCAGGGCCAGCGGGACCACCATCGCCGCCATCGGCGCGGTCAGCAGTGCGACCGTGAGCACGCCTAGGGCGGCCACCACCTGGGTCGCGACCGAGACCCGCAGCAGCGCGGAGACGCCGTACCGGCGCAGCAGCCGCAGGTTGACCTGGGCCCCGACCGCGAAGCACAGCGCCAGCCCCGCGAACAGCAGCGCGAACGCGGTCTGCCCGATGCCGTACCCCTCGATGAAGACGGCCGGTGACGACGAGATGTACGCGAACAGCGCGACCGAGCCCAGGGCGGCCACCGCGGCGGCCAGCCGGAAGCGCCCGCTGCGCAGGATGTCGCCGTACTGCTGCAGGGCGCCGACGAGCCCATGTGTGGAGCGACGGTCCGGTGGGAGGGTCTCGGGCATCAGCAGCACGCCTGCCGCGCACAGGGCGCCGAACCCGGCGAGCAGGACGAACATCCACTCCCACGACGCGACCAGCAGGACCAGCGAGCCCAGCACCGGGGCGACGACGGGCGCGAGAGCGAAGACGGTGACGATCGCGGACAGCGCCCGGGCCAGCTCGGTGCCGCTGTAGATGTCGCGCACGGTGGCCCGGGCGATCACGATCCCGGCGGCGCCTCCGAGGGTCTGCACCAGCCGCAGGGCGACCATGATCGGCAGCGACGGTGACCAGGGGATGAGCAGCGACGCGGTGATGAACACCGCCAGGCCCACCAGCAGCGGGCGGCGGCGGCCGTAGCGGTCGGACAGCGGGCCCCACAGCACCTGCCCGGCCCCCAGTCCCAGCAGCGCTGCGGAGAAGGTGAGCTGGACCGCGCTCTGGTCGGTGCCGAAGCGCTCCGCGATCGCCGGGAAGCCGGGCAGGTACAGGTCCATCGACATCGGACCGAACGACGTCAGCGCGGCCAGCAGGACCAGCAGCCGCCGTCGGAGCACGGCTCACCGTACCGAGGGCTCCCCCCACCCCCGCGGGCCAGGGAGATCACCGCGAGACACCAGAAGGGGCCCGCCGAGGACCGCGGATCCCGGCCCTTACTGGTGACTCGCGGGGATCTTGGTCGGAGCCGGCGGATCCGGCGGGGAGGGCGCGTTGAGCCGGGCGCGCAGGGGCAGCAGGACCGCCATCACCACCAGCGCGGATCCCGCGCCGATGAGGGTGAAGGTCAACCGGGTGACGTCGGTCGCCACGACCGACGTGCCCGCGCCGTCCATCAGCACCACAGCGGGGGTCAGCAGCGTGACGTACTGCCAGTAGGGCCGGTGGATCACGCGCAGCGACAGCGCGCCGACCAGGCAGGCCCCGCCGACGACGTACGCGACACCGGGCCACGGCACCGTCAGCCCGAGCACGAGCGCGATGCCGAAACCGGCCAGCGTGCCCGCGACCCGTTGCAGCACACGGCTCCACGCGTCGTCGAGGTGTGGCTGCAGCACGACGAGCAGGGTCAGCATCAGCCAGGCACCGCCGTGCCGGAGGGTGAGCGCGGACGCGACGGCGGCAGCCGCGCCGAGTGCCAGGCCGAGGACGACGGCGTAGCCGACCGCGACCCGGGGCGGGACCGGCGTCGCGGTCGGCAGGTGGACGCGGCTGCCGGCGGCCCGGGCCAGTGCCGCCCCCCACACGATCGCGAGCAGCATGGCGCCCCCCGTGACGGCGGCGCCCTCGAGGGGAGGTCGGTCCGGGAGCACCGCAGGCGGGTCGGCGAGGACGTAGGCGACCGTGATCGGAGCCATGACCAGAGACCCGCTGAGGCCCCGGACGCTGGTGAGCCCGGTGGCCCCGGCGGCCACGAGCATGACCAGGGCGGCGGCCCACGGCGTCCCGGAGGCCGCGACCGCGGCGACCGTCAGCACCGAGGTGGCCACCGCCACGCCGAGCGCGGTCCGCAGGCCGACCGCGAGCACCGCCAGCAGCCCGGTGATGGGTCCGAGCGTCCAGACGGTCGAGGCACCCTGCAGGCCCATCACGGTGAAGGCGAGGCCCGGGACCAGCGGCAGCGCCACCAGCCCGGCGAGCATCCCCCCGACCCGCAGGACCCGCGACCGCGCCGCCACGCGACCATCCCACCACGGGTCGGGTGGCGATCCGGCCCCGTCGGCTCAGGGCACGGGGCCCGGCACCGGGATGCGCACGGTCGGGTCGCCGAGCAGGACCGTGCCCGCGCGGTCGTAGGCCGCGACCCGGGCGGACAGCGCGCGGTCGAGCTCGCGCGCCGCCTCCTCGCCGGTGGATGCGTTGAACGTCGACACGGCGCGGGTGTAGCCCAGCAGCAGGCTGCCGATCGCCTGGTACCACCGCTCCATCGCCAGCCCGACGGGCTGGCCGAGGCACAGCCGCTCGTACAGCACGGCCTGCAGGTCCGCGGCGAGCGGCTCGCCGTTCTCCGGGGACGCCAGGGTCCAGTCGAAGGTCGGCTCCACGTGTCCGATGAAGGCGCGCAGCGGCCGGCTGGCGCCGAGCAGGGCCCGCGGCAGCGGGGCCACGCAGGGACCGACGCCCGCCACGCCCTCGAGCACCCCGTCCACCAGGGAGCCCGGCTCGAACAGTCCGCGGTACGCGCTCGGGCTCTCCGCCCCCGCCGAGCAACAGGCCTGCGCGAACCAGACGGCCCCGTCCGGCTGCCACCGGGCCAGCAGGTCCTCCGGGCGCAGCGGCTGGTGCTCGGCACCGACCGGGAGCCCGAGGTCGGCCGCCATCCGCACCGGGTCGGACAGCGGGCCGGTCATCCCGTGGCTGGACGTCACGACCAGCGCCGGGGTGTTGGCCACCACGGCATCGACCAGCGCCTGCGTCGTCGCGGGGACCAGCGACCCGTCGACGTACGTGGCGCCCGGCATGTCGGAGTCCGCGGAGAGCAGGTGCGCGACCGGCTCCGCCACGGTGGTGCGCATCAGGGTGGTGATGTCACCGCCGCCATGGTCGACGGCCCACACCACGGGCGCGTCGTACCGCGGGGCCGCGTCGGACCAGTCGTCCAGCAGGCAGGTCACATAGCGGTCGAGTGCGTCACCGGTGAGGTCGAGCCGGCCCACGTGCCGGACGGGCCCGAGGTGGTACTGCAGCTGCCACGGGATCTGCGCCGGGGTCCCGTACAGCAGGAGGTACATCGGCAGTTGCGAGGGCACGCCCCCCGGCGCGGAGGCGGCCACCGGCAGGTCGGTCCCCCCGGCGTAGTCCCGCAGGGTCCACGAGCCGGCCGCCGCGCCGAGGCCGTAGCGCAGGACCCGACCACCGCGCGCCTGCGCCAGCGCCCGGATCGGCTCCGGTGCGTCGTCCGCCCGTGATCGGGCCTCGACCGGCACGGCGGGGTCGTCGGGCAGGACCAGGCCCCACCCGATCCGCGGGTCGGCCCAGTCGTCCGGCCGCGCCGGGGACGGCAGCAGGTCGCGGCGCTTGAAGCCGTCCGGCGGACGCACCGCCCAGGCGGCCGGGTCGGCGCGGACCTCCCCCACCACGGGGCCGTCGGCACCCGAGAACGCGTCCAGCCGGACCGTGCGGCGCCCGCGTCCGCCGCCGGCACCGGTGCTCACGACGGTCCCAACCCGGCCGTCAGCTCGGCGATGCGGGCCGCGATGTCGGAGCGCAGGCCGTCGGGGGCCTCCGGCGGGAGGCCCCCGGCCAGCGCCTGCAGGGCCTGCAGCTCCAGCCGGGCGGCGCGAGCCGCCTGCTCCGGGTCGGCCGGCGCCACTTGCGGCCCGGGGGCCGGTTCGCCGGGGTGCCCCGGCCGGACCAGCAGTGGCTCCGGACGGGTGTAGACCACCGGCAGACTCCACTCCTTGGTCGCGGCCGCCGCCGCCGACAGCGTCAGACCCGGCATCCGTCGGGCCAGACGGGTCCGGGCTTCGACCACCAGCGCGGCCCAGTCCCACGGCTGCTCCGCGGGCACGGTGCCGTCGAGCCGGGCGGCCAGGTCGGTGGCCAGCCGCCGGTAGAACGCGGCGGAGAACACGGAGGCGTCGTCGCTGAGCACCGGCTCGCGCATGCCGACCACCGCCGGGACGCCGGCGTCGTACACCAGCTTCAGCGCCAGGGACTCCAGCTGCGCCGTCTCCGACCCGGCCGCGCTGCGGCAGCAGTTGAGGACGACGACCCACGGCGGGTCGTCGGTGGGTCGGGTGAACGCGCGGATCTCCCGGGCCTCCACCAGCAGGCTGCGCTCCGGGGTCCCGGTCACCCAGTCGGACTTGACCGCGACCTGCAGGTGCGCGGTGCCCTCGGTGGAGCCGTGGCAGAAGAAGTGCAGGACGTGCGGGTGGAACTCGGCGACCAGCCGCTGCAGGTCGCCTACGTCCGACGGCACCAGCTCGACCCGCACCCCCGGCAGCGCCTCGGCGGTGATCTGGGCGTGCAGGGACTCCTCGCTGACCACCGCGAGCACCTCGGTGCCCAGGCCCGGTGCCGCCGCCAGGCCATCGCGCAGCGCGGCCCACTCCCCGGCAGCCTCCACCCCGAGGCAGGACAGCACCGCGGCGACCCGCAGCGGGGCGCGCAGGAACCACTCCGTCGGCGTGGGCCCGGGACCGGCCACCACCCGCCCGACGGCCCACCGCTCGTCCAGGCCGAGGAAGTCCCCGGACGGCGCGCACAGGGTCTCCCACGGCAGAGCCTCGGCCCCGGCGCCGGTCGCGATCTCCACCAGCACCGGGAACCTCGCCGGTGGCTGGGTCTGCAGCGCCGACTGCAGCGCCTGCTGCAGGTGCGGGTGCACCAGCAGCGCGTCGTACAGCGCGCGCCCGGCGTCGAGGACGCCGTGCTCGGGCAGCACCCCGCCGACCAGCGCGGCGTACGGCGGGTCGTTCGCGGTCACCGGGAACGGCAGCGCCGGGCTGCCGAAGACCCGCGGCTCGGCCAGCGAGAGTGCCACGTACGCGGACCCGTCGCCCGGGGCGACCGAGTCGGCCAGCTGGAAGACCAGGCGGTTCATCCCGCACCGCCGGCATCGTCGACCTCGGCGCGCACGTGCCGGTCGAGCAGGCTGGACACCGACTCCAGCGCCGTCACCGCGGCCGGGTCCATGTCCGCGGCCGAGCCCGACGGCAGCCATTCGGCCTGCTGCGCCTCCAGCGATCGGGCGCCGGCGGCCACCCAGGCGGGCGTCACCGCGGAGTCCAGGACCCGCGCCGTCGCCTCCCCCAGCAGCGCGGAGCGACCGTCCTCGGTCATGCCGCGCGCGTAGCGCTCCTCTTCGGGGAACTCCACGAACTGCGGGTGCACCCAGCTGGTCACCGCCGGCAGCGGCTGCGCGGGCCCGACCACACCGGCGTAGACCATGCCGACCGTGGCCGCGAGCTGGCTGGCGTCCGGGTCGTCGCCGAGGTCGTGCACGAGGCACACGCCCGGCAGGGCCAGCGCCACTGCGTCGCCGAGCGCCCGCAGCCCGGCCGGTGAGTAGTTGCGCTGCGGGCCCGACAGCACCAGCGACCAGGCACCGACCCGCCCCAGGAAGGCCAGCAGCTCCGCCGAGTCCACCAACCGGGTCGGCGCACCGCTGTCGCGATCCGGTGTGCTCGCCAGCGCGAGGGCACCCCGGTCGCCGGACAGGAAGCCGTGCGCCAGGACGTGCACCACGTCGACCGCGTTGCCCTGCAACGATTCCCGGACCCACGACAGCCACGGGCCGGCAGTGGCGTACGACCCCTCCCGGTCACCGCGGCGACCCTCGCGCGGGTCGTGCACCCGGACGCCGGCGCCGAGACCGGCCGCAGCAGAAGCGGTCTCGTCGACGGAGTCGACGTCGGTGAACAGGTGCACGGTCACCTCGTGCCCCGCCCGGTCGCGCCACACGCCGGCAGCGCGGACGAGCTCGGCGGCCGCGTGGAACGGCGTCTCGTCCGTCGGTGTGCTCGCACAGATCGCCACGTCCAGCGTGGTGTCCGAGGCCTGCGGCCGCAGGACGTGGTTGGGCAGGCGCAGCAGCGGTCGCCCCACCGGCGCGAGCAGCCGCTCCCAGGGCACCAGCGGCAGCGCGCCCCGGGGAGGCGGCAGCTCCAGCCACAGCGCCTCGTGCGGCTCCGCAGGCGAGTCGCCGAGGTCGCCGGCGGCGTCGCGGAGCCGGTCGAGCACCGCCGGGGGCAGCGAGAACATCGCCTCCGACACCGACCGGGTGCCCTCGACCCGGTCCGGCAGGCCGAGGTCCCGCACGGGGACGGTGGCGACCTGCCGGACCTCGCCGCGCCCGCGGACCGCCTCGAAGTCCACGCTCGGCCGGTCGTAGGTGCGCGACATCCGCACCCGCACCGTGGGCAGGTCGTGCTCGGAGCGGACGATCATCGCCACCCGCGACTCACCCCATGACCTGGCACAGCAGCGCCCACGCGGTCGCGTCGTTCTGGACGTCGCCGTGGGAGGAGATGACGTCGTCGGCCTCGACCGCGATGATGCGTCGCCCACCGGGTTCCACGTCGTACGGGTTCGGGGCGGCGCGGGGGGCGACGACGTCCACCTCGGCGCCGACCCCCTGCGGCCCGTACCCGCCGAGCGCCGCGTAGCGGGACGGAGGGACCGGCAGCCCGGCGATCACCGCCTCGCCGAGGTCCGACGGGCGGCGCACGGCCCAGTGGAACGCCTTGGTGAGCGGGAAGTCGTGCGCGCTGAACGTCGTCATCAGCGGCTGGCGGACCCGGTCCAGCGCGGGGCGGTACCCGCCCGTCCCGCCGCCGGGCACCGTGGGGGCGAAGCACAGGGCCGACATGGCCGGCTGCAGCAGGAGCACGGACTCCACCAGACGGCCGGGCGCCGGCCCCGCGGTCAGCGCGGAGAGCACCACCTTGCCCCCGTACGAGTGACCCACCAGGTGCACCCGCGAGTCCGGGGAGGCGTCGACCAGGCGACGCAGCAGATCACCGACGCCGGCGGCACCGACCCGACCGGCCCGGTCCTTCATCAGCAGCACGGTCGCGGCCCGGATGATGTCCCGCGGCTTGAGCCAGTCGAGGAGCCCGGCCACCTGGGGTGCAGCGGCACCTGCGGGCTCGTCGTCGATGAAGCCGCCGGTGCGCGCGGGCGCGGTGCCGGACCGACGCCCCACGTCCCGCCACACCCCGACCAGGTCCTCCGCCGTCGGTGCCGCGGCCGGACCCACCTCGTCCCCGGGTCCGGCCAGCGCCGGCGCGAGGATGGTGGCCAGCTCGTGCGCCTCGTCGTCGGTGAGGCCGTCCCGCTGGGCCAGCTCGTAGAAGCGCGCGGTGGACGCCGGGTCCACACGGGCCGCCACGGCGGCCATCTCGGCCAGCGCCTGCGCGGTGGCTACGTCGTCCGGCCCCTCGGCGCCGGCGAAGTCCGGACCCCTCTCGTCCGGCCAGACCAGGACCGCGCTGGGCCAGAACACGCCGACCAGCACCGGGCGGTACGGGCGGGTCGGGGGATCCCAGAACGCCCGCCGCAGCGGGACGTAGCGCGACACGAACTGGTCGTACGCGCCGGTGGCGGCGGCCCAGTCGTTGTTCCAGCCGTGCGAGAACAGGAACACGTCGGTCGCCCCGGCGGCGGCACCCACCAGGTGGTCACGGGTGGCCGGGCTGGTGCACGTGCCGTCCTCGTCGAAGGTGACGATGTAGAACGGCACCGACGTGCCGCCGGGTCCGGGCAGCGTCTTCCAGGGTCCGGCGGGCAGCGGTCCGGGCACGTCGACCTCCTCCTGTTCGGGGTTCCGCGCCGTGGGGCGCGATCGTGGGGCTAGGGGACCGACACCACCTGGGTGGAGCCGCTCGGCACGTGCGTGAGCTCCAGTCCGTTGTACGCCAACGACACCCGTTCCATCCCCGCGGCGGTGGTGGACTCGTCGGTCCAGCTCGACACCGCCGTGACACGGGCACCGGTCAGGGCGTAGCGGATCAGGTCCCCGCCGGTGACCGGGTCCACCACGGTCACGGTCACCGCGAGCTGCTCGCCGATGTCCCAGGCACCGAGCAGCCGCACCGATGCGGCGTCCATCGGCTTGGTGATCGTCAGTGGCCCGAAGTCTCGGCTGCCGTTCGCCAGCTGCACCGACAGGTCGACCCCGGTGAGCGTGATGGCGCCCACGTGTCCGGGCACCGTCGAACTCCCGGGGAAGGCGCCCTGCACCGATCCCACGATCGAGGCGACGATCACCGCATCCATCCCGGACCTCCGTTCCGACCGGGCCGATCTGACCCGGGTCACACCGTGGCGACCACCACCCGGGCGCTGCGCCGCCCGATCGGGTCGCGCACCTCGGCGAGGTACTCCGTGCCGGTCGGGACCCCCGCGGTGGTGTCGACCATCCGCAGGCTGCCGTCGGGCTGCCGCAGGGCCGCCACCGGGAAGCTGCCGACCGCGTCGTACCCGGCGGGTGCGGCCGCGGTCGCCGGGCTGCGCCGGTAGACGTCGACGACGTACGCACCCGCCGGCCCGCCGTCGAGGCTGTCGGCGCTGGTGAAGGTGACCGCGACCCCGCCGGCATCGGCGTTGGCCGTCCCGGCGACGAGGTCCTGCGGCGCGGGAGGGACCACCTGCCACGACACCGGCGCGCTCGCCGCGCTCCACGCCCCGGGCACGGTGCTGCCCGGCTCGGGGGCGCCCTGGACCTCCGCCCGCCAGGTGTAGCGCGACCACGGGGCCAGCCGCAGGCCCGGGTCCCAGGGCGTGGCCCCGGCGTCGACGAGCGTGGCGGGGAACGCCGCCGGCGCGTCGGTGGCGACCACCGGCATGGCCAGCGCGTCCGCGCCGCTGACCCGGCTGCGCCGCAGCCGGACCGCCACCGGCGCCGTCTGGCCCGCGGGGACCGACACCGTCAGCCGCACCGAGCCGGGGTCGGCGTCGTCGGGTGCGGCGGTGAGCGTCGGCTGCGGCGGGGGCGCGCTGTTGGGCACCCCCCGGACCAGCAGGGTCGACGCGCCGAAGTCGGCCTCACCGCCGTACTCCGGGAGCGGGGTCAGGGCGAGCACCGACACCGGGACCACCTTGAGCAGGACCAGCACGTCCAGCGAGCCGGACACCTCGTACTCGTACGACAGGGACCCCGCGGCGGTCGCGAGCAGCGGGGCGCGGGTCAGCAGCTCGAAGCAGGTCCGGTCGAACAGCGCGGCGTGGTCCCGGAGCACGGCCGCGCGGTCCGGCGCCGTCGTGGCGGCCGCCAGTGCGGACCTGGCCGCGGCCGCACCGGGTGCGCCCGACGCCACCAGCGAGTCCAGGCGTCGCCGCAGCGTCGTCTCGTCGCTGGCGTACACCCGGTAGGCCGTTCCGCTCGACACGGGCCACGACACCCGGATCCGACTGCGTCCCAACGCATCCGGGCGGGACGCGTACTCCAGGGTGTTCGGCAGTGCCAGCACCGCCGGCCCGCGCGGATCCACCGCGACGGCCCTGGTCGGCGGGCTGTCCGCGGACCGAGCGCCGGCCATGTCCACCCAGAACCCGGTCGCGGTGACCAGGCGCCGTTCGGCCGGCGCCAACGGGGGCACCGGGATGGACACCACCACCGGGGGCGCCTCGGCGTCGTCCGGCGCCGGTCCGCGGACCGCGGGCGCGGTCCCGGACACCGGCCCGCCGGCTCCCACCTCGGCCTGCACGACCAGGTGGTCCAGCGGGGAGGACCCCGGCGGCAGGTCGGGGTCGCGCGGCTGCATGCAGGTGACCCGCAGCGTCCCCGGCTGCCCGGGCGAGGCCGGGTCGAGGTAGCTCGCCTCGAGGACCGGCACCGGGACCGGCGGTCGGACGCCGGCGGCGACGCTCACCGAGGCCCACGGGCTCCACCGGCCGAACCAGTCCGCCTGCGCCACCCGGTAGTCCGTGGCCGGCGGCGGCGCCGCCCGGTCGTGCACCTCCCCCTGGCCGGACGCCGACGCTGCCGCGGCCGGCCCCACGTCGGTCAGCACTCCGGGCACCACGGGGACCGCGCGGTCCGGGGCGCCGGCCCCGAACAGCTCCGGCAGCCGCGGGTTCAGGCCGTCCAGCCACGGGGTCTCTCGGGCCACCGCGACCGAGGCACCCGGAACCAGGCCCGACAGCGGCAGCACCACGTGGCGGCGGGCCGAGGGCGGCACCTCGGGCACCCAGCCGAGGTCCTCCGGTGTCCCGACGGTCGGTCGGGGGACCGCGCTCGGCGACGCCCCGATCACCACCACGGCGACGGTCCACAGGTCCGCGAACGGTCCCTCCTTCTCGTCGCGGACGATGCCGGGCAGCGGCAGCGGGAAGTCGGTGGGGTCGTCCGGACCCCCGCGCAGGACGGTGCGGAACATCCGCCCCAGCGCCGCCCGCCGCGCGGTGAACGCGCCCCGCACCAGGTACGCCACCAGGTCGCCCGGCGCGCCCGGGGGCGCCTCGTCCAGGTCGACCAGGCCCAGCAGCCGGCCCTGGCCGGGGTCGAGCGCGGCCTGCAGGGTCCCGGCCAGCGGCGGCACCCGCAGCGAGGCCGCCCCGACCTTGGTGCCGGCCAGGGTCTCCGGCGGCATCAGCAGCTCGTCCGGCGGGGCGGACAGGTCGTCGACGCACGCCACCAGCTGCCGCTCGAGCCGCTCGGCCCACAGCGTCTCGACCCGGTCCCACTCCTCCCCGGGCCCGACCGGCGGGCAGGACGGCGGGTCCGCCGCCCCGGGCTCGTCGTGCAGCCCGAGCCGCTGCGGCGCACCGCGCGTCACCCGCTCCTTGGCCCGGCCCCACGCGTCGGGGAAGCCGGCATAGCGAGCCCCGCCCTCCACCGGCAGGTCCAGGAAGCACCACGGCTCGGCGCCGTGCTCCGGCTTGAGGTCGCCGGCGCGCAGCAGCCGGACCCCGAGGACCCGGCCCCAGCCGGTGACGACGAGCCGGTCCATCCCGGTGGCGGCGACGGCGTACGGCTCCCCCTCCGCGCTCGCGACGACCGCCGGCCCGAGCAGGCTGGCGACCACCGCGTCGACCCGCAGCCCGCGGCGGGTCACCGGCCACCGCACCGGCGTCCGCGGCCGGCCGACCACGGGCTCGAGGTCGACTGGCCACCGCACCGGCCCGCGCCCGGGCCGCTGGTCCGGCTCGACCACGACCTGCGCGTACACGACCGGGTTCCCCGGCTGGGACGGCAGCCAGGCCGTGGCCGGGCCGACCGCACCGGCGTCGAACGGGACGGCCAGCGGGGCGCCGGCGGCGTCGGTCCACACCACGTCCGCCGGCCGCAGCAGTCGCTCGGCCCGGCCGAGCAGCCTGCGCTCCACCAGCATCGGGGCGACCGGCAGCCCGATCCGGGTGCTGGGCAGCACCCGCAGGTGTACGCCGGGCCGCAGGTGCGGGTCGGCGTCGGCGAAGACGGCCGCGGCCGTCAGGGCCCAGGCGGGGGCGAGGCGGGTCACGGCTGCTCCCTCCGGATGGTGCGCGGGCCCCCGAGCAGCTGCGCCGCCCCGGAGCGGGTGCGCCCGCGCAGACCGTCGGTCAGCGTCACCGACAGCGCATCGTCCGGGCCGACCACCACGGGCATGGCCGGCGCGAGCAGTACTCGGGTGCCGCTGCCGGTGCTGCGGACCACGGACAGGGCGGCGGCACCGGCGGTGGCCGTCACGGCCACCCGCCCGGACCGCGCGATCGGCTCCGGCGCCTCGAGCAGGACCCCGGCCAGGGCCCAGTCGCCGCGGCCGGCGCCCGGGTCGGGCGGTACCCAGATCGTGGTCGTCCGGGGAGTGGGCGACAGCGGCCACGGTTCGACCCCCAGCGCGGACAGCGCGGTGTCGAGGGCCTGGTCGTCGAAGGGCGCTGCGGGCAGCGCCGGCCACTGCCGGTCCAGGAGCACGTCCTGCGGCGCGACCGCGGTGGTCCGCCCCACCGGGAGCCCCACGGCGTCGAGGAGCCCGTCGATGTCGCGGTAGGCCGAGGTGCGGAAGTGCCAGCGCTGGACGACGACGTCCGCGCCGCCGGCGCGCGGGTGCGCGACCAGGAGCAGGTCGTACGCCTTCAGCGGCTCCAGCGGAGCGTCGACCTCGACCGCGGTCCCGCCCAGGGACGTCGGCGGCAGCGGGCAGGGCACGTCGGCCAGGACCTCCAGCACCCGTCGCTCGACCGGCATGAGGACGCCGTCCTCGACCCAGGCGGTCATCCGGACGTCGCGCACCAGGTCCGGCGGGTGCGTGCCCGGCGGCACGGCACCCGGGTCGACGTCGGTGGGACGCACCTCCACGCGGGTGTCGAACCCGTACCCGTCCAACAGCTTCGGCAGGTAGTCGACGCTGAAGGTGACCCGGATCGGGTCGTCCAGCAGGTGCGGCAGCGGTCCCGCCGGCTGGCCGCCGGTGACGTAGCGGGCGACCCCTCGGGGGTCGAACCGCCCCTCGCCGATGAGGTCGACCGGCGGCGGAGGTGCGGGGAGGCTGGCGAGGGCCGCGGTCCGGAACACGAACACCTCGTCGGTCCCGTCGACCCACGCTCCGTCCGCCGGAGGCCCGGGCTGCGGGGAGGAGTCCGACCGCTCCCAGCCCTGCCACTGCCAGGACACGGTGAGCCGGTACTCGGTGTCCGGTCGCAGCAGGGTGCGCTCGGGCGCACCGAGCACGGCCTCCAGCGGCAGGTTCACCAGCCCGGAGAGACCGCCGGCACCGGTGGCCGTCGCGGTCGCGCGGACCTGGCCGGGCGCGCCGGTGGCATGCGCGAGCAGCCCGGCCTGCACCCCGCGGCGCTGCAACTCCGCCTGGTGCACCGCGACCGCGTCGCGCCACCGGACCCCGCAGGAGCCGACCACGGTGACGCTGCGGCCGGGCACGGCGGGAACGCGGAAGCCGACCCAGGGTCCCGGCATCGGCGCGTCGTAGCGCACGGTGGAGCAGCGGCGCCCGCGCTCGACCGACGCCTTCCAGGCCACCTCCTCGCCGGAGGGCAGCAGGCCGACCACGGCCGGAGGCGCACCGGCCTCCCGGCCCGGCGCCCACGACAGCAGCCCGGACAAGTCCGACAGCGGGTCGTCGCTGCCGGCGCACACCTGCGCGAGGCCTCCCTCACCCTCCCCGAACACCTCCAGCGCGACGATCCCGGCGGCGGACAGGGTCAGTGACCCATCGCCGATGGCACCGTCAGAGGCCACCTCGGCCCCGGTCGGGTCGAACGCCAGGACCTTCCACTCCTGGCCGCTGACCACGCGGACCGTGACCTCGTCCACCGCGTCCGGGAGCTCCACCCGAAGCCCGGTCGACACCAGCAGCAGCGCCCAGCGGCCGTCCCCGTCGAAGTCCACCGCCTGCAGCGGGCGGTCGGCCAGGTCGCGTACGACCACCCCGTCGCGCTCCAGCTCGGTGCCGTGGCGACGGGCCAATCCGCGCAGGGTGTCGGGGTCGACGTCGGCGAAGTCGACGCAGTCGCCCGTACCGATGTCCTCAGGACGTTCCTTCTCGACCACGGGCACGCGGCAGACCTCGAGCACCAGGCTCGGCTCGTGCAGCGGGCCCTCGTACGCCCCCACCGCCGGGAGCGAGCCGAGCTGCTGGCCGCCGCGGACCAGACCGGCCAGCCGCCAGCCGGTGCCACGGGTGGGCCCGGTGGCCAGCGCCACCGGGTGGTCCAGGGGCGCGAGGTGACCGGGGTCGGCCACGACTCCGGCGGAGGCGGCCGCGGCGACCAGGTCCACCCAGGGCGCGTCGCCGGGCTGGCGCAGCCGCAGGCGCTGGGGGCCGTCGGGTCCCGGCGGGTCGGCCGGGTCCTGCGACAGCAGCGCCTGTCCGGCACCGGCCGGGCGACCGGATTCGCCTGTGACGCAGACGGTCTCGACCGTACGCACCGGGTCGCACACGTCCCCGACGACGGGGCCGGGGTCGCCGGGGGATCCGTCCGGCTCGGTGAGCGGGAGCAGGCCGGTCCAGGGCTGCCAGGACAGCAGTGCCAGGTCCCGCGGCTCGCTGCCGCTGGCGGACAGCCACGGCGGCTTGGCCGGGTCGCGTACGCCCGGCCACCACCAGACGGAGTCGAACTGCGTCCCCGCCGGCGGGGACAGCGGCGGACCGCTCTGCGGCTCCAACCGGACCCCGGTGAGGCGGAAGGCGTACTGGACGTCCCGCGACCCGCTCCACACCGGGCCGGGCATCGGCTGACCCACCGCGAAGTCGCCAGCGCTGACGCCGACCGCGACGGTGTGCGCGAAGTGGATGACGGGGACGGTGTCGGTCCACACCACGGGTACCTGCTCGCCCGGGCGAGCGGCCTTGTCGGTGGCGTGCCCGCGACGGGCCACCAGGTCGGCCCCGGCGACCGGGCTCTTCGGGGTGGGGGTGGGGCCGAGGGTCGCGGTGACGTCGATCGACACGCAGCCGGAGATCGAGAAGAAGAAGCAGTCGACCTCCCCGCAGAACTCCCCGTGCAGGTCGGTGCGGTGGCCGTCGGTCTTCAGGGTGAGCTCGCCGCGCGCGGACACGCTGAGGACGACCAGGTCGAGCTCGCCGCGCACCCAGATGCCGGCCGCCAGGAACAGCGGGTCGGTGCCGAAGCCCGCCAGGACCGTGGCGGACGCGGTCAGCCGGATCGGTCCGGCGGACCAGTCGATCTCCCAGCCCGCGCCGAAGCCGACCGCGAACCCGCCGAACACGAAGTCCGCGTTGCCCTGCAGGCCGGGGGACAGCCCGTTGCCGTGGACCAGGACGAAGGCCCACACCCGGACGTCGAGTACGTCGGGCAGCAGGGTGAGGGTCACCGGCGCGCCGGCCCGGCCGGGCTGGCCGTCGGTGCCGACGTGGACGAAGAAGTCGGTCGGCGGCGAGTAGGGGAACCAGGCCGCGACCGGGACGTCGAGGACGAGGACCCCGGGGATCTCGTAGTGACCGCGCAGCGCGATGGTGACCGCGTGCTCGTCGATGACGACGAGCCCGATGATGGACAGGCCGTAGCCGGGTCGCGGGACGACGTCGCTCGGGACCGGTGCGGTCTCGCGCATGATGTCCGCGATGACGCCGAGGATCACGGCCGGTCGCGGGAACTCCACGGTGAGCATGCCGAGGGCGTGGAACGTGAAGCCGAGGTCGGGCGCGGTGCCGATGACCGCGCCGAGGCCGAGCGCGTACTGCCCGGCCTGCGGGGTGTACTTGGGGTACGGCTTGGCCAGCCAGCCGAGCTCCCGCTCCACCGGGTCCGGGTTGCCCGCGTCGACCGCTCGGCGCCCGTTGCTGACGAACCGGCCGATGACGCCGAACAGCCCGAGGCCGGAGTTCGCGAACGGGATGGGCGCGGGGAACCGCACGCCCACGGTCAGCTCCACGTGGCCCTGGTCCCCCATGGCGAGGTCCGCGAGCACCCCGATCTTGAGCGGGATGAGGTCCACCTGCAGGCCCGCGTGGATGACGTGGTCGCTCACGTCCAGCGCTCCCTCGCCCACGAGGGTCGCGGGGATGTTGACGCCGGCCCGGAGGCCGCGCAGCTCGACCCCCTGGATCCCGCTGGGGCCGAAGACGACCCGCACGGTGGCGTTGCTGAGCGTCACCACGCCGAGGTCGAGCGACAGCGCCAGGTCGACCTCGAGCCAGGAACTCTGCGCCCCGGAGCGCGCGCCCGTCACCCGCAGGAGGTCGTCCAGCGGGGCTCCGAGCTGCCAACTGCCCGGGTCCACGACCTCGGGCACCGACTGGTTCACGACCAGTCCCACGCCGTCCCACCAGTCGGCGGCCGCCGTGTCGACCTCGACGCCCACGCCCTTGTAGCGCAGCTTCATCGGCTTGTCCGGACGGGTGGAGACGTGCAGCGGCAGCCCGGCGCCGGCGACGTCGACGCTGAGCGACACCGTGTAGTCCACGGTGAGCCGGGTGCGGCTGCCGCTGCCCGACGGGCCCCGCTCGAGGTGGTCGATGGTGATGCCGGTGACGACGGTCTTGCTGCCGTCGCGCAGCAGTGTCCCGGCGGCGGCACCCAGCGCCGCGATCAGGGCACCGACGAGTGCGGCGTCCCCGCCGTGCGGGTTGTCGGCGGCGCCGACGACGGCCGGGGCCAGCCCGAGGGACGCGGCCAGCGTCCGGTCGGTGATCTGCGCGATGCCCGTCGGGGTCCCGGTGACATCGATGCTCAGGGTGAAGTCGTCCGAGCCGGCAGCCGCGTCGTGGGCCCAGCGGCCGCGCAGCGTCCACACCGGGGGCGTCCCCGGCGGGGCGTCGTCGGGGCGGGTGAGCTCTGCGGTGCGGTTGCCGGGGAGTCGCACCGCCGTCCCCGGCCACTGCACGATCGCCTCGGCGCGGATCGGAACCGCGTCGCCGAGTCCGCGTGCAGCGGGGTCGTTCCACTCCACCTCGATCCGCACCCGGTACTGCGGCCGTCCGCGCGGGACGCTGGGCACGGGTGCGCCGCTGACCGTGGTCGGGTCATCACCGGGGACCAGCGCCCGCAGCCGGACCGGGTCGAGGGTGTTGCCGTCCTGCGCGGGCGGCTCGGCCGACGCCGTGGGCGTGACGTCGTACGCGTAGATGTCGCAGCGCCGCAACGGCTTGCGATGGTCGTCGTCACGCGGATAGGGCCGGTCCCACGACTGGTAGTTCGTGGTCGAACGGGCCACCCAGGACACCGCGGACGCCTCGGGCGGGAGGGCACCGGTCGGCGGCGCCCCGATCCACCCGGACTGCTCTCCCCGCAGGGCGATGGCCGACTCGGGCACACCGGCGTCCCGCAGCAGATCTCGGCCCGCCTTGGCCCGGTCCACCGCGAGGTCGCGGTTGTACGTGTCGCTGGTCGCGGTGATCGGCACCTTGGCACTGAGGTCGTCGCAGCGGCCGACGACCGCGAACTTCGCGCCTGCGCCCAGGCTGGACACCCAGGCGGCGAGCCGGTCGAGGGTGCGCGTCCGGTCGCCGAGCCAGAACGACGTCGCGGGGCTGAGCTCGTCGGAGTCGTACACGAAGCGGACGTGGGCGCGGGTCTCGACGGGGTCGGTGCCGGGCGCCGGGGGTGCGGTCGAGCCGGGGTCGACCGCGTCGGTGACGACCTCGGCCAGCTCTCCCTGCGGCACGGTCACGGAGCCGCCGGAGACCGTCGCCGCCGGCTCGCTGCGGGACAATCGGCCGTCGAGGTACCAGGCGCCGAGGGCGTACGTCCCCACCACGTCGAGAACCGCGACCGGCGTGCTGACCCCACCGGCCGCGCTGAACACACCGGTACGGCTGCCCACGAGCACCGGCGCCGGACCGCCCGGGGGCGTGCCGGGCGAGCTCACGTCGACCCGGATGCGGCGCACCGTGAACCCGCTCTGGCGCAGCTCCAGCACGTGGCTGCCGACGTCCGCGCCCGCGGGCAACGAGGTGGTGTCGGCGGAGTCCTCGGCCCCGCCGTCCCAGCGCCAGGCGAAGGTCCCCGGCCCGGCACTGCGGCGGAAGACCACCGCCGCCAGGTCGGCCGATCGCCCCCGGACGCTGGTCACATTGGCCCACGACAAGGCACCGAGGGCGGCGTCGACGGTGGGCGCTCCGGCCCAGGTCCCGGTGAAGGCGCAGGTCGTGGGGGCGCCCTCGTCCACGCGCACGCTGAGGACGTCGCCCGGAAGCACGTCGAACCCGTCGGGGTCGGTGGCCCCGCGGGGCAGGGTCCACCTCACCGCGCCGACGGGCGGGGTGGTCAGGCGCGCCCGGACCCGCGCCGGCGGCGGGTGGCTGCCCTGCAGCGCAGCGGACAGCGCGTCGGCCCGCATCGCCGGGTCGGACAGGGTGGACACGGCCAACGGGGTCCACGTCCCGGGCGCGGTCTCCTGCTCGACCACCAGCGCCAGCGGGGTGTCCGCCGCGCCTCCGAACTCCAGCGCGGCGATGCCCTGGACCCCCGCCGGATCGCCGAGGAAGACGTCCTCGACCCCGAGGCTGACGTCGCCGAGCAGGGGCGCGCCCGGTGGCAGGAACAGGGTCGCCCGCTTCAGCGCGATCCCGCGCCAGTCGGGCGCCTGCGGCGGCGGGCTGACGTTGGGCGACTGGTCGTAGGTGATCTCGTGAACGGTCAGGCCGAAGGTCGACGAGCCGAGGAAGAAGCTGGCCGGCTCGAAGTCCATCGTCACGACCGGGCCCTTGGGGCCGAACGGGTCGTTCTCGTCCAGGCGGTCGATCAGGGAGACCTGCGGTGAGGTGCCGGCGGCGGCCGCGATCCGCAGGACGCCCCGACCGACGATCCGGACCTGGCTGCGGCCGGGGTCGTCGACCAGCCGGGAGGCACGGGCCGGCTCCCTGCTCTCGCGCGCGGGGCGCACGCCCGGGACGAGCAGCGTGACCGGGTCAAGGTCGAGGTCCACGGCCCACTCGGCGACGGTCCCGCCCGGGTGGCGGACGGCGACCTGCGCGCGCAGTCCCGACGACAGACCCGGCGCCTGCACCGGCAGCGTGCCGAGCTCGGGCAGCCCGCGGTCGGCCAGCGATCGGACCGTGGCGCGCACCACGGTCACGTCACCGGTGGTCTGCGTGGTCACGTCCTCGACCCCGAGCGCGTCGAGCTGGTCGACCAGCCCGCGGGCCAGAGGATCGTCGATTCCGTTGCTGCGCAACGTATCCAGCAGGCTGGCCATCACGATCCCCCGTACCTGCGAGCGCACGGGTCGGTTCGCGCCACGGTCATGGCGACCACCTCGAGTCCCTCGTCGAAGTGCACTCACGCTCCACCCGTCGACCCGGCGCGTCAAGACCCGGTCACCCGCCAGCAGCACGGCTCGGCCTCTGGACGCCGGGACCCCGCGGTGGAACAGTGACCGCTGGAGGAGCACCGCCGTCGACACCGCGAACCGCGTCCGTGCACGCGGTCGGACGCCGTTGTCCTGCAGCGGTCGGCCGTGCCCGCTCGGGAGGCGTCATGCCACTGAGTTCTCGTCGCTTCGGGGGCAACGCCACCCTGGTCGCGTGCGCCGACGCCGGCTACCGGCTGATGGCGGGGGACACCCACGCCGACGCCGTGTCGCTGGTGCAGCAGTCGCTGGTCGACCTCGGCTACGCGTGCCCTCAGACCGGGCAGTTCGACGCCGGGACCGGTGCCGCCGTCACGGCGTTCAAGACCGATGAGGCACTGGTCCCCAACGACCCTGTCGTGGGGAGCGGGACGATCGGCCGCCTGGACGGCTACTTCGTGTGGGAGCCAACGGATCCGGATGTCCCCGATCCGTCGACCGCGGGTCTGGTGGCGGTCGTCGAGGCCGCGATGGGAACCGCGGTCGGCTGGGCGAACGCCGCGATCGCGAGCCTGAACGCGTGGGCCTCGGGCCAGATCCTGCCGGCAGACCCGCTGTGGGTTGCCCGCGAGGCGCTGCTCACGCGCCACCTCGGGATCGACCCGACCACCCCGGTGGCTCGTCGCGAGGAGGTCCTCGACGAGGTCGCACTGCCGGCCCTGCACGGGGTGGTGCGCGCTCTCGCCCCGCCCTCGCCGTTCCTCGTCATAGCCCCGGTCGACCGCGTCACCTTCGTGCAGGGGCCGGGAGGCGGTGTCTACGCCGGTGCCGCCCTGGCCACTGGTGCCGTGCTGACGGTGACCCCGGCGTTCCGCAACGTGTGGGACCCGGTGGCGCAGGCCGGCGTGGTGCTGCGGGCCGCACTGGCTCCGGCCTACCCGGCCTCCCAGGTGCTGGCCTTCCCGATCAGCATGCGGTACGTCACGCTCGACCCGGCCTCCCGCGCCACCAACCGGATGGGCCTGGTGTCGCTGGCGTACGAGACGGCGACCGCGACGCCCGCACCGTTCCGCCCGATCCCCACGTGGTGAGTCCGGGCGTCACGCCGACCCGGTGACGCGGGCGACCTGCCGGCCGCGGGTGTCCACCCCGTCGCCAGGCTGCCCCGCGAGATCGCAGTAGCGGCGCCCCGGAGCCCCGACTTCCCGCCACCACTGCGATCTTGCGAGGATCTTGGTCAGGCCGTTGTCCCTGGAACTCCTGGAGGCCGTACCGCAGCATCCCGGTGGCACGCGCCGCCTGCGAAGATCCCCGCGAGACACCAGAAGGGGCCCGCCGGGGACCGCGAATCCCGGCCCGTTGTGGTGTCTCGCGGGGATCATGGGTCCAGGCGACGGAGGACGTGAGGGGACGACGTGGCGGCGGCATCGGGACGGGACCAGCGGGCCCCGATGGAACGGCTCACCAGCCTGCTCTTTGTGCTGTCCCGCGCCGACGGCCAGCCGGTGCCGGCGACCCGCCTGCTCGAGGTGGTCCGCTACGGCGCCGAGGCCGAGCAGGACCGGCTGGACCAGCTGCGCCGGGACCTGCGCCAGCTCGAGGAGCTCGGCTGGCTGATCCGCAACGTCGCGGCCCAGGGCGAGGACGCGCGCTACGTCCTCACCGCCGTCGACAATCGGCTGCGGGTGGAGTTCACCCCGCGGCAGCGGGCCGAACTGCTGCGGGCCGCGCGGGCGGCCGAGCTCGCGGACCTCGTCGACGACTTCGTCGAGACGCCAGGGGCACCGGCGGGCGAGGGAGACTTCCAGGCGGTGTCCGCCGCCGCGGGCAGCGAGCAGCTGGAGCTGGCCCGGCGGGCCGCCGCACGGCACTGCCTCATCCGCTTCTCCTACAAGGGGAAGCGGCGGGTGGCACACCCCACGAAGGTCTACTCCACCCAGTCCGGCTGGTACCTCACCGCCCGCGAGGACGACGACACGCAGGACAAGGTGTTCGCCGTGGCGCGGATGCAGGACGTACGCATCGACGCGCCGGGCACCGCGGCCGTCCCCGCGGCCCCACCCGCGCGCCCCCGACTGGACCCGGTCAGCTGGCAAGTGGATCCCCCGGTGGACGCGACCGTCGTCACGGCGCGGCCGTACCGCGACCGGGTGGAGCAGATGCTCGGCCAGGCGACGTACGTGCGGCCGGGAGGCGAGGCGGGCGAGGTCGAGCTCACCATCCCGGTGACGAACCGGGCCGCGTTCCGCTCCCGGCTGTACCAGCTCGGCACCCGGGTCCGGCTCACCGGGCCGCAGTCGCTGCGCGACGAGGTGCGGGCCGACCTGCGCGCCGTGGCCGAGGGAGGGCGGCGATGACCGTCGGCAGGTACGCCCAGCGCTTCGCCCGCATCCCGCGCGCCCTCGACGTGCTGGCCAACCACCCGGACGGCCTGCCGCTGGCCACCCTGGCCCGGGAGCTGGACGTCCCCGAGGACGTGCTGCGCGAGGAGCTGCTGGCCTTCTTCGTCGCGGACGTGGTGTCGCAGACCGTCCTGCTGGACCACCGCAACGTCGCGCTGTCGTTCCTCGGCAGCGACGGGTCCGACGCCGACGTGGCGGCCGCGGAGATCGTGCGGCTGGACTCCGAGGAGCCGCTGGCGGACCTGGGGCTGGAGTACTTCACCGCCACGACCCTCGGACCGCTCCACCGGGCCGCCGCCGAGCTGCTCGCGCTGGAGCCGGCGAACGCCGACCTCGCCGCCGCGGTCGAGACGCTGGAGCGGACCGTCCTCGCCGGCATGGAGGCCGGCACGCCGTACGGATCCATGACCGCCGCGGACCTGCGTGACGCCGCCCGACGACGGCAGCGGGTGGCGCTGGAGTACGAGCGGTTCTGGGTTCCCGGCATCGTCCGGCGGGTGGTCGACCCGTACCGCGTCGTGTCGACCCGGCGCGGCTTCGAGCTGGACGCCGGCCCGCTGGACGAGGAGGGCAGCCCGCGCACCTACCTGGTGTCGCTGATCCGCGGGTACGAGGTCCTCGACGACGACTTCGACCTGCCGGAGGACGTGGACGCTCGGATCGCCGAGCACCGGCGGGAGACCGAGGTGCACCTGGTGGTCCCGCACGACCGTCGGTGGGCCGTGGACATGCTGGCGGAGCGGGTCACGGTCGTGGACTCCGACCGGGACGACCTGGAGCTGCGGGCCCGGCTGCTGCCTCCGGTGCGGGACCGCGTCGGCCTGCTGCAGCTCCTCGCCGGACCGGACGCCATCTGGCTCGAGCCCGCCGACCTCACCGACGCAGGACCCGACCTGGCCGAGGCGCTGCTCACGCACCATGGGCTGGCGTAACCCCGGCGCCCGTACGCGGGCCACGAGCGCGGCGTCGGAGGGGTGCCAGACGGCCCATCCGCGGGCCGCGTCACTACGCCTACCGTGGCGGTGACGGCGTTCCGGGCCTGACCGCCGCGGGAACGTCTCTCGGGCAGCCAGTCCGACCGGTGGGGGCGCCGATGAGATCGGGGACGGGGTCCACGGCGCCGGAGTCCCCGGAGCGGGTCCGGCTCGACCACGACCAGCGGATGCTGGTCCTCGGCGTCTGCGTCGCCGTCGGCGCGACCTGCGTCATCCCGGCCACGTACAACTACGTCGTCGGCCCGATGATGGCGACCTTCGACTCCGAGGAAGGGACGTCGTCCCTCCTCCGGCAGGTGCCGAACATCGCCTCGTTGCTCGTGCTGTTCGTGGCGGGGGTGCTCGGGGCCTGGCTGGGCGAGCGCCGCACGATGGTCATCGGCGGAGTCGTGATGGCCGTCGGGAACCTGGTCGTGATGGTGGCGCCGACCTACCCCGTCGTGATCGTGGGCCTTGCGCTCGAGGCGGCCGGCACCACCGTCCTCGCCGTCGTGGCGCTGAGCGTCATCGGTGCGCGCATCCACGACGAGGGCGCGCGCGCCAGCGCCTTCGCCACGTTCACGATGGTCAGCCCCGCGGTGTACCTCGTCCTCCCGGTGCTCGCCGGCGTCCTGCTCGAGATGGTCACCTGGCGGGCGGTCGCCGGGATCTGGGCGCTCGCGGCGGTCGCCGCGGTCGTCGCGTCGCTGCGGCTCATCCCCGCCGGCGACGGGGGACCACGCCGGGAGCTGCTCACGCCGTTGCTGGCCGGAGTGGTCTGCCTGGCGGTCGTGCAGGCGATCTCGAACATGCACGTCGACGGCTCGGTGTCGGTCGCGACCGTGGTCCGACTCGGCGTCGCCGCGGTGGGGATCGCCCTGCTCGTCTGGGCCTTCCGACGGCTGCCGTCACCGTCGCTGTCGCTGGCGGCCCTGCGGCGCGGTGGCGTGGTCCTGCTGCTCGTCGTCGTCGCGCTGTGGTGCTTCACCCAGCTCTGGTACTACATGACCCTCGCGTTCGAGTACGTGTTCGGGCTCAACGTGTTCTGGACGGCGATGGCGATGGTTCCGGCCCAGCTGTGCGCGGTCGTGGGCGCCCGTGCCGCTGGCCGGATGGTGCAGCGCCGGGGGATCACCTTCAGCGGCGCGGCCCTACTGTGCGGCACCGGGGTGTCGCTCGCACTGGCGGTGGCGGTCAACGTCGACTCGCCGTTGTGGTGGGCGATCGTCGTCACCTGCCTCTACAGCATGTTCACGGTCGCGGCCGGGGTGCCGCTGACCAACGCGATCATGGACTCGGCACCTCCGGGCGAGGAGGGCAGCGCGGCGGCGTTCCGCAGCGCCGCCATCAACATCGGCCTGGTGATCGGCATCGCGATCGTGTCCTCGTTCGTCTACACGGCCTTCACCACCTCGCTGGCGGGCCAGTTCGACGCGGCCGGGCTCGAGCCGGGCCAGGCCGCGGACATCGCCGAGGACCTCCGCGACGGAGCGGCGTCCGAGGAGGAGGCGGCCATCTACGCGGTCCCGGTGGGGAGGGTCGAGGAGATCGGCCGGATGCAGCAGGTCGCCATGATGGACGGCCTCGACGCGCAGAGCTGGTCCGGCGCGGTCGTGTCCTTCCTGTCGGCCGGCGCGTTCGTCTGGGCCCGCCGACGCCAGCAGCGTGCACCGAAACCGCTGCAACCCGGCTCCGGAGGCGGCCCGTAGCAGCGGTTTCGGTGATGGGGGCGCGAGGCCCCGGATCAACCGCGGCCGCGCTCGTTCTCATCTGGGCCACCGCCCGGCGTCCCCGCACTGCCGACGA
The DNA here is from genome assembly GCA_041393815.1 of Candidatus Nanopelagicales bacterium. NCBI lineage: Bacteria > Bacillati > Actinomycetota > Actinomycetes > Candidatus Nanopelagicales > Candidatus Nanopelagicales bacterium. Next base: position 11,959 of record JAWKJK010000001.1, on the reverse strand, counting down.
CCGCGGAGATCACCCGCCGGAGCCGCGACGGACCCGTCGGTCAGGAGGCGCCGAGCGCCGCGAACGCGTAGTAGACCATCCACGCGGGCCAGAGCAGCCCCTGCACGATCGCGAGCAGGTACTCCCAGAAGCCGTCCGCCTGCTGCCAGAAGTAGACCAGGCTGCCGAAGATGCCCAGGCCGTAGATCGCACCGCCGCCCGCGGCCACGGACGTGTTGCCGCCGTTGCTCATGCTGCCTCCGTACGACATGGCAGCGACCGGCGCTCCGGCAGTGCACCGGGGTCGGCCCCCGCCCGCGCCCAGTGTCCGCCCGCGACCCTGCCGGGCGCACGGGTCGAAGGTCGCCGCAGGCATGCGGGACCTCTTCCTCTGGGCCTCCGCGGCGGCTGCGGGTTGGCTGGGGGGCACATCCGGCCTTCGTTCCCGGGAGGACGCATGGTGAGCGACCGGACCACCGCGCGGGTCGTCGGGATCCTCTTCATCGTCGCCAGCGTGACGGCGATCCTCGGCGGCAGCCTCATCCAGCCCATCACGGAGTCGGGCGGCGCCCTCGACGTCGCCACCGGAGGCGATGCGCCCGTGGTCGCGGGCATCCTCCTGGAGCTGGTGCTCGTGGCCTCCGTCGGAGGTATCGCGGCACTGCTGTTCCCGGTCCTGCGCCGGGTCCACGAGGGCATGGCGATGGGCTACGTGGTGGCGCGGACCCTCGAGGCAGGGGTGCTCCTGGCCGCCAGCCTGGCGGCACTGGTGTCCGTCGCCAGCGTGCGCGGACTACCCGAGTCGGACCTGGCCGACATCAGCGCGTTCGACGTGTCCCTGGCCGTGCGCGAGCAGGCCTACCTGGTGGGCTCCCTGGTGATGCTCGGGGTCGGCGGTCTCCTGCTGTACGCACTGCTGTACCGCGGCCGGCTGGTGCCGGTGTGGCTGTCCCTGTGGGGGCTGGCCGGAGCCGCGCTGATCCTGCTGCGCGGGCTGCTGGAGATGGGCGGCGTCAACCTCGACGTCGCCGTGCAGGCAGCGCTGGCCGCCCCGATCGGCCTGCAGGAGATGGTGCTCGCGGTGTGGCTGATCGTGCGCGGCTTCCGCGCCATTCCCGTCCCGGCGGCGCCGGGTTCATCGTCGGGTACGCCGGCGGGTGCCGGCGCGACCACCCGCGCGGGCGGGTGACTACGAGATCTGGCTCGGGGACACCTGGACCTCGTCGACCAGGACGGTGGGGGTGCCCCCCACGCCGCGCGCGAAACCGCGCTGCGTGGCCTCGGTGACGTAGTCGTTGAAGGCCCCGGAGTTGATGCACTCGGCCGCGCCGGGAGCACCCGCCTTCGTGGCCAGCTTCACCAGCGTCGCGTTGTCGAACTGGGTCGGCGGCTCAGCGGGGTCCTGGATCGCGTACACCTGCGCAGCGAACTCGGCCCACGCCTCCGGTCCGGCCTCGTCGACCACGCACGCGGCCGCGTTCGCGGCGCGCACGGACGGCTCGCCCAGGAAGGCGAGGGTCGTGTAGGCGATCTGCCACTTCCCGTCGGCGACCAGGCCCGACCACGGCTCGGCGAACGAGTCCTCCAGGGCCTTGCAGTACGGGCACTGGAAGTCGATGAAGACGTCCGCCAGCGGCGCCTGCGGGTTCGTGGTCAGGACGACGGCGCCGTACTCGTTGACGTTGCGGGGCGCAGCGGCCGTGAACGGTGAGGTATCTGCGGCGGAGAAGGTCTCCTGCGGGGTCGGTTCCGACTCGGGCGTCGTGGCGGCGGCCTCGGGGACGGGGGCCACCGTCACGGTCGCGGCGGCCGCCGGCGTCGACGGGCTCGCCGTGGCGTGACCCCACAGGTAGCCGACCAGGAGCCCGATCGCGAGGGCGCCGACCGACAGCGGGATCGCCGTCGCCGCAACCAGGGCCTTGGGTGAGATCGCCATGCCCTTCGGCACCGGCGTTCCGCCGGGCGGCGGGAGCGGGGGCAGCGACGACGACGCGTCGGCCGCGGGAGACGGCGATGATCCCGGCTGCCCCGGCGGTGGCGCAGACGGGGGGATCGGGCCCTCGGGCCGGTCGGGGCTGTCGGGCGTGGTCATCCGCGGTGCACCTGTCCGTCGTCGTGGGGCGAACCCGGTCGGTCCACCTCGCCGCCCGGCCATTCTGCCTCGCCCCGCCGCGCCGCTCGGCACCGCCATGTGACGCACCGACGCCGCCCGGATAGGGACCTGCGCCCGTCGACGCGGTCGCTGGGACGGGCGCAGACTGGAGGTGTCAGCGACCTCGAGGAGGCGCGTGATGACAGACAAGCCGTTCATCGTCGTAGGAGCGGACGGGTCCGACCTCAGCATCCTCGCCCTGCAGTGGGCCGTGGATCACGCTCGGCTCATCGGCGCCGAGGTGCGTGTGATCACGGCGTTCAGCATCCCTTGGACGATCTTCGTCACTCCGACCTACACCGGAGCGGACTACGAGCGGGACGCGCGCGAGATGCTCGAACTCACCGTCGAGAAGGCACTGCCGGGCGGGACCGACGTGCCCCTCCGGGTATCGACCGCGCAGGTGCGCCCGGCGATCGCGCTCACCGCGGCCGCCAAGGGCGCAGAACTGCTGGTGGTCGGTGCCCAGGGACACGGTGAACTGCCCGGCATGCACCTCGGCTCGGTGGCCACGTACTGCGTCCACCACGCCCCGTGCCCGGTGGTCGTCGTGCGGCGCAGCGAGCCGTAGCCGTCGCCCTTGCCGCCCGGCAGCGGCAGGGGACCGCGTTCTGGCCGGCAGCCCCCTACCGCGTCGTCCCGTCGGCGTGGATCAGCGTGCGCGAAGGGCGGCGATGAGTTCCGCCTTGTTCATCGACGACCGACCCTCGATCAGCCGCTCGGATGCCAGGTCGTGCAACTCCTCAACGGTCATCTCCTCGAACCGCTCGGTGGCCGGTCGGCCGCGGAACCTCCGCTCCAGGTCCAGTCGCAGACTCTCGATTCCCTCGTGGATCGCGTGGAACCGCGTCCGCACTTCGACGTCGTCGAGGACCTCGGACCGTGTCCAGCACCGCGCGACACCGCATAGCGTCGGACGCTGTGAGAGCGCTCGTGGTGTACGAGTCGATGTTCGGGGACAACCAGCAGGTGGCGCGGGCGATCGCAGCCGGCCTCGTGGCGGCGGGGAGGGACGCCGAGGCCGTGGAAGTCGGGGTAGCGCCCCAGCACATCGGGAGCGACGTGTCTCTGCTCGTGGTCGGTTCGCCGAACCACGCCTGGAGCTTGCCCCGACCGTCGACCCGCAAGGACGCCGCGGAGAAGGCGGACGGGCCCCTGGTCAGTCAGGGGATCGGGGTCCGGGAGTGGCTCGACCTGTTGTCCGTCGACGCCGGTGTGCGCACAGCTGCCTACGACACCCGGGGGTCGCATCCGAAGGCAGTCGTCCGGTTCGACCACGCGTCGACCAGCATCGAGAAGGCCCTCGCCAGGCTGGGGGGCCACAGGGTGGCCCCCGCCGAGCACTTCCTCGTCGCCGACATGAAGGGCCCGCTCGAGCCCGGCGAGATCGAGCGGGCGCAGGCCTGGGGCGCCACCCTGTCCGGCGCGCTGGACCAGTAGCCACGGTCGAATCCGAGAGGACGCCATGAAGTACCAGGAACTGTTGCAGCAGGCGCACGACTCGCTCACCGGCAGCCGCGTGTATGCCGAGGCGTACCAGCAGGACGGCATCACGGTGATCACCGCCGCGTCGGTCATGGGCGGCGGCGGGGGCGGCACCGGCACGGACAAGGAGGGCCAGGAGGGGGAGGGTGGTGGCCTGGGTCTGGCCGCCCGCCCGACCGGCGCCTTCGTGATCAAGAACGGAAAGGTCGCCTGGGTCCCGGCCGTCGACGTCAACCGCGTGGTCGCGATCTCGGCCGTGGTCGCGGTCGTCGCGATCCTCTGCGCGACCCGCGTCGCCCGGGCTCGGGCGCGCGCGGACTAGGACCTTCCTCGTCGCTGGCCCCGCCAGTTTCGCTACCCCGGACACCGACGACGTCCGGGTGAGGTAGTAGTGGTGGCACCACCCGCCGCCACCTGTCGCCGAACTGCCGCCCGCGCCCGAGGAGACCCATGGACATCTTCGCCGTCGTCGACCCGCGTACCGGGGAGACCCTGGCCACCTACCCCTCGGCCACGGACGCGGAGGTCACCGAGGCCGTCCTTCGGACTCACCAGGCTCATCCGGCCTGGGCGGCACTGCCGGTGGCCGAGCGCGCCGCCGTGGTCCGCCGGGTCGGGGAGCTCCACCTCGAGCGTGCCGACGAGCTCGCGCGCACGATCACGCGAGAGATGGGCAAGCCGACCGCCGACGCGGTGGGCGAGGTGGAGTTCAGCGCGGCCATCTACGCCTACTACGCCGACCACGGCGAGGCGATGCTGGCGGACCGGCCGATCGACGTAGCCGAGGGCGACGGCTCCGCAGTCATCCGGCCCTGTTCCGTCGGAGCCCTGCTGGGCATCATGCCGTGGAACTACCCCTACTACCAGATCGCTCGCTTCGCCGGACCGAATGTCCTGGTCGGCAACACCATTCTGCTCAAGCACGCGCCGCAGTGCCCCGAGTCCGCGCTCGCCGTGGAGGCCATCTTCCGCGACGCTGGCGCCCCGGACGGCGTCTACACCAACCTGTTCGCCACCGTCGACCAGATCGAGTCGATCATCGCCAGCCCGTACGTCCGGGGCGTGTCCCTGACCGGGTCCGAGCGCGCCGGTTCCGCGGTCGCAGCCCTGGCCGGGAAGTATCTGAAGAAGGTGGTTCTCGAGCTCGGCGGCTCGGATCCCTTCATCGTCCTGAGCACCGATGACCTCGACGCGACGGTCTCCGCAGCGGTGGCGGCCCGGCTGGAGAACACCGGCCAGGCATGCAACGCAGGCAAGCGGTTCCTCATCGCCGCGGACCTGTACGACGAGTTCTCGGAGAGGTTCTACGAAGCGCTGCGGCAGAGCTACTCCGGCGCCCCGCTGTCGTCCGATCGCGCGGCCAGGACCCTCGGCGAGCAGGTCGCTCGGGCGGTCGAGCACGGGGCAGTGCTGCGTACGGACGGCAGTCCCGATGGTGCGCACTTCCCCCCGGGCGTCCTGACCGACCTGACGCCGGACAACCCTGTCTACCGCGAGGAGCTCTTCGGCCCCGTCGCTCAGCTCTACCGCGTCCGGGACGAGGCGGAGGCCGTCGCGCTGGCCAACGACACCTCGTTCGGGCTCGGCTCGTACGTGTTCACGACCGATCCCGAGCAGGCCCGCCGCGTCGCCGACGCGCTCGACACGGGCATGGTCTTCGTCAACGGTGTCGGACTCGACAGTGTCGACATGCCGTTCGGTGGGACCAAGAGCTCGGGCTTCGGCCGGGAACTGGGCACGTTGGGCATCGAGGAGTTCCTGAACAAGAAGCTCATCCGCGTGGCGGGCTAGTACCAGCGACGCGGCGGCCTCCGTCAGAGCGGGGTCGCGGGGTCGGCCAACCGGTCGCGATCCACGGGCGGGCCTGCGAGCAGCGCGCGGATCGAGTCGCCCGCGTCCCAGACGTTGACGTTCATCGCGGCCCTGACCCGAGAGTCCTTCAGCCAGAAGGCGATGAACTCCAGCGCGTCGAGGTCCCCGCGCACCACGACCTCGTCGTAGTCGCCCGGCTCGACGTACCCGACGTACTCCATCCCCAGGTCGTACTGGTCGGTGTAGAAGTACGGCTGGCGCTCGTAGACGGCGGGCTCACCGAGGATGTTGGCCGCGGCGACCGCGGGCTGGTTGAGGGCGTTCGCCCAGTGCTCGACCCGGACGAGCCGGCCGAGTAGCGGGTGCCAGGCGCGCGCCACGTCCCCGACCGCATAGACATGCGGGGACTCGGTCCGCAGGTGCTCGTCCACGACGATCCCGTCCTCGACGCGCAGCCCGGCCCGCTCCGCGACCTCGGTGTTCGGCACGACGCCGACGCCGACCAGCACGTGGTTGGCGGCGACCCGGGTGCCGTCGGAGAGAGCGACCCCCTGAACCCGCTCCTGGCCCTCCAGCGCGTCGATGCGGACGTCGGTCCGCAGGTCCACGCCATGGCGGCGGTGCAGGTCGGTGAAGACGCTCGCCATCTCCGGACCGAGCACCCGCAGCAGCGGGAGGCTCGCGGCCTCCAGGACGGACACGTCACGACCTGCCTCGCGGGCCGCCGCGGCTGCCTCCAGTCCGATCCAGCCGCCACCGATGACGGCGAGTCGGCCGCCCTGCGCCAGAACGTCCTTGAGCCGGTCGCTGTCCTCGAGCCGGCGTAGCGTCAGCACTCCGTCCAGGTCGGCACCGGGCAGGTCCAACAACCGCGGGCGTGACCCAGTGGCGAGGACGGCGTCATCGAAGCGCAGCACCTCGCCGCCGGCGAGCTCGATCTCGCGGGAGCCGGGATCCAGCCGTACCGCTTCGGTGTCCCGACGCAGGTCGATCCCCTGCTCGTCGTACCACGACTCCGGATGGACGAACACGCTGTCCCGGTCGTCCTTGCCCTGCAGGTAGCGCTTCGACAGCGGCGGGCGCTCGTAGGGGCGGTGCGGCTCGTCCCCCACGAGAGTGATCCCGCCGTCGAATCCCCGCTCGCGCAACGCCTCGGCGGTCTTGGCTCCGGCTAGTCCCGCTCCCACGATGACCACGCGTCCGGCATCGGACATGACGACCTCCTCGAGTCCCTCCGTCTCCCCACCGTGTCACCACCTCCGGTGCCTGTCGACTCAAGGACGTCCGGCACGTCCGGCGGGCGGGGGATCGTCCCCGGTGGCGGACGGACCCTCGTACGGCCCCGTACGACGGCGCCGTACGGCATCTCGCAGCAGGTACTCGATCAGTCCGTTGACGCTGCGCAGGTCGTCGGCGGCCCAGCGCTCCAGCTCGACCCACAGCGCGGGATCGAGCCGGAGCGGGTACTGCTTGCGCGGAGGCATCAGGTGTAGAGCGTCCCGGTGTTGAGGACCGGCGTGACGTCCGACTCCCCGCACAGCACAACCATGAGGTTGCTGACCATCGCGGCCTTGCGCTCGTCGTCCAGATCGACGACGTGAGCCTGGGTCAGCTCGCCGAGTGCCATCTCGACCATGCTGACCGCGCCCGTCACGATCTTGCGACGGGCGGCGATGACGGCCTCCGCCTGCTGGCGCCGCAGCATGGCCTGCGCGATCTCGGGCGCGTACGCGAGGTGCGTCAGTCGCGCGTCCTCCACCACCACCCCGGCGACGGCGAGACGCGCGGCCAGGTCCTGCCGCAGCGCCGCGGACACCTCGTCCGGGTTGCCGCGCAGGGTCACCAGGTCGGCCTCGGGGTCGTCACCCTGGTCGTACGGGTACGCGGTGGCCACGTGCCGCAGCGCGGTCTCCGCCTGCGTCACGACGTACGTCGGGAAGCTCTCGACGTCGAAGACGGCCTGGGCGGTGTCGTGCACGCGCCACACGACCATGGCTGCGATCTCGACCGGGTTGCCGCGCTGGTCGTTGACCTTGAGCTTGTCGCCCAGCAGCGTGCGCGCTCGCAAGGAGACCTTGAACCGACTGGGCCACTTCGCCTTCTGGCCCTTCTCCTTCGTCTCCTCCTGCTGCTGGGGGGCGCCGGCTTCTGCGTTGGAGTAGAACGGGTTTCCCCAGTGGAAGCCGGCGGCCCGGACGGTTCCCACGTAGCGACCGAACAACACCAGCACCCGCGCCTCGTTGGGCTGCAACGAGAAGAAGCCCGCCATCAGGATCCCCGCGACGACCACGACGACGACCCCGGAACCGAGCACCCAGCCGCCGGCCGCAGCCGACCCGGTCTCGGACGTCGCCGCGGAGGCGAGCATCACCGCACCCCACACGATCAGCCCGACCCCCAGGACCAGGGCCAGCAGGTCGACGACCAGCATCACCCAGCCGTTGCGGACCTTGACGACGCGTTCCACGGTCATGACGCCACCTCCTATCGGTCCGGCCGGCGATGGCCGGCACGGGACTCGACCGACAGCAAGGTGATATCACTTCGATATCACTCGGCGCCAGGGCCCGACGGCCGAACGGGCCGCTCGGGGTCGTCTGGCACCGCCGAACGCTGACTCGAACGCCAGGGACCTTCTGCGCCGCAACGACTTTCCTTGCTTCGGGGGTTGCGCTCGCGGGAGGCCGGGAGTAGGCTTCGTACAGTTGTTCGGACGGGGGGATCGTGACACCGCAGCAGTTCGCGCAGACGCTGGACCGGCTGCGCACCGACATCACCACGCTGGGCCAGGCCGGCCCGGATGACGTCCCGGCGGTGCTGGCCGCGGACGCGGCGGTGGTGCTGGCGCAGCTGGTCGCCCGGGCCGAGGCGGTGCTGGCCGGTATGGAGCGCCGGGTCGAGACCTCCGCGCTGTGGGCCCACGACGGGGCCCGCTCGGCCGCGACCTGGCTGGCCCGGCGGTCCGGGGCCTCCCGCGGGGAGGTGACCGCGCGGCTGACCGCGGCACGCCAGTGCGAGCAGCGGCCCGAGTTCGCGCCGGGCTTCGCCGCCGGGGACATCCGGGTGCGGCACCTCACGCTGCTGGCCTCCGCGCTGGAGGGGCCCGGGCCGCGGCGGCGGCGCCGCCGCGAGGCGTTCCCGTCCGTCGCCGACGCCTTCGCCGCCGTCGCCGGGGCCACCGGCCCGTCCCGGTTCGCCAAGGAGCTGGCCCGCTGGTGCGACGCCATCGACCCCGACACCGCTCTGGAGGACGAGAACTCCGCGTGGGAGGACCGGCACCTGGTCTTCACCGAACTGGGCGGCAGCGTGCTGTTCCAAGGCTCCCTGCCGCTGGCCGAAGGACGGCTGCTCAAGCGCCGCTGCGAAGCCGTCGCCGCCCACCAGCGCAAGGAGGACAGCGCGGACACCGGGGCGCCCCGCCCCGGCCGGCCCGCCCTGCTCGTCGACGCCCTGTGCCACCTGGTCGAGGTCGCCGCCGCCAGCAACGCGGTCCCCGCGATCGACGGCGTCCCCCCGCAGATCCTCGTCATCGTCCCCGCCACCGACCTCGGCCACGCCTTCGCCCCGGCCGGCGGCTCAGCCGACCACCACCCCACCGGTCACGCCGGCGGCAGCCCGCCCGGCAACCTCGGACCCCAGCCGCCCGCGCCGACCGACCGACAACCGCCCGACCGGGCCCGGTCCCACGCCCCGGTCCTGCTCGGCAACGGACACCAGCCCGCCGGCATCACCGCGGCCCAGGCCCGGCGGCTGGCCTGCGGCGACGCCGAGATCCGCCGCCTGCTGCTCAACGCTGACAGCGTGGTGACCGACCTGGGCCGCACCCGACGCATCGCCACCCGCGACCAACGCCGCTACCTCCTGCTACGCGACGGCGGCTGCCGCTTCGCCGGCTGCGGCATGCCCGCCGACCGCTGCCAACCCCACCACCTGCACCACTGGGCCGACGGCGGACCCACCGACGTATCCCAGATGGCATGCCTCTGCACCCACTGCCACCACCTCGTCCACGAAGGCGGCTACCAACTCACCGGCAACCCCGAGGACGACCTGACCACCCTGCGCCCCGACGGCACCCAACTCGGCCCCACCCACCCCGCACCCAGCCCCACCCTGCTCGCCGTCTGACGACAGCCGGCTGACCGCAACCGTCTGACGGGCGACGGGGCCGGCCCACCCACCGCGGGAGAGCCGGGCCGTCCAGCCCTGCTCCGGCGGGGTGGCGTCGTCCGACGGGGTACTACGTCGCGTTGACGCAGACGGCGTAGGCGCGGAACCCGGCCGTCGCCACGGTCGAGGTCACGCTGTAGGACGTGAGCCAGCCGGCCCCGCCGTCGGTCGGGCCCGACGACGAGACGCTGGCGGCACTGGTGTTGATCCAGACGCCGCTGGACGTGTAGAACGACCCACCCCCGCCGACGGCTCGCATCCCGGTGGGACAGGTCGCCGTGGCGCTGCCCCAGGCGGAGGTGGTACCGGCGGCCCAGGGCTTGGACTCGGTGACGATCTGGTAGCCGGAGACACCCGCCGGGCCTGCCGGCCCCGCCGGCCCGGCCGGCCCCGCGGGTCCTGGCTCGCCGGCCGGGCCCTGGGGTCCGGCCGGACCTGCCGCCCCGGCCAGACCCGGGCTCCCCGTCGGCCCGGCCGGTCCGCGGAGGTTCCACTGCAGCGCCACCTCGGCCGCCCGACACTTCTTCGCGCCGCCGACGAGCAGCCGCATCGCACCGGTCTTCTTGTTCGCGCAGGCGCGGTACGTCGACGCGGTCGCCTGCGGTGCGGAGGCCGCCACCTGCTGCACGGTGGCGATCGTCGGCGGGGATCCGGTGACGAGAGCGCCGGCGGCGACGAAGCCCGCGAGGGCGCCGGTCAGGGTCAGCAGGATCGGTGTCGTGAGTCCGCGCATGGTCTACCCCTGGGGCGCCGGCCGTCGCCCATCGACGGCGACTTCGGCAGGGTAGACCCGCACGCACCAGGGGAACAGCCCCCTGCTCGGCTACTGCGCGACCTCCAGCGAGTTCGGGCAGGCCCGGTCGGTGGGCGGCAGAGTGAGGTCGAGGACGTAGGCGTTCGCGACCTCGTTCACGCACTCGGACCCGGCGTAGCCCCACGTCACGTGCTGGCCGCCGGCGTACGTCACGGTGCGGGACCGGGGGAACGCGCGCGACATCCGCGCGGTCCACTGCACGACGGTCGACCCGTCCCGGGACGACCCGAGGATGAGGACCGGCAGCGACGAACCGGCCCCGGTCATGACCGGGATCGGGTCCGGCTTCACGCTCAGCCCGGAGCACCCCGCGCCGAACATCAGCGCCAACGCGGCCCCGTACCGCGGCGCCCAGCGCTTCGTCTGGCGGACCGCGGCGATGACCTGTGCCGTCGACGGGCGGTCGGCGTAGTCCAGGCAGTTGACCACCGAGAAGACACCGCCGGCGTTGCTGTTGGGCAGAGCTCGCTGGAACTCCACCGCCTGCGCCCCGGCCTCCCGGCCCTCCTGCTGCGCCGCGCCCGTGCCGAAGATCGCCGCGTGCCAGGCGTCCACGAAGGTCGCCACCACCGGGTAGGCGCTCTGCTGGGCGATGAAGCCGTACACGAAGTCGAGCGCGACGGACCGGTCGAGGACCTGGCCGTCGGCAAGCTTCACGGTGCGCCTGTTGAGCACCGACATGACCCGCAGCCAGCGACGGTTCGACTCCGGGTAGACGTCGGCGAAGGACCCGTACGCCTGGTCCGGCCCGACGCCTCCCTCGGTCAGGCTCAGTGCCGTCGAGGCCGGGTCGATGGAACCGTCCAGCACGATGGCGCGGACCCGGTCGGGGTAGCGCAGCGCGTAGACGTAGCCGATCCGAGTGCCATAGCTCAGCCCCCAGTACGTCAGCTTCTCGTCACCGACCGCGGCGCGGATCCGGTCGAGATCCGCCACCGCCTCCATCGTGCCCATGTGCTCGAGGGCCGCACCGACCTTCCGTTCGCACTGGCGGTTGACGGCCCCGAGGTCGGTGATGAAGCGGCGAGTCACCGCCGCCCAGTCCACCGGGCCGGTCAGGGGCCGCTGGGGCCAGGCCGTCCGGCAGCCCTCCTTCGCCAGGGAGGGGCTGGACTGGTTGACCCCGCGCGGGTCCCACGACACCAGGTCGAAGCGCTGCTTCACCACGTCCGGCAGCCGGTCCCAGTTGCCCGCGATCGTGTCCAGGCCCGAACCGCCGGGGCCCCCGGGGTTGTAGATCAGCGAGCCGATCCGCTCCTCCGACGTACCACTCGCCCGATGCCGCACCAGGGCCAGCGTGAACGTCGGGCCGGCGGGCCTGCGCCGGTCCTGGGGCACCTTCATCGAGGCGCACTCGAACCCGCCGTCCGCCAGCGCCTCGTCGGCGCAGGGGGCCCACCGCAACGCGGTCGCCCGCGGCGCCTGCTCCGCTGCCGCGAGGGTCGGTGGTACGACGGCGACTCCCGCCACGCACGCGACGGAGACACTCAGGACGACGACGCGACGGCGACCGATCATCGCAACTCCCTACCACGCGTGGCGACGAC